>JAISIX010000081.1 GCA_031261805.1 Mediterranea sp. (in: CFB group bacteria)
GACAAGCGTTTGCATTAAAAAACATATCGTTTTGAGCTTCGGAAGGGGTTAACCCACTGCCGTTTACGCTGATTATCAACAAAGTGCAATTCTTGCATCTTTTAGTTAAAAGCTGTAAACGGACGGGCGACGCCATTTTATCTACCCGTAGCCGCACGGCGAAACGGATTATTGCGTACTTTTGCCTTGATATGTTGCAGAAGACACAAGGCATCGTGCTCCACACGCTGAAGTACAGCGACACCTATTATATAGTGGAGATGTACACCGACTTGGCGGGCCGGGCATCCTTCTTGGTGCCGGTGCCCCGCTCACGGAAGGCGTCGGTGAAGTCCGCCCTGTTCCAGCCACTGGCCTTTATCGAGTGCGAGGTGGACTACCGCCCCAAGGCATCGCTCCACCGCATCAAGGAGGCCAAGTCGATGCACCCCTTCGCCACGCTGCCTTACGACCCTTACAAGTCTTCCATCGCCTTCTTCCTGGCGGAGTTCCTCTACCGTGCCATCCGCGAGGAGGGGGAGAACCGCCCGCTCTTCGCCTACCTCCAGCACTCCATCGTGTGGCTGGACGAGTGCCGGGAGAGCTATGCCAACTTCCACTTGGTGTTCCTTATGCGCCTCTCACGGTTCCTGGGCTTCTACCCCAACCTGGAGGAGTACCACGCAGGCGACTACTTCGACCTGCTCAACGCCTGCTTTACCCCTACCCGCCCCACGTTGCACGCCTCGTTTGTGCAGCCCGACGAGGCGGCCCACATCCGCCAGTTGATGCGCATGAACTACGACACCATGCATCTCTTCGGCATGAGCCGTGTGGAACGTGCCCGCTGCCTCACCATCATGAACGACTACTACCGGCTGCACCTGCCGGACTTCCCCGTGCTAAAATCGCTTGAGGTGCTGCAGGAGCTGTTTGATTAACGGGATTTATTCCGTACTTTTGCCACATTATTATATATAAGACCCTACATGATGCAAAGCAAGAAATTTATCTCTCCCGGCGCTTGGTTCGAGATGCACTATCCGGCCCAGTGGGCAGAGTTTGGGGACGGCGAAGAGTCCTTCCTCTTCTACAACCCCGACGTATGGACGGGCAACTTCCGCATATCGGTCTTCAAGGGCGAGGCGGGCTACGGCCAAGAAAGCGTGCAACTTGAGCTGACGGAGAATTCCTCGGCCACGACAGTACGAATAGGCACGACAGAAGCGGCTTACAGCCAGATAATGTTCGAGGAGGAGGGCACCTACTACACTACACACCTCTGGGTGCTGGGCATGGAAAACATCACTATCGAGTGCTCCTTCACCGTACCCAAGGGTGGCTCCATCCAGGAGGCCGAGGCCATTATCGCCACCCTCGCCATCCGCCACGAGGGCGAGAAATACCCGGCCGAACTGATACCCGTACGCCTCGCGGAAATCTACCAAATCAACGCGGCATACGACTGGATAACAGAGCTGGTGAAGGACGACCTGAAGAAGGACTTTCAAGGCACGGAAGAGGACCTGGAGCACATCCAGCAAATAGTGGACAGTGGCACGATAGGCCCCAAGAAACGGGACGAATGGCTCGCCATCGGGCTGACCGTGGGTACCATCCTGGTCAACGAGGTGGAGGGCATGGAGTGGCAGACGCTCATCGACGGCAACCGCGAAGCCGCCGTGCTACGCTACCAAGGTCGGACCATCGACCCCATGAAGCTGGTGTGGAGCCGGGTAAAGGCCGGACAGCCCGTCAACGTGCTGGAGGCCTACCAGTCCGCCCTTGCCGGCGACGCCGGCAACAACCACTAATCACTCATCACCAACCCACTAATCACTACGCATTTGTCTCCCTACTTACAAATAGACCAACTCACCAAGTCGTTCGGCGACTTGGTGCTTTTCCAGAATATCACCTTCGGCATCGGCGAAGGGCAACGCGTGGGCCTCATCGCCAAGAACGGCAGCGGCAAGACCACCCTGCTCAACATCATCGCCGGACGTGAAGGGTACGACAGCGGCGACATCGTGTTCCGCCGCGACCTCCGCGTGGGCTACCTCGAGCAAGACCCGCGCTACCCCAAGCAGCTCAGCGTGCTGGAGGCCTGCTTCCACCACGGCAACGCCACCGTGGAGCTAATCAAAGAGTACGAACGAAGCATGGAGACCGAGGGGCATCCCGGCCTCGACGAGCTACTGGCCCGCATGGACCACGAGAAGGCATGGGAATACGAGCAGAAGGCCAAGCAAATACTCTCGCAGCTGAAGATTACGAACTTCGACCAGCCCGTGGGCCAGCTCTCCGGCGGACAGCTGAAACGGGTGGCGCTGGCCAACGCCCTCATCACCGAACCCGACTTCCTGATGCTCGACGAGCCTACCAACCACCTCGACCTCGACATGACCGAGTGGCTGGAGGAGTACCTGCGCCGCACCAACCTCAGCCTCCTCATGGTGACACACGACCGTTACTTCCTCGACCGCGTCTGCTCGGAAATCGTTGAGATAGACAACCGACAGGTGTACCAGTACAAAGGCAACTACAGCTATTACTTAGAGAAACGGCAGGAGCGCATCGATGCCAAGACGGTGGAGATAGAACGGGCCAACAACCTGTACCGCACCGAACTGGAATGGATGCGCCGCATGCCGCAAGCCCGCGGCCACAAGGCACGCTACCGCGAGGAGGCCTTCTACGAGCTGGAGAAGGTGGCCAAGCAGCGGCAGCAAGGCGGAAACGTGCGGCTGGAGGTGAAAGCCTCGTACATTGGCAGCAAGATATTCGAGACCGACCACCTCTACAAGAGCTTCGGCCCGCTGAAGATACTGGACGACTTCTCCTACACCTTCGCCCGCTACGAAAAGATGGGCATCGTGGGCAACAACGGCACCGGCAAGTCCACCTTCATCAAGCTACTGATGGGACTGGAGAAGCCCGACAGCGGCACCATCGACATCGGCGAGACGGTACGCTTCGGCTACTACTCGCAGGAGGGACTGCAGTTTGACGAGCAACAGAAGGTAATAGACGTGGTGCACGACATCGCCGAGGTGATAGACGTGGGCGGCGGACGGAAGCTCACCGCCTCGCAGTTCCTCCAGCACTTCCTCTTCACCCCCGAGACACAACACAGCTACGTGTACAAGCTCAGCGGCGGCGAGCGCCGGAGGCTCTACCTCTGCACCGTGCTGATGCGCAACCCCAACTTCCTGGTGCTCGACGAGCCTACCAACGACCTCGACATCATCACCCTCAACGTACTGGAGGAGTACCTCAAGGAGTTCAAGGGGTGCCTCATCGTGGTGTCGCACGACCGCTACTTCATGGACAAGGTGGTGGACCACCTGTTGGTGTTCAACGGCGGGGGCGACATACGCGACTTCCCCGGCAACTACAGCGACTACCGCGACTGGAAGGAGGCGCGCGCCAAGCAGGAAAAGGCCGCCGAGAAGCCCCAAGAGGAGAAAACCGCCCGCGTGCGACTGAACGAGAAGCGAAAGATGAGCTTCAAGGAGCGACGCGAGTACGAAAGTTTAGAGAAGGAGATTGGCGAGCTGGAGACGGAGAAAGCCCGCATCGAAGAGCAGCTATGCAGCGGCACGCTGACCGTTGACAAGCTGACGAAACTCTCCAAACGCCTGCCCGAGGTGAACGACCTGCTCGACGAGAAGAGCATGCGCTGGCTCGAGCTGGGCGAAGCGTACGACCTATAGCATATATATAATAAGGTAAAGACTACCCAACAATGACACAACCGCACCTCACCAACTACCACAGTCACTCCCTCTACTGCGACGGGAGGGCCGGCATGGAGGACTTCGTCCGCTTTGCCGTGAGCCAAGGCTTCCGCTCCTATGGATTCTCCTCGCACGCCCCACTCCCCTTCTCCACCGCTTGGACCATGGAGTGGGACCGCATGGACGACTATCTGGCCGAGCACGCACGCCTACGACAGCAGTACGCCGACAAGATAGACCTACGCATCGGTCTTGAGATAGACTACCTGAACGAGGAGAGCAACCCCGCCACCCCGCGCTTCCAGCAGCTACCACTCGACTATCGCATCGGCTCGGTACACCTCCTCCATGCGCCCGACGGCAAGGTGGTGGATGTCGACACCTCGCCCGAGAAGTTCCGGCAATTGGTGAACGAACAGTTCGATGGCGACCTCCGCTATGTCGTCGGCGCTTACTACCAGCGTTCGCTGCGCATGGTGGAGCTGGGCGGGTTCGACATCGTGGGTCATGCCGACAAGATGCACCACAACGCCGCCGCCTACCACCCCGGCCTGCTCGACGAGCCTTGGTACGACGCTTTGGTGCGTTGCTACTTCGAAGCCATCGTACGCCGTGGCCTCATCATCGAAATAAATACCAAGACATACTTGGAGACGGGGACGTTCTACCCCAACCAGCGCTACTTCGGCTTCCTGCACGACCTCGGCGCACGGATACAGGTGAACAGCGACGCCCACTACCCCGAACGCATCAACAACGGACGGCCGCAGGCATTGGCTGCCCTACGTCGGACCGGCTTCCGCTCCGTGGTGGAGTGGATAGGCGAAGGATGGGAGGATGTAGAACTTTAGGGGACTTACCGGAAGAACGAGAAGTTCACGCTGCCGTACGCCCTCCGCTCCACAAAGTGCGGATGTTCTTCGAAGTGGTTGTGCTTGCCATGCTCCAGCACGAAGATACCATCGGGCTTGAGCAACTGATGCTCGAAGATGAGGTCGGGGAGCGTCTCCAGTTCCGGGAGCGCATAAGGGGGGTCGGCGAAGATGATGTCGAACGGCTCGCGGCTCTTGGCGATGAACTTAAACACATCACCGCGGATGGGCAGGCACTTGTCCGTCTTCAGCTCACGCACCACTTGTGAGATGAAGGCGTGGTGCGACGGTTCCTTCTCGATACTCACCACCCGCTCGCATCCGCGAGAGAGCAGCTCGATGCTGATACTACCGGTACCGGCAAAGAGGTCGAGGGCGGTGATGCCTTCGTCGAAGTCAATGTAGTTATTGAGTATGTTGAACAGGCTCTCTTTGGCAAAGTCCGTGGTGGGACGCGCCTTGAAGCTGCGGGGCACCTCAAAGCGCCTCCGCTTGTATATTCCTCCTATTACTCGCATGTCAGTAGGGCTTGTAGGTCGATATGGTCGGCCGGGTTCATGACGAACACCTGCCGGATGAAACGTTTGAGTTGGCCCGTCAGCGCGCCCTTGTCGGGTAAGGCACCGGCGAGGTGCAGTTCGTCGCGCTCCTGTCCAAACTCCAGCTGCTTCCAGACGTAGAGCAGGTAGTACAGGCGGTCGGCCGTGCACGAGCAACCGAAAGAGTTGGCCAACAGCAAGTGGCCACGTTCGAAGCAATAGATGCCCATCCCTTCTTTCTGCACGAAGGCGTACATCTTCTTGCTGTTGCCCAGTCGGCTCTTTACGCCGAGGTGTTCGATAAGGGGGGTGGCTTGCGCATAGAAGCGCGCGTCGGGGTAGTGCTCGTGAAGTAGGTTGTACACGCTCCGGTCAATGCCGAAGAGGACGGCAATGTTACTCCTTCGGAGGAGGTTGAACATCACCTTCTCGTTCTCTTGCCGGGGCAAGTTGTGGTAGAACAGGAGTTCGGCCTCTTCCTCCTCGCCTTCGAACAGCTCCAAGGCTACGGTGGTGAAGCGTTTGCCGGTGGTCATCACATTGACCCTTCGGTAGGCAAAGCTGAGGAAGTCCAGCTCCTGTAGGGCGGCTTTCAGGTTGGCGGTGAGCGAGAGCGACTCGTCAACGCCTCTTTCTATCATCATCCCATCGCCTTCTTGCAGTGGGTTGTAGATAGAAAAAGAAAATCCATCCGTCCTAAGACGGATGGATAATGTGTGTTGCCTGGATTGGGCCGCGTCAACCATTACTCCCAGTTGCCTGCGCCGTTGTTCGGGTTGTCGATAGAGCCTACCATCAATCCGGGGAAGCGGTTCATCTTCTCGTCCAAGTCCTTCAGATTGACAATCTGCTGACGGTCGAGTCCCTTCAGGTATGCCTCGTACGGAGCTTTCACCTCAAACAAGTTGATAGGCGCGCCTGTGTTGGCAGCGGTATCATTCTTGATGGCCATCTCGAACGGCTCACCTCCACTGTAGGGGATGTAGCGCAACGAGTCCGCATTGAAGCCTTTAGGATAGAGGGTATCGAGCACGGCTACCCACATGGTGTCGCGCTTGAAGCCTTCCAGACCCCATTTCTTCACTTCATCGAACTTGCCCGTCTTCTGAGCTTTCTCGATGATACGTACTGCCTTCTGTTCGGTCAATCCGTCTTCCAGCTGCTTGTCGGTCAGCTGGCCCATCTTCATGACGAACGGCAACTTCTGGTGCTTGACGAAATCAATCAGTGTGTCCATATTGGCTGTGTACGATCCGCGGTGCAACATGCGGTACTCTTGTTGCGCTTTGCGGATGTCAATCAAACGGGCTTTCACTTCTGTTTCTCTTGCTTTCTGAGCATTCTCAAAGTTTATAGGTCCCATGATGCTGGCATAGCAAATGTAGATCAACGCCACGGCACAGAGGCCCAAAACAATATTAAGTACTGCTTTCATGATAAATTATGTATTTTAGTTGTTATATTCGCATCGCAAAAATAGAATAAATTAATCTAAATATGGCAAGTCGGCCGTACTTTTTATTGTGTAGCAATGATAAATAACTATTTGGAACGACAAATTAAGGAAAATTTTCCTTATCAGCCCACTTCGGAGCAGGCCGAAGCGGTAAGAATGCTCTCGGAGTTCCTGCTTTCGACACGTTCCGAAGAGGTTTTTCTCCTCAAGGGATATGCCGGCACCGGCAAGACCTCATTGGTGGGCGCGCTGGTGAAGACCATGGACCAGCTGAAACAAAAAGCGGTACTACTCGCCCCCACAGGACGGGCGGCTAAGGTCTTCGCTGCCTATGCCGGGCATCCGGCCTTCACCATCCACAAGAAGATATACCGACAGCAGGCGTTCTCCAACGACCTCGGCAATTTCTCCGTGAACGACAACCTCGCCACACATACCCTGTTTATAGTCGACGAGGCATCGATGATAGCCAACGAAGGGCTGTCGGGCAGCACATTCGGCACGGGTCGCCTGCTCGACGACCTCATACAGTTTGTCTACTCCGGCCAAGGGTGCCGCCTACTGCTGATGGGCGACACCGCCCAGCTGCCACCGGTGGGCGAGGAGCTTAGCCCCGCCCTCTTTGCCGAGGCGCTTCAAGGCTACGGGCTGGAGGTGCATGAGGCACGCCTCACCGAGGTGGTGCGGCAGGTGCAAGACTCGGGCATCCTGTGGAACGCCACACAGCTGCGCCGCCTCATCGCGCAAGAGGAGTGCTACTCCCTGCCCAAGATACGGGTGAACGGCTTTGCCGACATACGCGTCCTGCCGGGCAACGAGCTGATAGACGAGCTGACGCACTGCTACGACACCGACGGGATGGACGAGACCATCGTGGTGTGCCGCTCCAACAAACGGGCCAACCTATATAATAGAGGTGTACGCGCCCAGATTCTGTGGCGGGAGGACGAGCTGAACACCGGTGACTTGCTGATGGTGGCCAAGAACAACTACTACTGGACGGCGCAGGAGAAAGAGATGGACTTCATTGCCAACGGCGAGGTAGCCGTGGTGCGCCGCGTGCGCCGCACCCGCGAGATGTACGGCTTCCGCTTTGCCGAGGTCACTCTGCGTTTCCCCGACCAGCACGACTTGGAGCTGGATGCCAACCTCCTGCTCGACACCCTCCATACCGATGCCCCCGCCCTGCCCAAGGCGGACAACGACCGGCTCTTCTATACCGTGCTCGAAGACTACGCCGACATCCCTCTCAAAGCCGACCGGATGAAAAAGATGAAGGCCGACCCGCACTACAACGCCCTGCAGGTGAAGTACGCCTACGCCATCACCTGCCACAAGGCACAAGGCGGACAGTGGCAAAACGTCTTCCTCGACCAGGGATACATGACCGACGAGTACCTCACCCCCGACTACTTCCGCTGGCTCTACACCGCCTTCACCCGGGCCACAAAGCGGCTCTACCTGGTGAACTACCCGCGGGAGCAGCTGGAGGAGTAGCCGGATTTACAGTTTCTTGATGGTGGCGACCAGAATGTCCGGTCCCGCCGAATCGCCGGCATCCTGCTCATAGCGGCTGGAGTATTTGCCGACAGGGAGGTCGGACAGAACCTGGGAAGAGCATTCCCGCCCGGCAACAATCTTGTCGGTTGCGGCCGTATTGATGGCATTCATGACCAGCCCCATCATCATCTCTCCGAAACCTTTCTGCTTTTTGTTGCCATCCTCATCCGTCTCGTCGAAGCTCTTGTCTATCGTAATCTCTCCTTCCCGATGATATAGGGTCTGCCCGGTTTTGGTAGAGCGGAGGATGTATTCGATGTCAACCGTCAGCAAGCCCAAGGCATTGAGACGACTCCAGTCTTTGATGATGGTGAACATGGCGGCATCGGCACCTAACACGTCCCGGAAGGTAGTCAGGTCGCCTTCGATGAAGCGTTCGGCATCATAGCCGCTCTCCTGCTGAAACAACTCCATAGTAAGCGAAGGAGAATAGACATAGTATCCCTTCTCGCACAGTGGCATGTATAGGGTGGTGTAGAAGTAATCTTTGGCTTCGGCATGTGTCGTCCGGTTGATGGGCGGCATGATGACGATGGTCTGAGGTTTCTCTTCGTACATGCCGGGATAACGCTCGCCCCGCGTTTGGGCTGTAGCCGTGTACGATGTGAGCGCCAGCGCCGCAAGGGCTAATAGAACGACCTTCTTCATTTTTCAAGCTGTTTAATGATACGTGAAATGTATGTTTCTGACTCCGGATAAAGCGCGATTTCTTGTCGGAGGTAGTTCAACCCTTCGCCTTTCTTACCCGTCTTGTACAGCAGGTAACCAAACTCGGCATACATCCCCGGAGGAGCCACCTTGCGAAGGTTCTTCTGTTTGGATATTAGTTTCTGGTACTGCTGCAGCAACGCCGCTTGCAGTTCGTCGGTTTGCCTCTTGCTGTATCGGTAAGTCGCCTTTTCGTAGCCATACCACGAGTACAAGGCATTGCTGCTACCACACGACGCGAGCGTCAGCGCGGCAACAGCCACTATCAGTAGTCTTCTCATTACGGCAACAGGATTTGTTTCACTTCTTGAGTCGACACGAATATCTTCTTCTGATAGAGCGTACGGCCTTCATAGCTTACCTTCAGTGTACGGGCGCCCGTCTTGATGGCGTATTGGGTTCCCTTCCGAAGTGATTTCTTCTGTTTCGTCACTTTGGCCGCAAAGGGCTGTGCATCGTCGATGACGACTTGTACCGTTGCGTCGGCATACTGCCGCGGGCTTACGAAAAGCAGGTAAGCCATGTCTTCTTTGCCGCTCTCTTGGGCAACGGGGTAGCTGACCCGGCAACTCGTGAGGATGCCAATCAGCGCGAATAAACAGAGTATCTTTTTCATTTGGTTGCTTCGATTACGTAGTTAGCCATATTGGATGAGTCAATCTTCTCGGTCGTGTTCACTTCCACGAAGGAGTATTCCGTCTCGGGGGTGTCGCCTCCGGTCGACAGCACCGTGGCCTGCCCCACCGCCTTGCCGGGCAGGGTGATGAGGATGCCTGTCTGTGGGTTCTTTACCTTTTTGCCTTTGGTCATGATAGAGAAGGTCATGCCCTCCTTGAGACCTTGACTCTTGCCACCCGCTATCAGGATGGCGTCCGGCTCGTACGACAGGAAATAGGTTTTCCAGGGAGAGTCGGTGCACTTGTTGATGATGTTTTCCACCAGCTGACCGATGGCTTCCGAGATGGCCTTGTCGCTCAACGTAGCGTCGTAGCTTGCCTGTCCGCCCACTCCCATCGTGGTCCGGGTCGTCAGCTCGGCCGAGCCTTTGGCTTCATCGGAATAGATGATAAGCCCAGTGGAGACATCGACCAGCCGAACCGACACGGCCGCTTCTACCGTCTGTGTTTTCTCCGAGGAGAAGACCCTGTTCTTTCCCGTGTTCTTGCGTCCGAACTCGGTGATGGAGCCGATAATCATGTAGTCGGCACCAAGGGTCGCCGCAGAAGCCTCGCCTTTTTGAGCTTCTTCAAGGAGGGAAGCCAAGTCGCTACGTTCCAAGAGGAGGAACTTGCCCGAGGCGGCCAGCTTGGCAGAGAGAATGTCGAGCGCCTGTTTGCCCATGGGGTCGTTCTCCTTGTCGTAGAAGATGCCTTTGGCATACTGTGTCTCATTGGAAAAGCGCCCGATAGCCACTTTTCTTTTCAGGGTCATGCTTTCGTCTTGCATCTGTGTAGGCGTTTCCACAACCACGGTTTTGCGTTGTGCCGACAGGCTACCTGCCAGCATCAGCATCAGTACAGTTAACACTAATTTATTCATATATAAGACATTAAGGATTAATAATATAACCATAGCGCCATGAAAGTCTAAGCCGTCTAAGCGCTAAAGTTACCTTATTGTATTTGTATCACCTGCAAATATAGTCATTTCCTATCTTTCCCGCCCCATCCAAGGCTCCTTATTTTAGCGCATTACCTTTATCCTATTCCCTCTAAAGCCTCAAAGTGACCTAATTTTCCAAAACAATTGTCCGTCCCGTTTCGTTTTTGTAGCTTTGCAGCCATTAGGAGAACGCATTATCTTTAACCTATTAATATAGAATTGTCATGAAACCAACTTTATTCTTATTGGCCGCCGGCATGGGCAGCCGCTATGGTGGTTTGAAGCAGCTCGACGGACTGGGTCCCAACGGCGAGACCATCATGGACTATTCCATCTACGACGCCATCAATGCCGGATTCGGCAAACTCGTGTTTGTCATCCGCAAAGACTTTGAAGAGGACTTCCGCCACAAAATTATCTCCAAATACGAAGGTCACATTCCCTGCGAACTGGTGTTCCAGTCACTTGACGCGCTACCCGAAGGTTTCAGCTGTCCCGAAGGGCGCACCAAGCCTTGGGGAACCAATCACGCCGTGATGATGGGAGCCGACGTGATAAAAGAGCCGTTTGCCGTCATCAACTGCGACGACTTCTACGGCCGCGACTCCTTCCAGGTGATGGGCAAGTTCCTCGCCGCACTGCCCCAAGGTTCGAAGAGCGTCTACTCCATGGTAGGCTTCCGCGTAGGCAACACACTGAGCGAGAGCGGCACTGTGTCGCGCGGCATCTGCGGCACCGATGCCAACCACCTGCTTACCTCCGTAGTGGAGCGCACCAAGATACAACGCATAGACGGCGAGGTGAAGTACATCGACGATAACGGCGAGTGGACTGCCACACCCGACACCACACCGGTGAGCATGAACTTCTGGGGCTTCACACCCGACTACTTCGGCTATAGCAACGATTTTTTCAAGACTTTCCTCAGTGACCCCAAGAACATGGAGAACCTGAAGAGCGAATTCTTCATCCCCCTCATGGTGGACAAGCTTATCAACGACGGCACCGCCACGGTAGAGGTGCTCGACACCACCAGCAAGTGGTTCGGCGTCACCTATCCCGAAGACCGCCAGAGCGTGGTAGACAAGATACAGGCGCTGGTCAATGCCGGCGAATATCCAGCCAAGCTCTTCTGATAGCAAGGCACGAACAAAGCAAGCCCCCTTCCCTCCATTCGCATACCTAAATATATAGGTGTAGGATGGAGAGAAGGGGGCTTCTTTATTTATACCGCACTCGGGCTACAACTGCAACCCATCCAGCAGGTCGATGTAAAGGCCGATGGCCTCTTCCATCTCACGCAGCATGATGTACTCGTCTGCCGTATGCGAGCGGGAGGAGCGTCCCGGCCCTATCTTCACCGAAGGGAAAGGCATCAATGCTTGGTCGGACAGCGTGGGCGAGCCGAACGGCGTGCGACCTTTCCGCACGGCACGTTGCACAAAGGGGTGCCCTTCGTCAATGCGCGAGGAGTTGAGGCGAAACGAGCGAGCTGTGGCTTGGCAAGAGATATGTTTCCCAATCTCGGCAAACAGCGCCTCGTTGGAGTACAGCTCATTGCTGCGTATATCCACCACAAAGGAGCAACGGTCGGGCACTACGTTGTGCTGCGTCCCGGCATTGATCATCGTGACGCTCATCTTCACCGGCCCCAGCAGGGGCGACACTCGTTCGAAACGGAAGTCACGAAACCAAGCGATGTCGCCGAGCACCTTATATATAGCATTATCTCCCTCCTCACGGGCAGCATGTCCGGCCTTACCGGTAGCCGTTACGTCGAGCACCATCAGCCCTTTCTCGGCAATGGCCGGCTGCATCTCGGTAGGCTCACCTACCACTGCGAAGGAGATGGGTGGCAAACCGGGCAACACGCTCTCAATGCCCTCCTTGCCCGATACCTCCTCCTCGCACGAGGCCAAGAAGATGAGGTTGTAGGACTGGGAGGAACGGCAGAGCTGCCTGAACGCCTGCCAAAGGCAGACCACACTGGCACCGGCATCATTGCTGCCCAGCCCGTAGAGCTTGCCGTTCTCTTCACGGGGGGTGAACGGGTCTTTGCGCCAGCCATTCACCGGCTTCACCGTGTCGATGTGCGAGTTGAGCAACACCACCGGCTTACGGAGGTCGAACATCGGACTGAAGCACCACACATTGTTGCCTTTGCGCCCCACCTCAATGCCCTCTTGTTCGATGTGGCCTTGGAGGAAGTCCGCCACCGTCCCCTCCTCCCTACTGATGGAGGGAATGGAGATGAGGGACTTGAGCAAGCTCACCGCCTCGGCAGTCATCGTCGAAATATCATAAGTCATCATACTTTTCCTATTTATTTATGGGGCACAAAGATAGCGATTCTCTTTCAGTCCGCAGCTTTGTCACCGCAACTTCAGCGCAAAGCCGCCACCGGGTGCCAGGTGCAGCTTCAGCTTCAAGCTGCCATCTTGCGTCAGGTCGAACTCCTCACGCCTGTAGTCGATGCCTTTGCGATGGGCATTGGCACCATCGCGGAAGAGGGTGGCATGGTAAGTACGGCCGGGAACAAGGAAGGGGCAGTCCAGCTCAAGATCTCGCGGTATCCAGTTGGTGATGCCACCTACATACCACGTGTCGCCCTTGCGGCGGGCGGTGACAATATACTCGCCCATCTTCCCCTCAAGCACACGGGTCTCGTCCCACACGGTGGGCACTTCGGAAATGAAGGCAGTAGATTCCGGTTCCCGCTCGTAGTTGCTCGGCGAGTCGCACAGCATGGAGAAGGGAGAGTCGAACACCATGTACAATCCCAGTTGGTGGCAACGGGTACCCTGGCTCATCGGCTCGGAGTTGGAGGGGTAGTAGTTTCCTTTGGAAGCGTTGTGCATGGCACCTTGCGTATAGTCCAAGGGGCCTGCCACTTGGCGGAGAAAGGGGATCATCACGTCATATTGCACTTGGTTGTGCGTGGCAGGGATCCACTTGAGTTGCTCCAAGCCGAACACCCCCTCAAAGTTGAGCACATTGGGATAGGTACGGTTCAAGCCTGCCGGCTTGTGGGTACCGTGGAGGTCGAGCAGCAACTTGTACTTCGCTGCCATGGCTGCGGCACGGTAGTTGAAGGTGGTCATCTCCTGGTCATCGCGATCCATGAAGTCGACCTTGAACCCCTTCACGCCCATCTCAGCATAGTGCCGGCAAACGTTCTCCATGTCGCGTTCGAAGGCGTAGTATCCCGCCCAAAGGATGATGCCCACGTGACGGGCGGCGGCATAGTCCACCAGCTCCTTCAGGTTGATGGACGGCACCACTTGCATCAGGTCGGCCTGTAGGTTCACTGCCCAGCCCTCGTCGAGGATGACATATTCAATGCCTTTGGCGGAGGCGAAGTCGATATAAGCCTTATAGGTATCGTTGTTGATGCCTGATTCGAAGTCCACCCCGTAGATGTTCCAATCGTTCCACCAGTCCCACGCTACCTTGCCGGGGCGTATCCACGAAGTATCCGCCAAGCGTGAGGGAGAGGCCAGCAGGTAGGTGAGGTTACTGTTGGCCAAGTCCTTATCGGAAGTGGTGACGATGGCCATGCGCCAAGGGAAAGAGCGGGGTTTGTCCACCTTGGCGATGTAAGGCTCGCGCTCACGCACCACCATCTGCAGGCGATTGTGACCACCTTGCTCCTCCCGTTTGGGGTAAGGGGCGAACTGTCCGGTCAGCCGGTTGTCGCCTTGGGCGTTGGTGAAGTAGAGGCCCGGATAGTTTTCCAGGTCGCTCTCGGTGATGCAGAGCTTTACGCCATCGGCAGCCTCCACCACCAAGGGGAGGAACATCAGGCGTTGCTTGTTGAGTTTCGACAGGTGGTCGGTGGTATAGGTATTCTCGAAGGAGTTAAAGTACTGCGATTCATAGTCGCCATCCTTACCTACACCCACATAGGGTACCGAAGCCTTGGCATCGGTCAGGAAACGGTAGTCCACCGTTTCATTCTTCACGTTGAAGGGTTTCTTCGCCTTGCTCACGAAGCGGTAGGCGATTCCATCGTTGTAAGCACGGAACTCCACGCTCCAGTCCTTCTGGAAGCGGAGGGTCAGCTCGTTGTATTGGTTTTTCAGCGCATCGGCCCGATAGAAGGGTGAAGGCACCGAGGCATCAACAGCCTGTCGGGCAGTGCCGGCGAGTTTCGGGTGCTCTCCCCACACTGCGCCGTTCTCCAGCGTCATGCCGAGGGGAGAAGGCGCGAGTATCTGCCGCCCGTCGAGGGTAATGTCATACGTCAACTGGTCGCCAACGGTCACGGTCGTTTGCAACTTCCCGTCGGGCGAACCCAGCGTAAATGTCTTCTGTGCCTGCGCTACCAGTGCACAAGCTGCACACAGCAATAGGGTGGTTACTCTTTTCATAAGGTATTTTGCTTTTAATGAGTGTTTTCACGGACAGGCCAAAGCCGTCCACTGCAAAAATACGACATTTCCGGCAGAAGGCGATGGGAAGAGAGCGCTTTTATATTTTTCAAAGCATTAAAGTCCTTCCGTCAACACCTTACGGATGGGCATCAGCACCCGTTCGAGCAGGGAGATGTCGTCGGTGATGATGTCGGCCTGACCCTCCATGTTCGGCACAAAGGGCAGCTCTTTCTTGTAGCTTGTCCGCAGCCCCTCGGGGAAACCCACCTCCACCACGTAGCAGCTGCCGGCCTCCGACCTCACCGACACACGCGAGATGGACCGCACCACGCCCCGCACCATGCCGTACTCCGTGTCGGGGAAGTTGTTGAACCGAACGTTCACCCGCTGCCCCACAGCCACCTTGCCAGAACGAGCCGCCGGCAGCGTGGCCTTCCCCAGCAAGGCGTTGGAACCAGCCGGCACTATGGTGAACAGCGTCCCGCCCGCCGCCACGTTCTGGTTGCGGCTCCAGTAGTTGGTGAAGGTCACACGCCCCGTCACGGGCGCCACCAGCGCGTAGTTCATCTCCCACGCCTCCAGCTCCGCACGCAACTGCGTGGTGACGGCCCGCAGGTTCGTCTCCAGCGTGGCGTGGCGGTCGGCGTACTCGTACTCCGTGTCCGCCAGCGACTCGCGCAGCTGCGCCGTCTGCATACGCAGGTTCTCCAACGTGGACCGCACGTTCTCCACCGCGAGCTGCCCCTGCAGGTAGGCCGCCAACGTCTTCTCCAGCGCCTCGTCCGACACCAGCCCACGGCCGTGTATCAACGAGTCCCGCCGGTACTGGTTGTACAGCAGGTCGCGCTGCCGCGCGGCCAGCCCCTCCTGCCGGGCCATGTCCGTGTAGTATCGCTCGTTGCGGGCGATGCGCTCCCGCATGAAAGCCACCTTCTCTTTGTAGTAGCCCAGCGATTGGAACTGCCGGCATTGAGACAGCGCCGAGTAGTAGGCCGAGTAGGCCGACTGGACCGTACCCAGCCCCAGCTCCGCCCGCGGCGGAGGGGGCAGCGAGTCCATACCGAGCGGGAGTCCCCGCAGGTATCCCCGCAGGTAGAGCATGTCGTCCGTCCGCGCCGGGTTGTCGACCACCGCCAGCAGGTCGCCCTCCCGCACCCCGGCGTCGTCGGCCACCCGCAGCTCCCGTATCTTCCCC
>JAISIX010000180.1 GCA_031261805.1 Mediterranea sp. (in: CFB group bacteria)
CGGCAAAGATAGAGCCGGCTGCCATGCCGCTGGTGATGGTCGACGAGATGCCTGCCATGAGCAGTGCCAGGGCAAAGACGATGGCAGCATTATTGCCCAACAGGGGTTCGAGTAGCGACTGTGCCTGCTGCAGCTCTTCGACGTGTACCCCTCCTTTGAAGAAGGTGGCGGCTGCCAGTAGAATCATGGCACTGTTGATGGCCCAGCCTGCTATCATGGAGAAGAGCGTGTCGAACAGTTCGTACTTCAGCACCCGTTTGATGGAGCCTTCGTCCTGCTTGTTGTATTCGTGACTCTGTATCACTTCCGAATGGAGGAAGAGGTTGTGAGGCATCACCACCGCCCCCAGCACACTCATGATGATGAGCATGCTCCCTTCTGGGAAAGTGGGCTTTATCGACCCGGGCAACTGGGCCTCCAACTTCGCCGCCGGCTCCGAGTTCGGCTATGCCTTGCTGTGGGTGGTGACGCTCTCCACCATCATGCTCATCGTGCTGCAACACAACGTGGCGCACCTGGGCATCGTCACCGGGCTATGCCTCTCCGAGGCTGCCACGCAGTACACGCCCAAGTGGGTGTCGCGCCCCATCCTCGGCACGGCGGTGCTGGCCTCCATCTCCACCTCGCTGGCCGAGATACTGGGAGGGGCCATCGCCCTGCAGATGCTGTTCGACATACCCATCGTGTGGGGAGCGGTGCTCACCACCGCCTTCGTGGTCATCATGCTCTTCACCAACTCCTATAAGCGCATCGAGCGTTCTATCATCGCCTTCGTCTCTGTCATCGGACTCTCGTTCATCTACGAGCTGTTCCTGGTGAAGGTGGACTGGCCCATGGCCGCTGTGGGATGGGTGAAGCCTTCGTTTCCCGAAGGCAGCATGCTCATCATCATGAGTGTGCTGGGGGCGGTGGTGATGCCCCACAACCTCTTCCTGCACTCGGAGGTGATACAGAGCCACGAGTACAACAAGCAGGACGACGCCTCTATCAAGCGGGTGCTGAAGTACGAGCTGTTCGACACGCTCTTCTCCATGATAGCGGGGTGGGCCATCAACAGCGCCATGATTCTGCTGGCTGCCGCCACCTTCTTCAAAGGAGGCGTACATGTGGAGGAACTGCAACAGGCCCAATCGCTGCTCGAACCCTTGCTGGGCAACAATGCCGCTATCGTCTTCGCCTTGGCACTACTCATGGCGGGCATCTCGTCCACCATCACCAGCGGCATGGCGGCAGGCTCCATCTTTGCCGGCATCTTCGGTGAATCGTATCACATCAAAGACATCCACTCGCAGGTGGGTATCCTGCTTTCGTTGGGCATCGCCCTGCTGCTCATCTTCTTTATCGGCGATGCCTTCAAGGGGCTGCTCATCTCGCAGATGGTGCTGAGCATACAGTTGCCCTTCACCGTCTTCCTGCAGGTGGGGCTTACCTCCTCCAGGCGGGTGATGGGGCAGTATGCCAATAGCCGGTGGAACAGTTTTGTGCTCTACTCTATCGCCGCGATAGTGACGGTACTCAACATCATGCTGTTGTTCGAAGCTTGATTCACCCCGCCTTTATTCTCTGACCCCCAAAAAAGAACCGATATGAAAGTAATGACCTATAACGTGAATGGTCTGCGGGCCGCCGTATCCAAGGGCCTGCCCGAATGGTTGGCCCAAGAGGCTCCCGATGTGCTCTGCATCCAAGAGACGAAATTGCAACCCGATCAATACCCTGCCGAGGCATTCGAGGCACTGGGCTACCACGCCTACCTCTACTCGGCCCAGAAGAAAGGGTACAGCGGTGTGGCCATTCTCACCAAGCAGGTGCCCGACCACGTGGAGTACGGCATGGGCATGGAGGCGTACGACAATGAAGGGCGTTTCCTCCGGGCCGACTACGGCGACCTCTCCGTGGTGAGCGTTTACCACCCCTCGGGCACCAGTGGCGACGAGCGCCAAGCCTTCAAGATGGAGTGGCTGGAAGATTTCCAGCGCTACGTCACGGAACTGCGCCGCACCCGTCCCAACCTGCTGCTCTGTGGCGACTACAACATCTGCCACGAAGCCATCGACATACACGACCCCGTACGCAACGCCACCAACAGCGGCTTCCTGCCCGAAGAACGGGAGTGGATGACACGCTTCCTTGCTACCGGGTTCATCGACTCCTTCCGAATGCTGTACCCCGATAGACAAGAGTACACTTGGTGGAGCTACCGCTTCAACTCCCGTGCCAAGAACAAAGGTTGGCGCATCGACTACTGCATGGCCAGCGAACCGCTACGTCCACGGCTCAAGGCAGCACGTATCCTTGGCGAGGCAGTGCACTCCGACCATTGTCCGATGCTTTTGGAACTGGAGAGATAGATGTGAGTGTGAAATATTAGCCTAAAAGCATTACATTTATGATAAAAAAGGGGCAATAATGTGCTGTATAACATAAATATGACTATCTTTGCAACCGAAAACAAGTCTGAAGGCTACAAAGCCGGACGATGGAAAGCATGTCTAACTAAATCCTTTTAAAAGTACAATGTTGAAGGAAAAAGCAGGCAACGTGGCCGGACAAATCTGGAACGCCCTGAACGAAACCGAAGGTATGACTGCCAAGCAACTAAAGAAGGCTACTAAACTGGTCGACAAGGACTTATTCCTCGGGCTTGGTTGGTTGTTAAGGGAAGACAAAGTCTCCGTAGAAGAAATTGAAAGCGAACTCTTTATCAAACTGATATAATAAGAGACTCGCTTTGCTAAACAAAAAAATGCGTCTATCCATTGGCTAATGTGATTGACGCATTTTTTTTATTCCGCCATTTGCGTATCTTTGCACTCTAAAAGCTAAGATAACAACATAGAGTTAAGATGAAGAATATACGCAACTTTTGCATCATCGCCCATATCGATCACGGCAAGTCTACGCTGGCCGACCGCCTGCTGGAGTTCACCAAAACGGTGCAAGTAGCCACCGGGCAGATACTGGACGACATGGAACTGGAAAAGGAGAGAGGCATCACCATCAAGAGCCACGCCATACAGATGGAGTACACCTACCAAGGAGAACAGTACATACTCAACTTGATAGACACTCCGGGGCACGTGGACTTCTCGTACGAAGTGTCGCGCTCCATTGCCGCTTGCGAAGGTGCGTTGCTCATCGTCGACGCCTCGCAGGGAGTGCAGGCGCAGACCATCTCCAACCTCTACATGGCCATCGAGCATGACCTCGAAATCATCCCCGTCATCAATAAGTGCGACATGCCCAGCGCCATGCCTGACGAGGTGGAGGACGAAATCGTGGAACTGCTGGGGTGCAAACGCCAGGAGATTATCCGTGCCTCCGGCAAGACGGGCATGGGCGTGGACGAGATTCTGGCCGCTGTCATTGAGCGTATCCCTGCCCCTGAAGGCGACGAGCAGGCACCCCTGCAAGCGCTCATCTTCGACTCGGTATTCAACTCCTTCCGAGGTATCATCGCTTACTTCAAGATAGAAAATGGCATCATCCGCACCGGCGACAAGGTGAAGTTCTTCAATACCGGCAAGGAGTACGTGGCCGACGAGGTGGGCGTGCTCAAGATGCAGATGTCGCCCCGTGCCGAGCTGCGCACTGGCGATGTGGGATATATCATCTCGGGCATCAAGACTTCCAAGGAGGTGAAGGTGGGCGATACCATCACCCATGTGGCCCGCCCGTGCGACAGCGCCATCGCCGGCTTTGAGGAGGTGAAGCCGATGGTGTTTGCCGGTGTCTACCCCATCGAGGCCGAGGACTTCGAGAACCTGCGCTCCTCGCTGGAGAAGCTGCAACTGAATGACGCCTCACTGACCTTCCAACCCGAGTCTTCGCTGGCCCTTGGCTTCGGCTTCCGTTGCGGCTTCCTGGGACTGCTGCACATGGAGATTGTGCAGGAGCGGCTCGACCGCGAGTTCAACATGGACGTCATCACTACCGTGCCCAACGTTTCCTACCTCGTGTACGACAAGCACAATGAGGTGAAGGAGGTGCACAACCCCGGCGGCATGCCCGACCCTACGCTCATCGACCACATCGAGGAGCCGTACATCAAGGCTTCCATCATTACTACCACCGATTATATCGGCCCCATCATGACCCTCTGCCTCGGCAAGCGGGGCGAGCTGCTCAAGCAGGAGTACATCTCCGGCAACCGTGTGGAGCTGTACTACAACATGCCGTTGGGCGAAATCGTCATCGACTTCTACGACAAGCTGAAGAGCATCTCCAAGGGATACGCCTCGTTCGACTATCACTCCAATGGTTTCCGCCCCTCCAAGCTCGTGAAGCTCGACATCCTGCTCAACGGCGAGCCGGTCGATGCCCTCTCCACGCTGACGCACGTCGACAACGCCTACGACATGGGGCGGCGCATGTGCGAGAAGCTGAAGGAACTCATCCCCCGCCAGCAGTTCGAGATTGCCATACAGGCGGCCATCGGCTCCAAAATCATTGCCCGTGAGACCATCAAGGCAGTGCGCAAAGACGTGACTGCCAAGTGCTACGGAGGCGACGTGAGCCGCAAGCGCAAGCTGCTGGAGAAACAGAAAAAGGGCAAGAAACGCATGAAGCAGATAGGCAATGTGGAAGTGCCGCAGAAAGCTTTCTTGGCCGTGCTGAAGCTGGATTGACCTACCCACTAATACCTTATAATTTATTATGACTCTATTCCGCAACTTGAAACTGACATCGTCGACAAGCGTCACGGCGAGCGTACTTCTCTTTTTGGCTGCGATTTCTGCGGGAATCATCGCCAACTCTTCGGCTGCCCCGGCCTATCAAGAGTTCTTGGGACACGAGCTTCACTTGCAGATAGGGAGCTTCAACCTCTTCTCGCACAACGGCGAGCATCTGCGTCTGCTCGAGTTCATCAACGACGGGCTGATGACCATCTTCTTCCTCATGGTAGGGCTGGAAATCAAGCGTGAGCTGCTGGTGGGCGAGCTGTCGTCCTTCCGCAAAGCCTCGCTGCCCTTCATAGCCGCCTGCGGCGGTATGATTCTGCCCGTGCTCATCTACACGCTGATATGTCCTCCCGGTGCCGTGGGCGGACAAGGGCTTGCCATTCCGATGGCTACCGACATTGCCTTCTCGCTCGGTGTGTTGAGCCTGCTGGGCAGTCGCGTGCCACTCTGTTTGAAAGTGTTCCTCACGGCTTTCGCTGTGGTCGACGATATTGGCGGCATCCTCGTCATCGCCCTCTTCTATAGCTCGCACGTGGCCTATGGCTACCTCTTGGTGGCGGCGGTGCTCTACGTGCTCCTCTATCTCTTGGGAAGGAAAGGCATAAATATGGTATTCTTCTCCGTGCTGGCCATCGTGATATGGTACCTCTTCCTCCAGTCGGGGGTGCACAGCACCATCTCCGGGGTGATATTGGCCTTTGTGGTGCCGGCCAAGCCCCGTTTGGATGTAGGCAAGTATATAGAGCGTATCCGTACTACCATAGCCGGCTTTCCGGTGATGGAGACGGATAGCATTGTGCTCACCAATGAGCAGATAGCTACGCTAAAAGAGGTGGAGTCGGCTTCCGACCGTGTCATCAGTCCGTTGCAGTCGATGGAAGACAATCTGCATGGGGTGGTGAACTTCCTCATCCTGCCGCTATTCGCTTTCGTCAATGCCGGCGTGATGTTCAGCGGCGGCGAAGGGGAGCTGATAGGCTCCGTAGGTATGGCTGCAGGTGTCGGGCTGATAGTGGGCAAGTTTGTAGGTATCTATTCTTTCACTTGGATGGCCATCAAGAGTAAACTGGTGCCCATGCCGACAGGCATGACGTGGAGCAACCTCTCGGGCATCGCCCTCTTGGGAGGCATCGGCTTCACTGTATCGCTTTTCATCGCCAACCTCTCCTTTGGGGCTGAGTTTCCGGCACTGCTCAACCAAGCGAAGATAGGTGTCCTTTCGGCCTCCGTTCTCTCGGGCTTGCTGGGCTACGTAGTGCTGTGGATCACCACGAAGAAGGTAGAGGGATAGGGGAGACGCTTGCTTCCGCCCTATATAAAAAGATTGCGCCCCTGTTTGCCGTCTCAGGCAGACAGGGGCGCACGATTTTGTATAGTATATGAAGCTGCTTCCTTATAGGATGCTCTTTACGGTCTCAAGCATCCCCTTGGTCTGGATAGAGTCCAAGTAGCCTTTCACAGCTGCGGTCAGTCCGGGAATCTTGTTCAGATCCTCGCCCCAGATGTGCTCGGCAGCGAGTACGCCTTCCACAATCTTCTGCGTGTTGCCGGTAGCCCAGAGGTTGGCGAGCAACTCCATGATTTCAGGAGCGTCGTTGGGTGCGATGGGCGCGCCGTCGGCACGCGTGCCACCTTTATAATAGGTGATGATGGCTGCCAAGCCGAGCACAAGTCCTTTCGGCAACGTGCCTTTGCGGGCCAGGTAGGTCTTCACACCGGGCAGGTCGCGGGTCTCGTACTTCGGGAAGGAGTTGAGCATGATGCTTGTTACGGCATGGTCTACAAACGGGTTCTCGAAGCGCTCGAGCACGTCGTGGGCAAACTGCATCAGTTCTTCCTTGGGCAGGTTGAGCGTCTCCATCAGCTCGTCGTACATCACCTTGTGCACGTACTTGCCGATTACCTCGTGTTGGCAGGCGTCGCGTACGATGTTCAGGCCCGAGAGGTAGGCTACGGGTGCCAGTACGGTGTGCGGGCCATTGAGCAGCGTCACCTTACGTTCGTGGTACGGAGCCTCGGAAGGCACGAAGAGCACGTTCAGGCCGGCTTTGTCGGCAGGGAACTCCTTGGCGATGCTTTGTGGCGCCTCGATGACCCACAAGTGGAAGATTTCGGCTTGAACCACCATGTTGTCATCGTATTGCAGTTTCTCCTTGATGGCGTCGATATCCTTGCGGGGGAATCCCGGTACGATGCGGTCCACGAGGGTAGCGTACACGCCGCAGGCCTCTTCGAACCAGATCTTGAACTCAGCACCGAGGTTCCACAGCTCGATGTATTGGTAGATGGTCTCTTTCAGCTTATGCCCGTTGAGGAATATCAGCTCGCAGGGGAAGATGATGAGGCCTTTCGACTTGTCGCCCTTGAATGTCTGGAAGCGATGGTATAGCAACTGGGTGAGCTTGCCCGGGTACGAGGAGGCGGGAGCATCGGTGAGCTTGCAGGCGGGGTCGAAGGCGATACCAGCCTCGGTAGTGTTGGAGATGACGAAGCGCATCTCGGGTTGCTCGGCCAGCTTCATGAACGCGTCGTTCTGCGTATAGGGGTTGAGGGCGCGGCTGATGACGTCAATCCGTGTCAGGCTGTTCACCACCTTCCCTTTGTCGAGGCCTTGGAGGTTGACGTGGTACAGGTCATCTTGTTTGTTCAGCATGTCTACCATGCCTTTCTCGATGGGTTGAACGACTACTACGCTGGAGTTGAAATCCGCTTTCTCGTTCATGTTGTAGATGATCCAGTCGACGAACGCGCGAAGGAAGTTGCCTTCACCAAATTGAATGATACGCTCCGGCCGCTGAGGTTTCGGGGCTGTTTGTTTGTTTAATGCTCTCATTATGGTTTACGATTGATAAAACTTAAATTTCGCAAATAAGTGGCGCAAATATACGAACTAATTTTGTAGGAACAAGTAAACTTTATATTTTTGTGTGCGATAACGGTTAATAAAAGCAAAACAAAAACGTGCGCTTATGTCTCTTATTGTCAATGATATACACAAGCAAACGTGAACAGTAATAAATATATATACTAAAATCACAGTTCTGATGAGAAACTTCATGGATGAAAACTTCCTGCTGCAAACCCCTACCGCGCAGGATTTGTACCACAATCATGCGGCCAAGATGCCGATTATCGATTATCACTGCCACCTCATCCCGCAGATGGTAGCCGACGATTACAAATTCAAGTCGCTGACGGAGATTTGGCTGGGGGGCGACCATTACAAATGGCGCGCCATGCGTACCAACGGCGTGGACGAGCGCTACTGCACAGGCAAGGACACCACCGACTGGGAGAAGTTTGAAAAGTGGGCCGAGACCGTTCCCTATACCCTCCGCAACCCGCTTTACCACTGGACACATCTGGAGCTGAAGACCGCCTTCGGCATCACCAAAATCCTGAACCCCTCTACCGCCCGCGAGATTTACGACGAGTGCAACGAGAAGCTGAAGCTCCCCGAATACTCGGCCCGGGGCATGATGCGCCGCTACCACGTGGAAGTGGTGTGCACCACCGACGACCCCGTGGACTCGCTCGAGTATCACATCCGTACGCGCCAAAGCGGCTTTGAGGTCAAGATGCTCCCCACCTGGCGTCCCGACAAGGCGATGGCCGTGGAGGTGCCGGCCGACTTCCGCGCCTACGTCGAGAAGCTTTCGGCCGTGAGCGGTGTCAACATCTCCACCTTCGACGATATGATAGCTGCCTTGCGCCGTCGTCACGACTTCTTCGGCGAGCAGGGTTGCCGCCTCTCCGACCACGGCATTGAGGAGTTTTACGCCGAAGACTATACGGAAACTGAAATAAAGACCATATTTAATAAGGTATATGGCGGTACGTCGCTGACGCAGGAAGAAATCCTGAAGTTCAAGTCGGCCATGCTCGTCGTCTTCGGCGAGATGGACTGGGAGAAAGGTTGGACGCAGCAGTTCCACTACGGTGCCATCCGCAACAACAACTCGAAGATGTTCAAGCTCCTCGGCCCCGATACCGGCTTCGACTCTATCGGCGAGTTTGCCACCGCCAAGGCGCTCTCGAAATTCCTCGATCGCCTGAACAGTGAAGGCAAGCTGACAAAGACCATCCTCTACAACCTCAATCCTTGCGCCAACGAGGTGATTGCCACCATGCTGGGCAACTTCCAAGACGGCACCATCGCCGGCAAGATACAGTTTGGCTCGGGCTGGTGGTTCCTCGACCAAAAGGACGGCATGGAGAAACAGATGAACGCCCTCTCCGTGCTGGGCCTGCTCAGCCGTTTTGTGGGGATGCTCACCGACTCACGCTCCTTCCTCTCGTACCCCCGCCACGAATACTTCCGCCGCACGCTCTGCAACCTGTTGGGCAACGACGTGGAGAACGGCGAGATACCTGTATCGGAGATAGCGCGTGTGCGCCAGATGGTAGAAGACATCAGCTACAACAACGCCAAGAACTTCTTCAAGTTCTGACACATCAGCCAAGGGGGGCTTGTATCCTAAGTCCCCTTGGCTTCTTTTTAGGCACGGACCTCACAGGCTCCTCTGCTTGCTGCATACGCGACAGTGGAATCCGTGAGGTCCGTGCTATTTGTTTTCGCTGTGAATCGATGGAATATAAAACACGTTCTTATAGCGGCTCTCCCGCCTTGTACGAAGCATACAGGTAACTTTCGTTCTCGTAGTACATGCTGCAGTTGTAGTCGTCGATTTTCTCCACAATCCATGAGTTGAACACGTCGATGAGAGCGTCGATATAGCTCTTTTGGCTCTTTTCGGCCACTTCGGCCACGAGCCGGTGATACACCTTGCCGATGTCCCAATGGGTGGGGATGCTGTAGCGGGCAACGGCTACATTATCGTAGCTGCCTGTGTCGATGCCGTACTCTGTCGTCAGTTCATGCGTCAACTTATCGATGTTCTCGCTGTGGTACACGTCGGCCAGCTCGTAGAGGTGCTCGAGCTTCTCCTTGCCCAGTGCGTTGACCACTGTAGAGCGTTGGTTCTTCGTCTTGCGTGCGATGTATTCTATCAGGCTGCACACGAAGAACAGGTCGTTGAGTTTCTTGTCTTCCCTGCCTGTCATGGCGTTACCTCCTCGTATCCTTTATAGGTGATACATTTATTTTGGGGTAAAGTCAGTAAGTCCTTATAACGGTTGCTTCAAGAATCAATCGATTCTGAAGCCAACTGGTTTCCGTTGGTCTTAGAATCATTGATTCTGGAGCCAACTGGTTTCCGTTGGTCTTAGAATCAATTGATTCTGAAGCCAACCGGATTCCGTTTGGAACTGGAATCCTTGATTTCAAGCTGTTCTCACGCTTGGATGCTGGCGAACAGCTCTAAATGCTCGTCTATGTATGCGGCTATGGTGGTTGTCGTCTCCTCTTCTATCTCGAGGTAGGCGTCTTCCAGTTCGTCGAAGGCTTCGTATTGCTCGTACATGGCCATGAACTCCTCTTCCGTGCGTTCCCTCTCCAAGTCCTTGTGGTGCGCGTCGTAGATTTCTTTGGCTTTGTACACCAGCTTGCTCAAGTCCCGCGCTCCCCACATCTTCATCACTTTGGCGAAGGGGTTGTGGAAGATGTAGCTGCCGTAGCCGTTCTGGATGAGTTGGCAGAAGCCACCTTCCATCACTTCGTCGCGGAAGATTTGGTAGGCCAGCAGGCTGTGCTGCTCGGCGGTGAGCAGGGGCATGGTGGCTGCTGTCAGCTCGCCGCCGATGGCCTCCTTGTACTTGTCGGTGAATACTTGGATGAATGCGTCCATCCCTTCGCTCGCGGCTTGCCGCAAGGCTGCGTCTGCAATCTCTATCATGATCTATTCTTTTTATCTGTTATTTCTGTTCTCGTCTGTCCCCCGTGCCCTCTTCCCGCTTCTCGGCGGCCTTTGCCTTCGCCTTCTCTTCACGTTTGCGCTTGTGGCGCAGCAGCCATTTGTTCCAGAAGTAGAGGTCGCTCCATTTGTCGAAGTCTTTCTTGAACAGGATACCGATGCCTTGGGTGGTGAGGTTGGTCTTGGTGTAGTATCGGTCGTTGGTCTCGTTGTAGGCTTTCAGGCGGATCTCGCCGGAACGGTTGACGAGCCATTCGGCCTCGAAGTCGCCCACGAAGTTGGTGTTGGCCATGGGGTTGTCGCGGTAGCCGAAGTTGCCGTTTATCAGCAGGCGGTTGTTGAGCAGTTGGGCGGAGAGGATGCCTTCCACCTCCACGTCGGTCCACCCCTTGTCGCCGGTGCTGAGGTTGGTACCGAAGTTCCAGTTGTTGTTGGTGTCGAACACTTGTGAGAGGGCGTTGTTGAGCTGTCCCGACAGGGTGGAGGAGAGTACGGACGACATCACGTTGGAGTTTTGGTTGTCCGTCCGTGCCTCTTCGGTGTAGAACTTGCCGATGCCCAGCAGGTAGAGTATCTGCATGTTCATCTGCTCTTGCGTGCTGATGTAGTTGCGTACCAAGGTTTGCACCTCGTCCTTCTCGTTGGGTAACTCTATGTTCATCTTGATGGCGGGGCGCACCATGGCTCCGGTGAGGTTCATGATGCAGTTCACCCGCACGTTGGGTTGCTGGGTGTAGGCGCTGGCGCCGGGTATGAGGTCGTTGAGCGAAGCGGAGTTGACGGTGTACACGGCTTGTATGTCCATGTTGGCGTCGAGTGGTGGGCCGTTGAAGCTAATGGTGCTGCCGTCCTTTATCACGAAGTCCTTTCGGATGACCTCTTGGAGGCTGAACTTATAGACCCCTTGGCTGATGCGGTAGTTGCCGAACATCTTCACGGCTCCTTTGTTGTAGAACTCCGTCCGGATATTGCCGGTCCCCTTGGCGCTGATATAGTCGCCGGCGATAGGGTCCATGATGATTTTCAGGCTGGCGTCGGGGGTGGCGTCGACGAGGATGTTGAGGTGTATGTCCGTCTGCTGCCCCTCTTCCTCCGCTTGTTGTTTCCGTTGCATCTGTTCGAAGTGGGAGAAGAGGAAGGTAGAGTCGGGCTGTACGCGTTGGGGTGTCTTGTCGACGAACTTGATAAACTGGTTGCTGGTGGCCAGCGCCACACTGCCGTTGATGTAGTTGAAGAGGGTGTGGCGGTTGGTAGTGATGGCGGCGTTGACATCGAGGCCGCGGATGGCGTCGCCCGAGAGCACGGCGTTGCCGGTGCCGTACACCGTGCCGTAGAAGGGCATGTCGGCCGCCTCTTTGGTGTTCATCACCAGCATGTTGTTGGCCTGTATATCGAAGTGGTAGTTCATGTTCTTAAAGTGCTCGAAGTGTAGGTATCCGTTCATCGTTCCGGGGTGCCCTTCGGCATCGGCGATGCGGATGTGGTCGAAGGTCAGTCCGGTGGGTGCCAGGTGGATGGTATCCTTGATGGCGAAGCGTGTGTTCAGCACGTCGAACCGCATCGAGGCGTCGGTCATCACGGCTCCGTCGAGATTCAGCCCCTTGAACTTGCCGTAGAGCCGTACGTGTCCTGTCCCCCGTCCTTGGATGTCCTGCGCCACGGTGTGCATGTAGTACTCCAGGAACTTCAGGTTGAGGTCGTGCGCATGGATGTCCAGGTCGAGGCCGCTCTCGGGTTTCAGTGGTTGCACGTAGCCTACGACGTGCGACGGTATGCTGTCTCTGTCGGTGATGTAGGCGTCCATGCGGATGGCGCGGTGCGCGTTGTCCCATTCGCCATAGATG
The DNA here is from genome assembly GCA_031261805.1 of Mediterranea sp. (in: CFB group bacteria). Lineage (GTDB taxonomy): Bacteria > Bacteroidota > Bacteroidia > Bacteroidales > Bacteroidaceae > Bacteroides. The sequence goes on from JAISIX010000180.1 coordinate 12,340, forward strand.
TTGAGGTTGCCCAGCCGCCCTTTGTTGAGCGAGAAGTTCTTCACCGACAGGCGTGTGTTCATGAGTGGTTTTTCCAGCACGCCGCTGGCATAGGCCGTTCCGGTGGCGTCGCCCTCGAAGTCCACGTCGTCGGAGATGTTGGCGATGTCGAACACGTACCCCATGTTGATGTCTTTCAGGTCCACCTTCACCGAGTCTTCGGGCAGCTTGGAGAGGCGGCCGTTGATGCGCACGTAGCGGTCGTGATGGCTGAAGTAGAAGTTGTGCACGTCTACCCGTCCCGAGTCGACCACAACCTGCGAGGGGTGTACTTGCCACAGGGTGTCGTTCAGTATGATGTCGGTCGGCTTGATGTCGACCACCGTTTTCAGTAGTGGCTTTTCGCCTGCCGTGCGGAGGAAGGTGGCTACCGTGGCCAGTTTTCCGCTATAGGTGGCCGTGCTGCTGTTGCCCCAGTTCAGGGTGGTGCTCACTTGGTCGTCTTTGGCCTCGGCCTCGAGCGACAGGTTGACCGCCCCCTCCTTCTTCAGTTGGGTGAAGCGTACGCGGGCACGCATGTAGTTGCTGGGGGTCTCGCACAGCAATGTGCCCGACTCAATGTAGTTGTTCTTGTACTGTAACCGCGGAAAGTAGCCTTCTATCTGTAAGCGTTGCAACGGGTCGTTGAAGTAACCTTTGAGGGTGGCCGGGGTGTAGACCGTCAGCGGGATGTCGAAGAGGGTGGAGAGAATCTCCGTATTATATATATGTATGTCGAACTGGAAGTTGTTCTGGGTCTCTACCGGCTTCTGGGGTGGGGGGAAGAGCGACGGCAGGTACTTGCGCAGGATGTTCGTCACGCTGGCGGGCAGCGTGCGGTAGTGGTAGTCGCCGTCTACGCTCACAGTCAGGAACTCCGAGGTGAGCCGCAGGCTGTTCTTTTCGTTCTGTCGGGTGGCGCGTATGTTGAGGTTGCGCATGAAGTACTGTTTCTCGGCCGACTGGTAGTCGAGGCTGTCGATGTCGATGGTTCCCACCATCTCGCCTACCGACGCGCCGGTGAAGTCGGCATTTAGCTTTACGGAGAATGTCGCTTTGGGGTCTTTCGTGGAGAGGTTGAGCGCATGGGGGTGCACGTCGGCGAACGTTGCGCGGAAGTTGAACGTAGGCACTTTGGCCACGGTGTTCAGGCTGCCGTCCAAGTAGACGCTGCCGTTGGGGTCTTGCAGCGCCACCTTGCCGGCGAAGCCTCCCGCGCGGTAAGAGCCGTCGAGGGTGATGTTCTCGTATTTGTAATGGCTGTACTCCAGCGTGTCGACCACGCCCTTGAGCGTGATGGACGGGTATTGCCGCTGGTCGTGTCGGCCATCCACTTGGAGGTTGAAGGTGATGTTGCCCAGCTTGCTGTTGCCGGCCAATGTCCCCAGGTCGAACTCTTTTGTCTTGATGGCGCCCGAGTAGGCGAATATTCCCTTCTCCTTGTCGGCGCTGAGCTTCACGTCGGTCTTCACGTCGCCCAGGTCGCTATGGAAGAGGCCATACATCACCAGGTCGTTGAAGTACCCCGATACCTCGCCCTTGAAGCTGACGCCTCCCAGATGTTGGAGCACGGGGGGCACGCCGTTGTAGTCCGGACTCAAGTTGCGCACGAGGAATCCCACCCCTCGTGGGGTGGCTACCAGCTCCGACAGCTTGCCGTAGAGGTAGGCGTCGCTCGGGTTCGAAAGGCCTTGGAACGTCATGTCGCCCCGTAGCCGGAAGTCATGCTCCTCGCCCGAGATGCCCAAGTGCGAGCAGGTAAGCTGGTTCACGCTTCCGCTCACCTCCATGTCCAGGCTGATGGGTTCCTTGAAGTGCGAGAGGGCGGGGACGAAGGGGGAGATGTCTTTCAGGACGATGTGTGAGGCAGGACGGGTACGGAAGCGGAAAAATACTTGGTCGGCAAAGTGGTGGAAGGCGCCGAGGCTGTCGTACGTCAGGTGGATGGTGTCCATGGCCAAGGTTGTCTCGGGCAGCTCGATGGCGAAGTTTTCGATCTCGGCCTGCCGCGTGTTGCCTACTACCTTTACGCTTAGCTTTTTCAGGGAAAAGCCCGACTCGGCCTCGTCTAAGCTCAACCGTTTCACGGCCACGTTCAGAGAGTCGTTGGTCAATGCCTTCAATGACAGGTTGCCGATGATGTTCTGCAGCTTCACGTGCTTGGCATTGAACTTGCCCGGTGTCTCCCCGGCCGACAATACGTGGTAGGTCAGCGTGCCGCGGCGGATGAGCACAGAGTTGATGCGGAGGTCTATCGGTTTCTCTTTTTTCACCGTGTCTTTCGAGGCGAAGGCGTCCAGCACGAACTGGCAGTTGAGGGGTGCCTCGGGTGTCTGTTTGCTCAGCTGGATGGCGAAGCCAAACAGCTGCACGCTACTGATGGAAATGCGGCCTTTGAAGAGAGGGGTTAAGTCGAACGTGGCCGACAGGCGTGCTATCTTGAGCATCTCTCGCCCGTTTTGATCGTTGAGTAGCACATCGTCGATGATGATGCGGTTGAGCAGACCGATGTGTACCCGTCCGATGCTGACTTTCGTGTGCAGCGTCTGGGCCAACTCCTTGGACACAACGTTACTGATGGAATGCTGAACGCCGGGTATGTTCAGCAGTACGATAGCTCCGATATATACACCCAGTACAATCCCTACTACCCAACGAACCGTATTTTTAACCTTCTTGATCAGCTCGACTCTGTTTTAGCAGGCAAAATTATAAAATAGTTCGGTACGGGCAGTGCTTATCACCGAAAAAGTCTTTATTTTTGCCTTCCGTAAATGGCTATGATAAAGGAAGGCGTGAACACATTCCGTTCCATAGAAGAACTCATCAAAAGTCTCGACCGGGAGAAGGAACTCCTCAAGGAGATGTTTACCAAGCGGAAATCACTTTCGTTTCGATACGACTATGCGTTGGAATTGACGGAATACAAAAGACATTATATTGATTTAATTTAGTACTGGAACGGCTTATGTTTGATTCTGAAATTGTGCAGCGCTGCACACGTATGAAGAATGTAGTTCACGAAGTTATTCTTCCTCAATCGACATTC
>JAISIX010000002.1 GCA_031261805.1 Mediterranea sp. (in: CFB group bacteria)
ACCTGCCGGCCTTCAATGCCACCCTCTTCCTATCCGCCAACGAGGAGGATGTGAAAGCCGCCTTGGACAATGGATATGCCGCCGGACGTGTACTCAACAAAATCGTGGTAGAGGACGACGATAGCAACGAACTGCGCATCGGCTTCGACTTCGACGGCGTGTTGGCCGACGACGAGGCAGAGAAGATATACAAAGAGACCGGCGACCTGAAACAATTCCACCAACACGAAGAGGCACACGCCCAAGAGCCTCTGAAGATAGGACCTGTAGGCGGACTGCTCAAAGCGATTTCCAACCTCCAAAAGCTGGAACAACAGAAACACCAAGAGAACCCCTCTTACCAACCGATACTCAAGACAGCCATCATCACCGCCCGAAACGCACCCGCACACGAGCGAATGATCAACACACTGAAAGCCTGGAACGTAGATGTAGACGAGGCTTTCTTCCTCGGTGGCATCAACAAGGCCCGCGTACTGAATATCCTGAAACCCCACATCTTCTTCGACGACCAAATGGTACATCTCGACCATATAGACAAGATACCGGCCGTACATATTCCTTTTGGCGTAGGCAACAAATAGACCGTATCTACAACAATGTCCCCACTCATAAGGTAGAAAAAGCAACTATAAGTTGCTTTTTCTATTAACTATCACTATATTTGCGCCCGAAAGAGAAGCGGCTACCCTTCTCTGTGAGAGAGGCTAAATATACTTGGGTCTAACAAAGCAAACAGTACGAATATGCCAAAGGCAATCGCCTTTCAGACATATCTACGACAGATAGGGGGGATACTGATACTGCTTCTCCTTGAATCGATAGGTAACACCCACGCTCAGTACTCAATGGGAAGTACGGGGCAATTCCTTATCCCTACAGCCGAAATGCAAGAAGAGGGAACCTTCATGGTGGGAGCCAACTACCTACCCACGGCGACTACACCCGCCGTATTCTACTACCCCACTATGAACTACTTTGTGGACATGACCCTATTCTCATTGATAGAGGTCACCTATCGGATGACTTTGCTCAAAAGCCTCAATGCCAAAGGCAAGTACACCTATCACGAACAAGACCGGTCGAATACCGTTCGCATCCGCCCCTTGAAAGAAGGGCAGTGGTGGCCGGCCCTTGTGATAGGAGCCGACGACCTGTTTACCCAAAAAGCCACCGAGTATTGGGGCGCCTATTTCGGAGCCGCCACAAAGTCCATCCACACCCGTTCCGGACACCGGATTGCCACCACCCTGGGATGGTATCTGCCACGAGGGAAACAGAGAGTGTTCAACAAAGGCCTATTTGGAGGCATCGCCTATACCCCACCCTTCTGCCAAGAGCTAAAGCTGATGGCAGAGTACGACACGCGCGGATGGAACGCGGGAGGAGCCGTCCGGCTCTGGAAGCATCTGTCGATACACGCCTTCACCCATGAGTTCAAATCCATATCCGCAGGTATGCGCTATGAATGTACCTTAATCCATTGACAGCCGTGAGAAGAAGCATCTACCTCCTATTGGCCCTCCTGCTGATGAACCTACTGCCAACCACCCTGACAGCCCAGGAAGGAGAAGTAGCAGAAGCCTTGAAGCGCCTGCAGATGGAGAACATCCGCGTAGCCGCCAAAGGCGACACCATCGTGGCCGCCTTCGAGACAAGCGTCTACCGAGGTAATTATCATGCCCTCGGGCTGGCCATCGGCGCGTTGCTCCAATTGCCGGATAGCCACACGTTCCAACTGGTACTGCTGAACAACGACCTGCCGCAACTCTGCGTCACCCTGCCGGCTTCGCTCGCCGATGAGTACAAAGCAGGCGAAAGGAGCTTGGTGGAGGTGTACCGGATGATGCGAATATCTTCGTCGGACATGGGAGCAGCCATGCACGCCTTGCGTGGCACCAAACGCGAATGCTCCGCCTTTGGAAAGATAGACTTGGTAGTCTACCCCGGCGTAACCCTCATCAACAACGTCACCTACAAGCTATACCGGGCGGGGTTCGACTTGCAACCGGCCATCGAGACGCAGCTATGGAAAGGAGCCTCGCTACGCCTACAGGTTTGCTTCCCCATCGTGAACAATGAAGGAGGCTCTTGGGACGAGATACGCCCCGGCTACCTGACACTGCGCCAACATTTCATCATCGACCAGCATTGGAAAGGCTTTATCACCGGTGGCAACTTCTCCTCTTCACGCATCGGCGTGGCCGGAGGCATCGGCTACTACTCCACCGACCGCCGCTGGAAAGTAGAAGCGGAAGGCGGCCTGACGGGCATGTCGCACCTCTATGGCAAAGACCCCGGCATGAGTCCATGGAAGCGATTGGACGGCCGCATCCGGGCCGGCTATTACATCCCCCGCCTCAACACACAGATAGATGTGGACGGAGGACGCTTCGTCTACGGAGACTATGGCGTGCGAGGCACCCTGACACGCTACTTTGGCGAGTACATCGTGGGCGTCTATGCCATGCACACGGGAGGCAACAAGAATTACGGATTCCATTTCTCAATCCCCCTGCCAGGGAAAAAACGCAGCCGCCATCCGGTGAGGCTGATGCTTCCCGGACAGTTTTCCTACCAATATAGTATGCAGAGCGGCCCTGACTACGTACGCCGCGCCTTGGGCGTAAACTACAGCACCGAACCCAAGACTGCCACCAACGCTCGCTTTTGGCAACCCGACTATATCCGGCACTATCTGATGGAGTCGGCACGGAGAATGGAACAGAAAGAGAAGAAGAAAGAGAAAGGGTCCCCCACCTTACTATAACTAAACCCTATTTTTTACTTATTAATTATTTATCAAGGATTATGAGAAGAGATGTTAGAAAACAAATGGAAAGAGGACTGAAAGCATTCGCTTTTGGCCTACTGGCGGTAGGGCTGACCACAGCCTGCCACCACAAAGACGACCCGACACCAGCAGAGCCGGAAATCTTAGAGACGAAACCTGCCGCAGTGGAATACTACATTCAAGGCACGGTATTGAGTGACGGAGAAGCCAAAGCCGGCATCAAGGTGAAAGTGAAGGAAACCACTTACACCACCGACAGTAACGGTGAGTTTGAGGCAACGGTACAGCAAAAGGGCGAGTACAGCATCGGTATCAACGAAGCCTCGTATCTGCCCGTAGAGACGAAGGTGGTCATTGCCGACAACGCTGAGAACCGCACAGCGGTAAAAGTGTCGCTGGCGCTGACAACCATGAGTACACCCGAAAAGATAACAGCGGCTACAGGTGGGACAGTAGAGGATAACAGCCCCACCAACAAAGACCTACCCGACACGGAAGAGGAAATGGGTAACACGGCCCCCGACGAGGTAGACGAAACAGCCCCGACAGCGCCGATGAGCATTGAGATTCCACCAAGCGCCATCCCCGGCGAAGCGGCCGATATCAGCGTAACGACCTTCGTCCCCACCCCCGAGACAAGCACCACCGTGTCCACCACGGAAGAGAACAAAGACGTAGAAAAGAGCACGCCGTTGGCAGCGGCAGAGTTCAAGCCTGACGGTCTTCAGTTCAACACGCCAGTAACCATCTCCATCCCCAATCCAATGCCGGGTGTAGAGCTTCCCGCAAATGCCACCGAGCTGACCTATTTCGACTCCGCCAAGGATCAATGGGTAACCCAAGAGCAAGGAGTGGAAGCCGGAGAAGGCGTGTACAAGGCGGAAGTAACGCACTTCTCGGCTTATGCCATCAACGTGAAGACAAAAGTCAATGCGGGTGCCGAAACGGTAAACAAGAACGAAATCCTTGGAAAGAGCCAAGTGGACAACAGCCAAAAGATTCAGGCAATCCGCGACGTAGCACTCACCTACAAGGAGAAGAGCGGTTGGGAATACGAAAGCAAAGACTTGGCTGGCGACGTAACGAAGCAACTGCCCGGTGCCAACCCCAAAACCATCAACGCTATAGTAGAAGTGCTGAAGAAACAGATGTACCAACGTATGGGTTCTACGTCGGGCATCACAGAGACCGAACGTACCTACAACACCGTGAACGTGAGCGGCTATACGCTGATGACCTACAACTGCTACCCCAAGGTACGCACCATCAAGGTGACGCTTCCTGTCATCTTTAACGGCAGCAACAAAAACATCACTATCAGCGCTAAACGCTACATAGGCGTGAAGAACGAATACAACGTGAAGAACTTCGCCCCCGGCCATAGCGGCGGAGGCGGCGGTAGCGAGCATAGCGGCGGCGGTAGCGGCAGCAACTAAAGGCATAAGGACCGAAGCCCATACGACGTTCCTTTCCCTATAAAGACTCCCGTAGAGTACGGCACCATGTACATCATTCAGTGCCTACTTTACGGGAGTCTTCTTGTGCAAAATACATTCTTTAGGATGACACGCCATGTTATACAATGCTATATATAGTTAAATACGAGCTTCTTTTTATAGCGAAGGGCCTAAGCTTACTATATTTGCGCTTAATAAACCTAAAAAGATATTTAGATACCTAATGACAACTTGGAACAAATTCAATTTAAGAGAGGCGATTCAGGGGTTATGTTTTAGACGAATTAGAAGTTTCTTTTTACTACTGCTACTCGTTTCAATAGAACATACCCATGCACAATACGCCATGGGAGCAACCGGACAGCTGCTCATCCCTACTGCCGATATGCAGGAAGGGGGAACTTTCATGATGGGGGCCAACTACCTTCCTACGAATATCACCCCAAGCACATTCAGCTACCCTACCATGAATTACTTCGTCAATATGACCTTATTCTCATTTGTAGAGTTCTCCTATCGGATGACCCTGCTCAAGAGTCTCAACTCCAAAGGCAAATACACTTATCACGAACAGGATCGGTCGAACACTGTCCGAATCCGCCCCCTGAAAGAAGGGAAATGGTGGCCAAGCCTCGTGATAGGCGCCGACGACCTGTTTACCCAAAAAGCCACCGAATATTGGGGAGCCTACTACGGGATTATCACCAAGACATTCAGTACACGCTCAGGCCATCAAGTATCCGCCACCTTCGGCTGGTACTTTCCGCAAGGAGAACAGAAGTCCTTCAACAAAGGCCCTTTCGGTGGCATCACCTATACCCCACCCTTCTGCAAGGAGCTGAAGTTGATGGTCGAATACGAAACGCTCGGATGGAACATCGGAGGAGCCGTACGCTTCTGGAAGCACCTGTCCATACATGCCTTCACCCACGACTTCAAAGACATATCCACGGGAGTGCGCTACGAATGTACCTTAATCCACTAAGCATCATGAAAAAGAGTCACTATCCTCTATTATTCCTTCTGCTGATAAGCATCTGGCCTCTCAGAACGATAGCCCAGCAAGAGTTGGTGAAGGAGACCTTGAAGCGCCTCCAGATGGAAAACATCCAAGTAGGCGAGAAGAGCGACACCCTCATTGCCGCATTCGAAACAACGGTGTATAGGAGTAACTACCACGCCCTCGGATTGGCTATCCAGGGGCTGCTCGAAATGCCCGATATATCCACCCTTCAACTGGTATTGCTCGACAATGCCCTTCCACAGCTCTGCGTCACGCTCCCCGCCGCACTCATCAAGGAGTACAAAGACGGCAAGATAGGTCTCCTCGAAGTGTACCGGCAGATGCAGATGTCCACGTCAGGGATGACATCCGCCATGCACACCTTGCGGGGCAACCATCGCGAACGCTCCACCTTTGGCAAGATAGACTTTGTCGTCTACCCGGGCGTCACGCTCATCAACAATGTCACCTACAAACTCTATCGGGCTGGATTCGAACTACAACCGGCAGTAGAGGCGCAACTCTGGAAAGGAGCCTCCATACGCCTACAGGTATGCTTCCCGATTGTCAACAACGAGGGCGGTTCGTGGGACCAAATCCGCCCCGGCTACCTCACTCTGCGGCAAAACTTCCTTATCGACCGTCATTGGCAAGGGTTCGTCACTGGAGGAAATTTCAGTAACTCGCGCATCGGCGTGGCCGGAGGCATTGGATACTACTCCAGCAACCGGCGCTGGAGAGTAGAGGCGGAAGGTGGCCTCACGGGCATGTCGCACCTATATGGCAAAGATCCCGGCATAAGCCCGTGGCGGAGAGTGGACGGGCGCATCCGTGTGGGTGGCTACATCCCTCTTCTCAACACTTGGATAGACATGGATGGAGGCCGATTTGTCTATGGCGACTATGGCATGCGGGGTACACTCTCCCGCTACTTTGGCGAGTACATTGTGGGCATATATGCCATGTACACCGGCAACAACAAGAATTACGGATTCCATTTTTCAATTCCGCTACCCGGGAAGAGACGTAGCCGCCATGCGGTGAGAGTCATGCTCCCCAGACAATTTTCTTATCAGTATAGTATGCAGAGCGGCCCCGACTATACGCGCAAGGCGCTGGGCATCAACTACAGCACCGAGCCAAAGGCAACTACCAACGCCCGCTTTTGGCAACCCGACTACATCCGCTACTACCTGATAGAATCGACCCGACGAATGGAACAGAAAAAGAAACAGGGCACTAAGGTCCTGTGAATAGACCCTTATTTTATTAATTTATCTATTTAAGATTATGAGACATGTAAGACAGACAATGGAGAACGGACTGAGAGTAGTTGCTTTCAGTCTGCTGACAGCCGGATTGACCACCGCTTGCCATGACAAAGACGACCCGAAACCAGAAGTAGTTTCGACGCCCGACGCTACCACAGAATACTACATTCTGGGTACGGTGCAGAATGCAGGTAAGGCACAAGCCAACATCCAGGTGAACGCCGCAGGAAAAGAACTCACCACAGACGCCAAAGGAGAGTTCCAAGTGACGTTGACCCAAACAGGCACATTCGCTATTCGGGTGGAACAAGCGAAATACCTTCCCATCAAGACAGAAGTCGTTATTCCCCAAGGAGCCGAGAACCGTACAGCCGTCAAGATTGTGCTGCCACTAACAGAAAAGAGCGAGCCTACCTTGGTAGACCCCTCACAGATTGAAGAAGGCAAACCGGCAAAAGTGGAGGATACGAGCAACTCAAACAGAGATGTCCCTGACCAGGAACAGGATATGGGTATCACTGCCCCCGACCAAGTAAACGAGAGTACGCCCATAGCCAAGATGAGCATCGAGATTCCCAAAGGAGCATTGGAAGAAAGCCAAGAGATCAGCGTGACGACCTACGTCCCTATTCCAACAGTTACAAACACCGTCCCCAAAAATGAAGAAGGCAAAGAAGTGGAGAAGAGCACTCCGCTGGCAGCAGCCCACTTCCTACCAGACGGTCTCCAGTTCAAGACAGGCGTTCAAATCTCCATCCCCAACCCACTGCCAGGTGTGGAGCTTGCCGAAGAGGAGATGGAGCTTAAATACCTGGATCCCAAGACCAACCAGTGGGTAGACCCTGAAAAGAAGGAGAACGTGACCACCAGCCAGGCGACCTATACCACCAAGGTCCATCACTTCTCGGCTTACGCTATTAACGTGAAAACAAAGGTCAACGCAAGCGCCGAAACAGTAGATAATAGCGTGAGCCTGGGCAGTAAGAAGGTAGACAACAGCAATGAGCTGAAAGCCACGCGCGACGTAACCCTTACCTATAAGGAGAAAACAG
>JAISIX010000104.1 GCA_031261805.1 Mediterranea sp. (in: CFB group bacteria)
AGCCGAAGTAATGTCTTCACTTTTCACGGAACTAACAGAGTATCCCAATGCCTTCTTCTCGCGTTTAATACCGAGCGCCGTCACCACTACCTCATTTAAGGTCTGAGAGTCCTCAACGAGGGTTACGTCCAACGGCTTGCCATTAAATACGATTTCTTGAGTTTGACACCCCACATAAGAGATTTGAATCACATCTCCCACTTTCACATTGGGCAATGAGAACTTTCCATCTAAGTCTGTGATAGTTCCTGTAGACTTTCCTTTTACCAATACAGAAGCACCAATAACAGGCTCTCCTAAAGCATCTTTAACAACACCTGAGCAAGCATTACTCTGCTGAGTAATGTTCACATCATTCCTTTCCAAACTTGGCGTGACAGCATAAACCGCCCCTGTAGAAAGGTAAGCTGCAAATAAGCAACCTGCAGTTTTAATAAGTTTTACCATACATTTTTTCCTTTATAGGGTTAACGTTAATTCCCTAACAACTTTTTTAATAGTCCTTAGGAATGCAAAAGTATGGGTTATCCGTGGCACTAACCATATCCATATCATTTTGATTTGTATCCAAAACAAACAAGGCCTCTCCCAAACCACCATATATAATCATAGTATAGACATTTTTATGCTGAGCATGGCTTCTCATCCTAAGCTACCCTTAAAAGGGCGATTCGCTATACACCCTGACCAAAAACCAAACGCATCGCTCGTTCCTCGCTTTGCGATGGGATAAGAGTCCTTCGGACAAAGGCTTTCAGCCACCTTGAACCTTTCCTCGATTATCTATCTCTATTTATTACTATAATATCTTCCCCTAAACTCCAATTTGTGGCCTAATGATTATGTTCAGTTTGCAACGCTACCTCTAACTACAGTGCAAAAAGAGACCACATTTCTTTGCAAGGAGGAAAGAAAATGCTATTTTTGTCCTTTACAAAAAGAAAGAACTGCTAATAACTGTCTTTATGGAGAAGAAAGAGCGACCCGCTCAATCCACACAATAGCCACTTTATAACACCACATCAATGAACAAGAACATTTATCTCCCCCTACTCTGCCTCCTGCTACTGCTATGCGGCAGAACAACCCTAACGGCACAAGCACTCTCGGAGAAGTACGCACCGCTGCTAACCCTCCCCAAAGGATACGTCTGCTACCGCACCACCGAACCCATCCACATCGATGGGCAAGCTAAAGAAAGCGTATGGAAGAAGGCGCCCTCCACGGATGCCTTTATGGACATACAAGGCGAAGGTCTCCCAAAACCCATCTACCGCACAACGGCCAAGATGCTATGGGACGACGACTACCTATATATATACGCCGAGCTGGAAGAGCCGCACGTCAAAGCCAGCCTCCACCAAAGAGACACCATCGTATTCTACGACAATGACTTCGAGGTATTCATCGACCCCAAGGGCGAAGGGCACAACTACTTCGAGATAGAGACAAACGCCATCGGCACCGTGTTCGACTTGGCTTTGGCACGCCCTTACCGCGCCCCGCGGCGCCCCTTTATCCAGTTTCAATGGAACTGTCCCGGCCTGAAGCTGGCCACGCACATCGACGGGAAACTGAACGATGCCCAACACACCGACAAAGGATGGAGCGTAGAGATGGCCATCCCACGCAAGGCCATCGCCAGCGAGTTCGACAACTACCTGCAGGCGGGGAGCTGGCTACGCCTCAACTTCTCGCGAGTGGAGTGGTTGGGAAAGCCGGAAGAGAACTGGGTATGGAGTCCGCAAGGGAAGATTGACATGCATCGCCCCGAACGTTGGGGATACGTCTACCTCAGCGAGAAACGGGTGGGAGAGGCACCAGAGACCTTCCGGTATCCTGCCGACCAGGCCGTCAAGCAGTTCCTGTGGATGCTGTTCTACGCACAAGAAGAACATCAAGCCGAGACAGGAAGCTACTATCCTAACCTGCAAGCCTTCGGTCTATCGGAGAAAGACAAGAACCTGTTACCCGCCGGTTACAAGGTACAGATAGAAGCTACCTCGCACACGTATGAGATGATAGCCTCCACATCGCCCTATAGCACACAATACGTGATTGACGAAGAAGGACGTTGCTTCGCCCGGCCCGGGAAGAAGCTGCCCGTGTACGCTTGGCAAGGCTGGGGCGAGCACACCAACGAGCAGAGCCTCCAAGCCGACTTCTCCAAATGGAAAGCGCATGGCGTGACGGGGGTATGCTTCAATGTGGGGTTCGACGAGACGAAAGCGCGCACGGCCGCACGGGTGGCAAAGTCGCAGGGACTGGAGTTCCACGCCTGGATGCCGTGCATGTTGCACGCCGGACTGCCCGCTTCGTGGTATGCAGTGAACCGGCTGGGCGAGTCGGCGCACGACGTACAAGCCTACGTGCCCTACTACACCTGCCTCGACCCACGCAACCCCGAGGTACAACAATGGCTGATAGAACAATACAGCCGGATAGCCGCCATCCCCGAGGTGGACTACGTACAGCTGGACTACGTGCGCTATCCCGACGTAATCTTGGCACGGGGACTGTGGGACAAGTATGGACTGGTGATGAACGAAGAGTACCCGAAAGCTGACTATTGCTATTGCGACAGCTGCGTAGCGGCATTCAAGGCACAAACGGGCATCGACATACGCAAGGAGAAAGACCCGTCGAAGTGCAAAGAGTGGGCGCAGTTCCGCTGCGATGTCATCACGGACTTCGTCAACAAGCTGGCCGAAGCCATACACCGACAGGGGAAAAAGGTGAGCGCCGACGTCTTCCCCGGCCCGCACTCCTACGCCACCTGGATGGTGCGGCAGGAATGGGACAAATGGAAGATTGACGCATTCTTCCCGATGAATTACAACGATTTCTACTTAGAGAACGCCGCTTGGGTAGGAAAGGTGACTCGTGAAGAAGTTGAGTCGGTGGAAGGACAGATACCCGTATACAGCGGACTCTTCATCTGCAAGGACTGGCGCAACAAGGACAAGGTGATAGACCCCGAGAACTCAGGACTACTGCCCTCGGAGATGAAAGAAGCAGTGACCGGAGCCGTGGAAGCAGGTGTCACAGGCATCGCCCTCTTCACCCCCGAGAGCATGACCGACGAGCATTGGGCCGCGCTAAAAGAGGTGTGTCAAGGGTTGGCTGCTCCTCTTTAAAGGAATCAAGTTCCTGTCCACCTCTTGGCAGGGAAATAATAAGCTCGCAACGCTTGACCGTCTCGTATTTTATCCCGTACTTTGCATTACATAAAAATGTGTAACGTAAAACATGGAACCGATAATGAAGCCCAACATTCCTTTTATGAGAAAGTACATATTATCAACAGCCATCGCCCTCTGCCTTTCGTCAGTAGCGTTGGCACAGTTCACGCCAACCGATACGCTGAAATATCGCATCAGTTTGACAGACAAACAGGCCACCACCTACTCCCTGCGCAACCCGGAGCAGTACCTATCCGCCAAGGCCATTGAGCGAAGAAAGAACCAGGGGTTGAGCATCGACTCCACCGACTTGCCGGTGTGCAAGACGTACGTAGATGCCATCCGCAGGCAAGGAGTACACGTGCTCGTCACCGGGAAATGGGACAACTTCGTGACGGTGTCGTGCAATGACAGCACGCTGATTGGCCGAATCGCTCAATTGCCGTTTGTCCGCTCTACGGAGCGTGTATGGAAGGGACAAACGAAACGCTCGGAACAGCGCGACTCCTTAGCGAACAAGCCCATGCACACCGACAACTACTACGGCCCCGCCGCCGCACAGATAGAGCTATGCGGCGGGCAGAAGCTGCACCAAGCAGGCTTCCGCGGACAAGGGATGACCATCGCTGTCATCGATGCCGGCTTCCACAACGTCGATAAGATAGAGGCCATGCGGAATATCCATATACTGGGAACGCACGACTTTGTGAACCCGCAGTCGGACATCTACGCCGAGAACAGCCACGGCACTGCCGTGCTCTCGTGCATGGCAATGAACCAACCGAACGTAATGGTGGGCACAGCGCCCGAGGCCTCTTACTGGCTTCTCCGCAGCGAAGACGACTACTCGGAGAACCTCGTGGAGCAGGACTATTGGGCAGCCGCTATCGAGTTTGCCGACAGCGTAGGCGTGGACGTGGTGAATACCTCGCTGGGCTATTACACCTTCGACGACCCGACAAAGAACTATCGCTACCGCGACCTCGACGGCACGCACACCCTGATGTCGCGCCAAGCCTCCCGAGCCGCCGACA
>JAISIX010000122.1 GCA_031261805.1 Mediterranea sp. (in: CFB group bacteria)
CTGGTGTTCATATTACTGGGTGTTTGGTTTATACCCAAAGATATGAATTTCCAGTTTCTTTTTTATACTCCAACCACTATAGATTCGTGCAAACACCTACGCATTTTTGTGATGACCCATGATTATGAACATCACTCGTTGCTTCAGCGATAAAACCATGATGCGTGACAGGGTCGTTCCAGAATGCAATTGTGAAGCATTGCCTCAAATAAGGTAAGAGGTCAACTTATAGCCAAGTCATATCTTTGACTAAAAGTCATAAAAATATACTTATCATATTATTTACAAAGAAACAAGTTATGAAAAAGATGATTAACATAGCCCCTTGGGTAGCTGGAGGCCTGGTAGTAGTCGGCATTATATTGGCTCTTCTTTGGACCGAAGGGGTTCAGAGATTCTTGTTTGCGAATGAGGAGCATTTCTCTCGTTCCGATATTATCACCTATTTTGGCGTGGCGGCGGGTGGCATTATCCTCTTAGCGCAATTGATGGCAACCAATATGCGCATTGATTTGCAAGAAAAGAGCAACTGCATACAAGCTCAAGGAAATCTGGACGCTCGCTTCAAGGACGCATCCATGCTCTTAGGCAGCGAAAATACAAGTTCCATATTGGCCGGTATCTATGCCCTGCACCAAGTAGCAGTTGAGGCTTCTCAATCCAAATCTGAAAGCCAAAGGGGATACATTGAGGTCGTGGAGAATATCCTTTGCTCTTTCATCCGCGAGAATAGCGAGATAATCCAAACCGAAAATGGAATAGAAGGGAAAAGAAAGAAACCAGACATTGCCTTTCAGGCTATAATAGATTTGCTCTTTAGGAATGATAGCCAAAAAATTTACATAGATATTTCTGCAGATTTAAGTGAAAGTGTGTTGAATGGTCTAGAATTGAGAGAAATACACTTGGATAGTGTACACTTGGAAGGTGCGTACTTGGAAGATGCACATTTAGAAGGTGCGTACTTGCAAGGTGTGCGTTTCAATTATGCAATTTTGAAAGGAATACACTTGGAAAGCGCATACCTGGAATCTGCATTCTTGGCAGGTACACATTTGGAATCCGCATACTTGGAGGGCGCACACTTGGAAGGCGCATACTTGGAAGGCGCATACTTGGAATCTGCAAATTTGGAAGGTGCACACTTGGAATGTGTGCATTTAGGATGTGCAATTTCGCAAGAAACACGGGGAAGGAAGGTATATTTGGGAGGGAAATATATTGAAAAACTACAATACTTAGAAGGAGCAGACCTGAGAGGAGCAGATTTAAGCAAATCGGAACTCTCTTTAACCGATTTTTCTAATGCAATCATTGACGAACGTACAAATTTCACCGGCACTATCCACCAAGGCAAAACGGTAGATGAAATAAAAGCATATAAACCACCAATACCGAAAAATTTGAAGTGACAAAATAACGGATTGTAGTTAAAGATGGCGTTGCAAACTGAACATAATCATTAGGCCATAAATTAGAGTTTAGGGGAATATATTATAGCAATAAATAGAGACCGATAGTCGGGGTAGCCTGAAAGGCTCAAGGTGGCTGAAAGCCTTTGCCTGAAAGGCTCCTAACCCAGCCCATCGCAAAGCGAGGAACGAGCGACGCGTTGGGTTCTGGTAGGGTTATGTGACAAATCGCCCTTTTAAGGGCAGCTTAATCCGGAGATGGTTAAACTGCCCTTAAAAGGGCGACTACGCAGGGTTGATAGGACGTAAACCCAACGCGTCGCTCGTTCCTCGCTTTGCGGTGGGCTGGGCTAAGAGCCTTGCAGGCAAAGGCTTTCAGCCACTTTGGGCCTTACAGGCCTTCCGATTGCGAGGGGCAATCTATCTTAGGCCACATTGTAACACCATCTTTAACTACAGCCTGGAAAAGCAAAAGCTTAATGAGGACGGATACACTGCAGGGACCACATGCTTGTCATCATTCTTTTAGTTTTTACTCTCTCTTCGAATCAATGCAATAGCTGTAATGACGCAAAGTATAGAGCCTGAAATTAGCCAAAAAGAATGAGTAAAGATGGATATTATAGCCAAGGCAATGGTTAGTACAGCATAAATCCTTAGATACGTAATCTTTTTCATTCGACCAAAATATCTTTCTAATGTACACCACTACATGAGCTTACAAAGCTAGCTCCATCAAGCCCGAATCCAGCGAGTGCTCCCCATGCAGCAAGCCCAACGCTTCCAGTAGCTACAAATCCGGCAAAACTTGCCACCAAACCAAGCATTGATACAACGCACATAGCTCTACCACCACCTTGCACGTCTTCCATTTGTTTCAAATTCATTGTTTTCATTTCTTCTAATTTTAGATTAAACTTCAGTTACTTCGACAAAGCGGGACGAGTTCCCTCTTGCCAGTACAAAGTTAGCATGTCTTTTCCACTTTGCAATAAAAAAAGTGTCACATTATACTTGACACTTTTAAGGGTAACTACACTTTAGACAGTCTAAAATATTTTCTCCTATAAATCGTACTACCTAACATTAATGGTATATAAAACACAGCAAGCAGGACACATGGAATCCATAAATCGACAACAAAGAAATACGCTAAAACGAACAATGGAATCAGTAGACCCACCCCTATTAGATAATAGTAATCAGGAATGCTTCTTGTTACTTTAACAGATGCTTCTTCATCAAAAGATGCAGATAATGACCCTGAATACCAGAATGATTTCACCGTCAATGTGTGAATTCCTTTTTCTAACTCCAAGACAGTATTCCTTCCTTTTTTTAAAGAATATTCTTTAGTGCCATCAACTATCAATTTCACATTCACATCCAATATTACCGAGTGCTCTCGATAGACTATAACTTTCATATATACAATTATTTACTATTTCCAATCGGTAATTATTTTACTATCCACCTCCTACATCGGGTCCACATCGTAGTACACCAGCAGCGACTTGTAACGTTCGTCCTCCAGCATCTCCTGACGAATGCGCAGGAGTAGCTCACGGGCGTGGGCCAAGGGGGCATTCTGTTCTATCTTCACCATAATCTTTTTGATGAAGAGCGTCTGGACACGGGCCACCGGTGGCTTGTCGGGTCCCAGCACACGGTCACCGAAGACGGTGCGGAGCTTCTCACCCATGGCCGTTGCCATCTGGTCGAGCAGGGCTTCGTCACGGTGCTTGAGGTAGACATATATCAGGCGGTAGTAGGGTGGGTAGTGGAAAAGTTGGCGCTCGGAGAGCTGCGAAGCTACCATCCCCTCGTAGTCGTTGGCTATCACTTGGTGGATGATGGGGTGGTCGATACTCTTGGTTTGCAGCACCACCCTACCGCGTTTGTTCTTGCGACCGGCACGGCCGGACACTTGCGCCATGAGCTGGAACGCCCGCTCGTAGGAGCGGAAGTCGGGGTAGTTGAGCAGGGTGTCGGCATTGAGGATGCCCACCACGCTGACGTGGTCGAAGTCCAGCCCTTTGGACACCATCTGCGTGCCGATGAGGATGTCGGTCTTCCCCTGCTCGAAGTCGGCTATGATACGCTCGTAGGCCGAACGGGTGCGGGTGGTATCGAGGTCCATGCGGGCCACGGACGCTTCGGGGAAGAGCACCTTGATGTCGTCTTCAATCTTCTCCGTGCCGAAACCCCGGTTCACCAGCTCCGTGCCCTCACAGGCCGGGCATTTGCGAGGCAGTTGGTAGGTGTAGCCGCAGTAGTGGCAGGTGAGCTGTCCCAGCGCCTTGTGGTAGGTGAGGCTCACGTCGCAATTCTGGCAACGGGGCACCCAGCCGCAGGTGCGGCACTCCACCATAGGGGCGAAGCCACGGCGGTTCTGGAAGAGGATGACTTGCTCTTTCTGCTCCAGAGCCTCCTTGATGTACTGGATGAGCAGAGGCGAAAACTGCCCCACCATCCGTTTCTTGCGATGTAGCTCCTTGATGTCGACGGGGATGACCTCCGGCAACTGAATCTCTTGGTAGCGCTCCTTGAGTTGCACCAGCCCATATTTCCCCTCCACAGCGTTCTGCCAGCTCTCGATGGAGGGGGTAGCGGTGCCGAGCAGCGTCTTGGCACCGTACATGGCGGCCAGCACGATGGCGGCATTGCGGGCGTGATAACGGGGGGCGGGGTCTTGTTGCTTATAGGTGTTCTCGTGCTCCTCGTCCACGATAACCAGCCCGAGGTCGTGGAAAGGCAGGAAGACGGAGGAGCGCACGCCGAGGATAATGTCGTAGCTATGCTCGCCGAGTTGGCGGTTCCATATCTCCACCCGCTCCGCGTCGGGGAACTTGGAGTGGTAGATGCCCAGCCGGCTGCCGAACACGCGCCGCAGACGTTCGGGGATTTGGGTGGTGAGGGCAATCTCGGGCAGCAGATAAAGCACCTGCTTACCCTGCCGGAGCGTCTCCTGGATGAGGTGGATATAGATTTCCGTCTTCCCACTCGAGGTCACGCCATGCAGCAGGCAGACGTTTTTCTGCCCGAAGCTCTCCACAATCTCCTCGTACGCCCGCTGCTGAAACGTGTTCAGCGGATGGAGCGGTTGCGTGTCGGCTGGCTCTGTGTCGGGCCGAAGCCGTCCTATCTCCTGCTGGTACACCTCAAAGATTCGTTTCTTCACCAGCCCGTTGAAAACGGCCGGCGTGGCATCGGCCCGTCGTAGCAGCTCGGCCTTCGACACCTCCTTGGGTGTGCCTCCGGCCAGGTAACCCGAACACTCCACGTATTTCATCAGCAGCGCCAACTGTTTCTCCGGCAGGGTGTCGAAGAGCACGTGCAACGCCCGCTCGCCCGGTGTCCCGGCCAGCCGCACCCTGGTCTCTGTTTTGGGCTTATAGGTCCGTTTCAGTTCCTCCTTCACAAAGATGGCCTCGCGGGCCAGCAGCGCGTTGATGGCCGATAGGATATTCTTGATGCCGCTCTCCTTCTCCAGCCGGGTGACGCTTTGCGAAGCGTCGGTAGCGAGCAGGTCGAGCAGGCGTTGTTCCCGTTCGGGCAGAGGGGTGTCGGCCTCGAAGTCGGGGTTGTACTCCACGATGGTCTCGCTCTCCAGCTTCAGCCCCGAGGGGAGGGCAGCCTTGTAGACATCGCCCTGCGTACAGAGGTAGTAGTCGGCAATCCATTGCCAGAAGCGGAACTGCATAGGCAGGAGGATAGGCGACGCGTCGAGCAAGGAAACAATTTCCTTCACCTCATAACCCGCCGCCGGAGCATTGCCGTGCACGTTGCCCACGATGGCGGTATAGTATTTCTTCCGGCCGAAAGAGACCACCACGCGGCATCCCGGCTTCACCTCCCCGGCCCACTCCTCGGGTACGGCGTAGGTAAAGCTATTGGGCAGCGGCAGCGGCAGTATGACATCTACGTATCTTTTCATTGCGCTGCAAAGATACGTTTTCGGCGGCACATTCGCCAACTTGCCGGGAGACAATCAGGCGGAGGCAAGAATCTGTCCCCCTACCGACGACACCCATTAGAAGGGCCAAACATTCAGGTGCAAGTCACGCACCTGTGAACTGCAAATCACCCATGGGAACAAACGGCCTTAAAAATTGACAATGCACCGCACAGCATCTATGCCGCCTACCTTCTCCGCAAAACAAGGATAGCTGCTCCAACGTATCATACAAGCATCTACCTTTCAATCAGTTACATTTTCGCACTTTTATTGCATTGAAAACTTTTTTTCGTCGAAGCGAAAAAAATACGCCCATTTAAGGAGGGCTGAGAAGGGGTAGGATAACATACAAAAAGATTGACTATCCACCTTTCTATATGGATGTGAGGCTTCCAACAGGGGGCAGTTCCTCCCAAGATAGATGAAGATTATAAGTGATTCTCCGAAGTTAAGTGTTTATACGGGGTAACCATTCGTTTGTGTACATCGTATATTCAACAACAGAGAGTATTTATTAACCACGTCAGTTTATGAAAAGAAACCAGCAGATTAGCCTATTGCTCCTGCTTCTGCTTTTCACCTGTTCGATGCACACCGTTGCACAGTCGGGCAAGGCGAAGCAAATTACAATGGTATTCCAAAAGGAATCACTACCATCGGCTTTTAAGAGATTAGAGAAAGTGTCGGGTTGCAAAGTCTCCTTCATCTATGATGAAATCAGTGACTACACCACTTCCGGCAGAGTAGAGAACGCCTCGTTGGAACAGACAGTACGGCTTATCATTGGCCGACATCCGTTGAAGTACACCATCAACGGGGAGTTTGTGAACATCACCAAGGTTTACCCCCATGGTGTGATAGAGAAGGTGCGCGGCACGGTACTCTCCGAGGAGGACAACCTGCCGGTCATCGGCGCCACCGTAGTGGTGGAAGGCACCAACATCCGGGCCATCACGGACGTTGACGGGAACTTCCAGCTCTCCAACGTGCCGCAGAGCGCCAAGATGCGCGTGTCGTACGTGGGGCTGAAGGCACAGGTGCTCACCCCCTCGGCCAAGATGGCCATCACCCTGCTGTCGGACACGCAAGCCTTGGGTGAGGTGGTGGTGCAGGCCGGTATCATCCAGCGCAACAAGATGGGCTTCACCGGCTCGTACAACACCGTGAGCGCCGACCAGTTGAAGTCGGTGGGCAATACCAATATCATACAGAGCCTGAAAAGCCTCGACCCCTCGTTCGTGGTGATTGATAATATGTCGGCAGGCTCCAACCCCAACGCCATGGCCAATATCGAGGTGCGCGGGCAGAGCACGATGAACATCACCAACGTACAGGATGAGGCCAACTCTACCGCATCGGCCAACCTGCCCCTGTTCATCCTCGACGGCTTTGAGGCTTCGCTGCAAGAGGTTAACGACTTGGACATCAACCGGGTGAAGTCGGTCACCATCCTGAAGGATGCCGGCTCCACGGCTATCTACGGTTCCAAAGGCGCCAATGGCGTGATTGTGCTGGAGACGGTCCGCCCCGAACAAGGCAAGGTGTCCATCGCCTACAGCGGCGACTTCCAGCTGGGCTGGCCTTCGCTGGGCGTGTACAACATGATGAATGCCGCCGAGAAGCTGGAATTCGAACGCCTCTCCGGCCGGTTCACCCCCCAAGGGTCTGACGTGTCGACCCCTGCCGTCGACGACGGGAGCGACTACCTGCAACAGGAATACTACAAACGCCTGGCATGGGTGCAGCAAGGGGTGGACACCGACTGGCTAAGCATGCCGGTACGCACCGCCTTCACCCAAGCGCACTCCGTCACCATCTCCGGAGGCGAGAAGTCCATCCTGTTCGACGCAGGCGTGAACTACAAAGCCAACCCGGGCGTGATGAAAGGCTCCTCGCGCAACGTGTACGGCGGAAACCTAAAGCTGGTGTACAGAGGCATTGAGCACCTGAGCATCATGAACAACATACGCGTGCAAGGGACGAATGGCGCCGACGGCTCGTGGGGGTCGTTCTCCAACTTCGTAAGCGCCAACCCCTATTACCGTCCCTACAACGACGACGGCACCATCCCCAAATACTTGGACTACGCGAAGACAAGCAGCGGCGACACAGGAATTATCCAGGCAGCCAACCCCTTGTACAACGCCACGCTGGGTACGCGCCACGACACGCAGCTGTTCAACCTCACCAACAACACCTCCATCGACTGGACCATCATGCAGGGGCTGCTACTGCGCGGAAACCTCAGCCTGAAACATTCCACACAGAACAGGGTGGACTTCGTGGACCCCAGGGACACGCAGTTCGACAGCAAGACCTACGACCAAAAGGGTAGCTACAAGAGCGCCTACACACGCAGCTGGTCCTACTCGGCAGACATCGCACTGAACTACCTGAAGTCCATCAAGGAGCACAACCTCACCTTCATTGGGCGCTACAGCGTGGAGGAGCGGAACAACACCGTAGAGTCCCTCTCGGCAGTGGGATTCCCCGAAGGGGCGGTGGGCTACCCCTCGTACGCCAACGCCTACACCAAGGACTCACGTCCCGGATACAGCACCGGCAAGGTGCGGAGCCTGAGCTTCGTGGGCGCGTTCAACTACAACTACGCCTACCGCTACCTGGTGGACGTGAACTACAACCTCGACGGCGGCACCAACTTCGGCCGCAACAAGCACTTCCAATCTTTCTGGTCGCTGGGCCTGGGATGGAACGTCCACAAGGAAGCCTTTGCCAAGGAGTGGCACTGGCTGGACGAGCTGAAACTGCGGGGCAGCTACGGTAGCAACGGCAACCAGAACGTGACGGTGAAGACCAACTCCATCTATTCCTATTATGTGGGTAGCAACATCTTCGGACAGTCGGCCTACCTCTCGAGCGTGGGCAACCCCAACCTGGAGTGGCAGGTGGTGAACAAACTCTCCGTCGGATTCGACTTCGCCGCGCTGAAGAACAACCTGAAAGTGACCTTCGACGTGTACGCCAACCGCACCGACCCACAGATTATCGTGCTCGACCAGCGCCCGTCGACGGGTGTGGCAACCTATCCCAACAACTTCGGTTACCTCAAGACGAAGGGTCTGGAATTCACCGTGGGCTACAACATCGTGAACCTGCCCAAAGAGGAGCTGCTCGTCAACCTCCGTGTGTTCGGTTCGCACGCCAAAGCCACTTATGGTGGGTTCGGCAACTCGCTGGACCTGCTAAGCAATGCTTACAAGAATGAGGCAAACAGCACCATCTCGCTCCTCTCGTTGCAGAAGTACGAGGATGGCCGAAGCCCTTCGGACATCTGGGCCGTACGCTCGCTGGGCATCGACCCGGGCACAGGACGCGAAGTGTACCTGAAGAAGGATGGTACGCCAACCACCGACTACAGCGCCACCGACCGCGTAGTGGTGGGCAACACCGAACCCGACCTGCAAGGAGTGATAGGCCTCACGGTGCGCTACAAGAAGCTGACGCTGGGTGCCAACCTGCGCTACTTCATCGGGGCACAGAAGTACAACACCGACCTGTTCACCAGGGTGGAGAACATCACCCACAGCCAAATCATCTACAACCAGGATAAGCGGGCGCTCTACGACCGCTGGAAGAACCCCGGCGACGTGGCAGAGTTCAAGTCCATCGGCTTGGTGACCTCCGCCTTCGTCCCCGTCTCTTCGCGCTTCGTGCAGAAGAACAACTACCTGCGTGGGGAGTCGGCCAAGGTCACTTGGAATTTCACCGGCGAGAAATGGCTGAAGTCCGTACTGCTGAAAGACTTGAGCGTCAGCCTCTCCATGAGCGACCTCTTCGAACTGAATACAATCAAGGTAGAACGGGGCATCGACTATCCTTTCCAACGGTCGGTATCCATGAACGTCTCTGCCCGGTTTTAACGCCTATAATACAGAAGAATGATGAAGATAAAAATATATTTGGCAGCTCTCCTCCTGCTGCCGCTCTTTTCCGCCTGCTCCGACTGGTTTGACGGCGCGCTGCCCAAAGACCAGCAGCTGGACGACCAACAGTACGCCACCGAGGAGGGCATCACGGCCGTGCTGAATGGCTTCTACCAAGAACTCTCGGGCAAGAGCCTCTATGGCTCCAAGCTATCGACTACCGACATTGAGCTGATGGCCCACTATTACTATACCGGCGACAACTCCACCGACAACTACAACTACTTCAACGACTTGGCGGGGTTCGGCTACGGGACGGACAACAACAAGGCGGCGATGAAGTCCATCTGGGACAGCGCCTATAAGCTGATATTCCGCATCAACCGCTTCATTGAGAAGGTAGATGCCACGGCGGTCATCGGCAAAGAGAAACAGGCGTTGTACCTGGGCGAGGCTTACGGCTTGCGCGCCTACTTGCAGCTCGACCTCTTCCGTCTGTTTGGCGACAAGAACGATGCGCAACTCGTACCCTACAACCAGAGCGCCGAGGTCGTGGCACACGACGGCATCGACACGAAGTCCTATGAGACGCTCCTGATGGACGACCTGAAAAAGGCCGAGGAGCTGCTGGCCAATGACCCCATACGTACCGCCGGCAAGATTCTGGAGATACAGGGTAACACCGCCATCGGTAGCGTAACGGGCAACGAGCGCTTCTATGCCTACTCGCGCAACTGCCGCATGAATTACTATGCCCTGCTGGCCCTCAAGGCCCGCACACAACTCTACTTTGGCCACGCGGCCGAAGCCGCCACCACCGCCCAAACCGTGCTGACGGAAGCCTTTGGACAAACGGCCGAAGACGGGAAACCTTTCTACTGGGTGGACAAGACGAACATCGGCAACTCGGCCCTGTACAACTATATCTTCTATTCGGAGGTCTTATTCGGAGTGAACAACCTCGACATGTACACCAACTGGCAAAGCTATACCGGAGGCACCATGCCGGGGACGACCTACGCCGTCGGCATGACGAACCTGCGGGGCAACATCTTCCGAAACGACTTCAACTCGGGCGACCTCTCCCTCTGGGAAGACATCCGGGCCGCGCAATGGACACCCTCGCGGGTGGGCAACGGGCAATACGTCTCCAACAAATACACTGAATATACGAGAACGAACGCCTACATGCCCCTCAACAACATGCAACCCATGCTGCGGGCGGGCGAGCTATACCTCATCATCGCCGAGAACCTCATCCTCACGGATGCGCAGCGGGGAGTGGAGTACCTCAACAACTTCCGTATGCACAGAGGGTCGCAAGCAGGCAGCTTGCCCGACCCCTCGACCACCACGCAGGAGCAGGCCCTCGACATACTGGAGACGGAATACTACAAAGAGTTCTACGGCGAGGGGCAGGCCTTCTTCTTCCTGAAGCGGAACGAACGAAACACCATCATCAACCCGACAGAGACGGGGATGGAGGAGATGGATTCCAAGAACTACATCGTGCCCATCCCGCAAGCTGAATCGGAACATTAACCTTATAAGAGGAGACAAACAGAATGAGAAAGTTACTCTATACCACCCTCGCGCTCACCGCATGGATACTTGGTGCCTGTGAGTACGAAACCCTGCCTACCTACCATGGCGAACCCTACATCTACTTTAGTAGCGTGGACTCGAGCAAGTATCAGCTGGACTCGGTCTACATCCACTTTGGATACGACCATCCACAGCGCGCTGACTCCATCTGCAAGGTGCGCGTACGCACCATCAGCGCACCGGTGGACTACGACCGGTACATCCGTTTCGAACTGGTCGACACAGCCTCTACAGCCCTCCAAGCCGACGACATCGAGCTGCTGCCCGACCTGTCGTTCATCCCGGCCGGAAAGACCAACGGAGCAGTGGCCGTAAGGTTGAAAAACTCGGCACACCTGCAGGCCGACGGCAAGCCCGTCACCCTGCACGCCCGCATACGCCTGCTGGAGAACGAACACTTCAAGGTGGACTACGCCACCGAATACGACGGAGGCCGGAAACGACTGACGGAATACCGCTTCTTCTTCGACAACGACGGGAGCACACCCAAGCTGTGGCTGGAGGTACTCAATTGTACCCGCTATTTCGGTACCTACTCCGAGAAAAAGATGGAACTAATAGAAAATGTATGCCACATTGGACGTGAGATGTTCGACTATGACGAAGCAGACTTGACCCAATACGGGACAGCGTCCAAAATCTATAATGCACGCTTTCCTGGTGGTTTTGTCAGCGCCATGTGCCACGCCATCAACGTGTGGCTGAAAGAGTATAAAGCAGCAAATGGAACGCCCTATACCGAAGAGGATGGAACAGAAATGGTGTTGGGAGAACGCGGAGCCAAACTATAATACTGAAAACGAAAGGAAAAACAAATGAGAACAACAAAGATACACCAACTCATTGCCTCCATGGCAGCGTTGCTCCTCTTGGCCGCCTCGTGCGTGAAAGATAATGGGAGCTATGGCAACAAGGCCATCAACGTAGTGACTATCAGCGGAATCGCGGCCACATATCAAGCTGAACTGGGCAAGAATTTCAGCATCACCCCCAACCTGAACTATTCGTTGGGCGAGGAGCACGATGACTTTAAGTACGAGTGGCACGTGATGAGAGCCACGTCGCCCCAAATATCGCTGGGGGTGCTCTCGACCGAGAAGGACTTGAACGTAACGGTTGAACCTAACGGGCTGATAGGGAAGGCAGGCAGTTACACGCTGATGTACTGCGTCACCAACCTCAACACCGGCATTCGCTATGACTACCCCTTCACCGTAGTGGTGTCCGACAAGATGCTTACCGGCTGCATCGTACTACACGAGACAGCCGACAACAGCTTCGATGTAGACATGATAGCCAATTTCAACGATACGCTCAACCACCACGCCAACCTGCTGGCGCTCTACCAGTCGGCCCTACCCCGCCAAGGCAGGAAGGCGCTGGACATCGTGTGCTACAAGGATGCCTACTCACCGTCGTTATCCCTCATCCCCTCCAAAGACGAGTACCACTATGCCGTATGGATACTGACCGACCAAAGCACCGACCGGGTGACGGCCGACGACTACGAGTACAAGCCCGAGTTCAACATCTCCAACCTGCAACTGGGCGAGAGCAGTACGTTGGTGGCAGAGAAGATGTTTTCCACTTCCTACAATACCACCAAGTATCAAGGAAACTATGTGCTTAGCCAAGGGAACCTTTACTTCTACACCCATTTTAGTAATGTTGACGTCTTTTACGGTGCTCCCGTCAACACCCATCAAGAAGACGCCACCCCCTATTCTATAGCTCCCTACATCTTCATGGCACCAAGTGCAGGCGCTGTTGTATTCAACAAGGACGAACACGCCTTTGAGTTGCACGATGCAAGTACGGCTGGTATGCAGGCCCATGCGGCCGTTACCACCCCATTGGGCAATGGTTGGAGTGACCCCAATTGGGAGCCTGTCTACATTGGCAACCGGACGGATGGTTCGTCCTACTATTTGATATATGGGTTTGCCATTGTCAAGGATGGGGTGACCAACCAGTACCAGTTTCTCCAGATGAGCGCGATGGGTGGTATGTCGGCGACAGTGAACTTGCTCTCGCAAACGGCCTTCCCTACCGGTACCGACCTTTCGAACATGAGGTTCTATGCCTTCCACCCCACACTGCCCTACCTTTTCTTTGCTACCGAAGACAAAGTGTACCGGGTCAACGTGAACGCCATGAATAGCGTGGACGACGTGACAGCCTCCGTCCTACTCCCCGGACAGAAAATCAGCCTGCTCAAGAGCACAGCCGTCCGCTTCCCGACCACCAACAACCAAAACAAGATGCTGATGGTAGCTACCTACGACCCCACCGGACAGGCTGGACAGAACGCCCAACTGGCTTTCTACAACGTAGAAGACGGGACGGGTGACCTCACACCAGCCAAATATCCCGCCACCCCCACCGCCGATGGCTTCCAGCAAGAGATGAAATGGACCGGCCTCGGCAAAGTGATAGGCGCGGACTACAAACAACCGACCAAATAAAGGACCAAATCTTAAAAGCAACGACTTCATGAATAAAAAAAGTATCATACTCGCCCTTGCCCTCTGCCTCTACCTGGCAGTGGGGCATACGGCCTTTGCCGCTACCGGAAAGCCGGTCCTGGTATCTGGCACGTGGAACCGCTCCCAAACGCAAAGCGTGCAATTGTATAAGGTGGAGAATGGTGAGCTACAGCTGCTGAAAAGCGCTGCCATCGACCCAGCCGACCACTCCTTCCTTTTCGCCCTGCAAGCCACCCCTGCAGGTAGCTTCTACTACATAGGTAGCAGCACGGCACCCGAGAGCCGCTTCGCCTTCTACCTCAAGGAGGGCGACCAGCTCAGCTTCGCTGCCAACGACAGCTCGTACGTCCTCACCGGACACGACAACAGCGTCGAGAACCAAACGCTTGAGGCATGGCACAACTTCGTGCAGCCGCTGGAGTACAAGGCCGAGTATTTCCGCCGGAACAACAGCACCTACGTGGACTTCTTCCCCCTGCTCGACGAGAAGGTGGAGGCGCTGAAGAGCTATCCCGCCGCACACACACCCAACAAGGCGTTTAACCAATCTTTCGAGACCTACAAACGAATCAACTTCACCGCCCTGGCACTCGACTTCCTCTTCAAGCCCCGCTCCGCGCAGCCACAGGAGGAAGACTACGCCGACTTCTACCGCGACCTCCGCGTGGCCGACTACACTACCACTACCGACCTGCTCGACTACCCCGGCGGCGTGGGCTTCATCAACGAGCTGCTATCGGTGAAAGCATGGATCGGCGGACAGAAGCTACGTGGGTTCGAAGGCCTGCTGGAGCACCTCAATGAGATTCCCAACGACACCCTCCGGGGCGAACTGGTGCTGATGGGCGCCCGTACCAAACGTAGCTATGCCGGCCTGACGGACTACGAGGCAAAGTACGCCAACCTCTTCGTCACCGCCCGACAAAAAGCGTTACTGCAGCAGCTCAAGACGGCACTCGTGGTAGTGAAGAAGGGCGTACCCGCTACCGACTTCCGCCTGCCCGACATCCAAGGTAAACCCGTCGCCCTCTCCGAACTGAAGGGCAAAGTGGTGTACATCGACTTCTGGGCTACCTGGTGTGGCCCGTGCAAGAAAGAAATCCCTTCGCTGAAGAAACTCGAGGAAGAGTATCACGGACAGAACATTGTCTTCCTCAGCGTCTCGATGGACAAGACGAAAGACCACGAGAAGTGGAAGAACTTTGTCGGTACGGAGCAGCTCAAAGGCATCCAGCTCTTCGCCGGCGACAAAGGTGGACGCGAACTGAGCGCCAACTATAAGATTAGCGGGATTCCCCGTTTTGTATTGGTAGGAGCCGATGGCAACATCGTGGCCGCCGATGCGCCCCGTCCCTCCTCCACGGAGATACGTCCGCTACTCAACTCATTGCTCAAATAACGAGCCGACAGATAGACAGTACCGTAACCTAAGGCGGCCGTGAGCGAGGTTGTTCATCCTACATGGACAAACACTGCTCACGGCCGCCCTCTTTATAACCTAAACTCGGAATAAGCATCCGAAGAAAGAGTCTGTAGAAAATTAGGGTAAGCACTTATTATTTCATGTCTTTATATTTGATCAGAAGCTCACTTTGCGCAATTTCTATATACGAGCAAACTACCCGAATATGCGGGTAGCAAATGGGAAGAAGAAGAAAGAGATGCACGTGGGCCTCGACGGAAAGCCATTGCCAATTTATCCAACAGATTCAAAAAATTGCCAATAATGAGAACAACAACATTAATTTGCCTAATATTCTGCACCATGCAGATATGCGCTCAAACCAATTATTACACAAAATCAAAATCTTTCATGAAACTGATTTTTGGTATCATTGTGAGATTCAATGTTCAACCATTGTAAGGCCATATAATACCAATAATGGACATCAGAATTCTCCCGCCCAAGTCTATAAAGAGAGTGGAAAGGTTTATGTACACCCAGATGTATATGTCCCCGTAGACGATGATGGAAGTTGGATATTACCCGAATGCCATTCTATTGTGCGAAACGCATTAACTTCAACCGAGTCTGCATACATAGCCAAAAGAGTGGGTATGGGAAACGCCTATCTGTCACGCTATATATCAACTCTAGCACGGGAATAGTAGAGGATATCTTTTCCTACTAGTATCCAAAGCCCTTATACAACAATCCCTGTCATCACCTATCGCCAAATAGAGTTGAAGCTAAAAGAAAAAATCAAATTCAAGCCCAATAGACATTATATTGATTTAATTGAGTACTGGAACGGCTTATGTTTGATTCTGAAATTGTGCAGTGCTGCACACGTATGAAGAATGTAGTTCACGAAGTTATTCTTCCTCAATCGACATTCATCCTTGACAATTCGACAACGCTTGGCGCTGCCGATGGCATGCTCTACACGTACCCTGTAGGA
>JAISIX010000131.1 GCA_031261805.1 Mediterranea sp. (in: CFB group bacteria)
CCAAAGAGGATTCGTACTCATAAATAGCCTGATTATCGAGGCAAAACAGGGGATAGACTATATCTTTAGCTAACTTAGCAACGACCTCGTACTTTTGTCAAGAATTGAAGCCCATTTGCGGGCAACAGTTCCCAAAACATGTTGTACTTTTAATTAAAATGATTATGAAGAAAAACGTTCTTTTTGCGCTCTTCGCTATAGTGATGTGCGCAAGCCTTTCGTCATGTGACAATGACGATCAGTATTCTATCGAAGTCCCAACAGATACATCCGTT
The DNA here is from genome assembly GCA_031261805.1 of Mediterranea sp. (in: CFB group bacteria). Classification (GTDB taxonomy): domain Bacteria; phylum Bacteroidota; class Bacteroidia; order Bacteroidales; family Bacteroidaceae; genus Bacteroides. The sequence continues at coordinate 276 of JAISIX010000131.1, forward strand.
GGCCCACACTCACAAGATGGCGTTGGCATCAATCCCAATAATAGTGGAAAGGTAGACGATGCCGCAGTCAGTGGTAATTATGATCAATCGACTACCGCTGAAGAACCTCAGGTAAAAACAGAAGCGAGGCTGAGGGGATGGATAAGCGGAGGTGCCTTATCCTTCATGATGACAAAGAATAATAATTAGTACCGTTCTTTTTGATGTGTAAACAAGGCATCTCATCGGTCTGAAAAGGATAGACCGGCGAGATGCCTTCTTCTTGGGTTTAGCGTACTTTCATCTTCCGGTACTGTGAGGGGCTGATGTCGTACTTGCTTTGGAAAAGCCGCGTGAAGGTTCTGGCACTAAAGCCACACTCCATGGCGATGCTGTCGATGGTCAGTTCGGGGCGGTTGTCCAATAGGTGGCGTGCTTCTTCCAGTTGTAGGTCGTGCACGTATTCGGAGAGTGTTTTGCCGGTGATGTTCTTTACCGCCTCGCGCAGGTAGGTACGATTGGTCTGCAAGGTCACAAGCATCTCCCCATCTTCCATATTGGTGAGGGTGGCGTAATGCCTGTCGGTGCGGAGGTACTCATCCAGCCGGTTCACCAATTGCTGTTGCGGGTTGTCAGGGTCGGAAGGGGTGGCTTCTGCCGTGACGTATTGTTGTTTGATTCGGTCGTAGTCTTGAAGCCGATTATACATTGCCCGATCCTTTCTGCTTATCCGGCGGTTGTAGTAAATGAGTAGACTGATGATTGACAGCAGGAACACGCTGAAGCAGAAGAAAAAGACCATGCGCTTCTGTGCGAGCCTCTTTTCGTAGGTAAGCTTATCCACGTTATACTGCATCCTCAATTTATTGAGCTGCTTCTCATTGCTCTCTTGTATCAGCGAATCCTTCAAGGCTAAGATATGCTGGCTAATAGAATATAGTTCATGGTCGTGCCCCCCCATTTTAGAGAGGATGCGTAGCCGATGAGACAGTAACGTAATATTATCATAATATTCTTTTGGGTCTATCATCTTATAAGCCTGATCAATATACTTCAAGGCTTCGTCGTACTTTTTAAGTCCCTCAACCACGAGGCCACTATCCAAATAGAAATAATATTGCGCTACCGGTGCAAAGGGCATGAGTGTGGTATATTGTTGTATATACTTCATGGCGACATCATAATGCCCTTGAGTAATATATCTGGCAACTTTCGTTTTATAAAAAGCGAAACAAGCGTTTGGCTCCATCATGCCACGTATTGCTTCAAAACGCTTCAGGGCTTGTTCCCATTTAGGTAATAAGGCATCGACTTCGTCGGGCCTTTTCAGGTCATCTATCAATACCCCACATATTGCATAGTAAGCAACTATTTGGAAATCAATCATCTTATCCGATTTAGACGCATACTCCAACAATTCGCGATAGCATTTCAATGCTTGCTTATAGTTCATATTTTCTTTGTAACAAACAGCTATCAACTGCAAACTCTCACAAATGCCATAGTCCGAATGAATTTGTTGTGCTTCTTCGTATAGTTCGTTTGCTGCCTCTATCTGCTGCATCGAAGTATATTTAACATCAGACGATAGGATGAAGAGATAGGAAGCCTTGAAGTAATTATCACCTTTGGGCATTCGCTTTATCTCCTCCTCACCTACCTTGAATAATTCAGAGTATTCGCCCTTATTGTACAGGAAAACGAGATACTGCGTTAGCATAGACTCCCAGATTTCATTTTCCTGTGCCAAAGCTGCCTCTTTCCCTTGTTCGTAATAGTTGCGAAGCACATCTGTACTTGCGCCATGGATCCCTGCCAAATACAGTAACTCCTTACGACTTTTCAGCTGTTTCTCACCCGTCTGCACACTGATGGCATGCAGCAACGAATCCCGCTGATGTTCATACAACACGTCATTGGCGAAAGCCTGTTGCGTGATGAGCAAGCAGCCCAGCACACCTAACAAATAGTCCCAAAATCTTTTTCTCATCTCTTTCTCATAGATTATTGCTTAGCCCGTAGTGGAATAGATAACGCTTGCGTAGCAACATTTCTTCTTCAAAGATGCGAAATAAACATTAAAGTGGGTAAAATTATAGCCTTTTAACCCTTTAGCCTCGACAATCGGGCCATTTCTGGCTACTAAACCTTATAAGATGGGGCTGTAGTTAAAGATAGCATTGCAAAATGTGACCTAAGAGAGATTGCCCCTCACAACGGAAGGTCTGAAAGGCCCAAGGTGGCTGAAAGCCTTTGCCTGAAAGGCTTTCAGCCACCTTGGGCCTTTCAGGCCACCTCGACTATCGGTCTCTATTTATTGCTTCCTTACTATATATACCCCCCCTGAACTCCAATTTATCGTCTAATGATTATGTTCGGCTTGCCACGCTACCTTTAACGACAGCCTAAGAAGGCAAGCCTCTACTCCTCCCCTACCCGTTCCATCGCCTCCATGCACATCCGTCCGTTGTGGTAGGGGCATTTCCAGAAGCCGGCTTTGTCGTCGTCGGTGTTCACGGTGCCGTCGGCCCGCAGGCTCCAGTGCCACTCGCCGTTGGCGGGGTCTATCAGGTGGCGCTTGATGAAGGTCCAGCCACGGAGGGCCGTTTGCAGGGCGGCCTCATCGCCGAAGTGCTGGTAGAGGTTGAGGTGTCCCACCACGTTCTCGGCTTGGACCCACCAATGGCAGTCGCCGTCGGTGGTGCCTTTGTCGGCCAGGTGCTCGTACATCAGGCCCCCTTCGGCGTTCAGTCCTTCGTCGGCGGCAGTGGCTATTTGGCGGACGAGAGGTTCGATTTGCGCCAAGAGGGCTTCGTCGCCCAGCACCCGTGCCGCCTCGTGGAGGAGCCACGACGCTTCGATGTCGTGCCCGTAGGAGACGATGGGGTACCGGCTTTGCCAGTCGTCGTCGAAAAAGAGTTCGAGGTGGTGGGTCTGCCCGTTCAGGATTTTGTCGGTGAAGAGGGTGATGAGGTTACGCAGCCGACCTTCCAGCCGTCCGTCCTTCCATACCCGGTAGAGGTTGGTGTACGCCTCGAGGATGTGCAGGTGGGTGTTCATCGTCTTCCGCTCGTTGGCGTCGCGGGCGCTCAGGCGCATATCGCCCAGCGCTTGCCACGAGCGGGTGAGTGCCTCGCAGTAGCCGTTGTTGGCGTTGTCGAAGCTACGCAGCTCGATGTCGTTGAAGAGGCGGAGGGCATACGCCAATGCCTCCGCGTCGCCGGTGGCACGGTGGTACTCGCTCAGGCCGTAGAGGGCGAAGCTCAGCGCATAGATTTGCTTCTTGGCGTCGAGCGCCTCGCCTTGGTGGTCCACCGACCAGTACACGCCGCCAAACACGGGGTCGTAGAAGTGGTCGAGCAGGTAGCGCTTGGCACGCTGGGCCGTGGCGAGGTACTCCTCACGACGCAGCAGGCGGTAGGCGGCCGAGAAGGTCCACAGGATGCGGGCATTGAGCACCGCTCCTTTGGGGGCTTCGGGCATCAGCACGTCCGTGCCGGTGATGCGGCCGTAGAAGCCGCCCTCCTCGTGGTCTGTCATTCGGTTTATCCAGTAAGGGAGGATGTTGGTTGTCAGCTCCTCCTCCAGTTCTCTTCGTAGAGTTGCGATGTTGGCTGTCATGGTAAGTAGTATCTATTAAAGGTAATGATTGATTTCGTTGCTTTACGTCCGGCGCACCGCCCGCAGCTCCTCGTTGATGTGCGCCACCCGTTCCTTGGTGAGGGGGTAGAAGTAGACCACCCCGATGGAGACTACCGCCACGGCGGCGGGAATCCAGCTCATCAGCAGGTTCAAGCCCCGCAGTGCCTCGGCGCTCTGCGTGGCTCCGGCGGCCGTGTCGTAGCCGAAGGCAGCCAGTATCCACATCACTGCCGCGCCACCAAAGGCGCCGCCAAACTTCTGCGCCATGGACGAGGAGGAGAAGATAAGCCCCGTGGAGGCCGTGCCGTCCTTCAGCTCGGCATAGTCGGACACGTCGGCGTACATGCTCCATATCAGGGGCGAGACGATGCCCGTGCCGATGGAGATGACCACCTGCAGGAGCAGCATGAGCCAGAAGCCCGTGGCATTGGTGGGAAGAAAGAAGAAGAGCACACTCAGCACCGCCAACCCCACCATGGTGGCAATGTAGGTGCTCTTCTTCCCATAGGTATGCGAGAGCGGTACGGCGAGCACCACCCCCACCATGTTCGACACCTCGCCCACGCCAAGGAACAGCCCGGCGTAGAAGAGAAACGAAAGGTCGCCCAGCGAGAGGAAGATGCCGTCGCCGATGTAGTCTTTGAAGAAGTAGGCCGCCGTAGCCCCGCGCACCGTATTGAAGAGGTTGGAGCAGAGGGCGGCGCCGATGAGGAGCCACCACGGCACGTTGGCCAGCAGGGAGCGGAAGTCCTTGCCCACCGAGGCGGTGGAGACGCTCTTGATGTGCTCGCGGGTGAGGCCGAAACAGAGCAGGAAGATGAGTAGGCAGACCGCGGCGATGACCAGCATGGCGTACTGCCAGCTTAGCGTGTCCGACCCGGTGCTCACCTTGAAGAAGCGGCAGAGCGGCTCCCACGAGAAGAGGGCGATGAAGCTGCCGCCGTAGGCGAAGAACATGCGGAAGGAGGAGAAGATGGTCTTCTCGTCGCTCTCGGCGGTGACCACGCCCAGCATGGCGCCGTAGGGCACGTTGATGGCGGTGTAGACGGTCATCATCAGGATATAGGTGACGTAGGCCCACACCAACTTGCCCGTGGTGCCCCACTCGGGGGTGGTGAAGAGCAGCACGCCGCAAAGGGAGAAGGGCAACGCCATCCAAAGCAGGTAGGGGCGGTACTTGCCCCAGCGGGTACGGGTGCGGTCGGCCAGGATACCCATCATGGGGTCCGACACCGCGTCCCAGATGCGGGTCACCAGCAGCAGGATAGCCGTGTCGGCCAAGCTCAAGCCGTAGATATTGGAATAAAAGATAGGCAGGTAGTAGGAGAATATCTTCCAGAACATCGACGACGACATATCGCCGAAGCCGTAGCCAATCTTCTCACTCAGTCTTGCCATAGCGCACAGGTATTAGTATTCATACTCTTATCTCTTTAGGGTTTATCGTTGTTGTTTCAAGTTCTTATCTATCAGCCGCTTCAGCGTCTCCACGGAGGCTCCCGTGCTAAGGCCGTCGGCCGGGGTGTGGAGGCAGTAGTCCACCAGCCTGTCGACGGTGGAGGTGGCCACGTGCATCCGCGTGTCCGACGAGGCGTAGTATATCAGCACTCGTCCGTCGTCGTCGGCTATCCAGCCGTTGGCAAAGAGGACGTTGCTCACGTCGCCCACGCGCTCCTCTCCCTGTGGCACCATAAAGGCTCCGCCGGGCGAGGCGATGAGGCGTGCGGGGTCGTCGAGGGCCGTCATATACATGTACAGCACGTAGCGTAGCCCGGCGGCGCAAGCCCTTACGCCGTGAGCCAGGTGTAGCCAGCCCTGCGGCGTCTTGATGGGGTGCGGCCCCTCGCCGTTCTTCACCTCCTTGATGGTGTGGTAGTACCGACGGTCGATGATCGTCTCCTCCCGCACCTCGGCGTGGGTGATGTCGTCTACCAGTGCCCAGCCGATGCCTCCGCCGCTACCGGCATCGATGAAGCCATCCTGCGGACGGGTGTAGAAGGCGTACTTGCCCTCCACGAACTCGGGGTGCAGCACCACGTTGCGTTGCTGGCTCCGGCTCTTGAGGTCGGGCAGGCGCTCCCAGGTCTTCAGGTCCTTGGTACGTGCGATGCCGGCCGTGGCTGTGGCAGCCGAGAGGTCGCCCGCGGGGGCGCTGTCGTCGTGCCGCTCGGCGCAGAAGACGCCGTATATCCAGCCGTCCTCGTGGGCCGTCAGACGCATGTCGTACACGTTGGTGGCGGGCACCGTATCTTCGGGCATCGTCACCGGATAGTCCCAGAAGCGGAAGTTGTCCACGCCGTTGGGACTTTCGGCCACGGCGAAGAACGACTTACGGTCGGCCCCCTCCACGCGCACCATGAGCAGGTAGCGTCCGTTCCACTTCATGGCGCCCGAGTTCATGGTGGCGTTCATGCCGATGCGCTCCATGAGGTAGGGGTTGGTACGCTCGTTCAGGTCGTACCTCCAGAAGAGCGGTGTATGCTCTGCCGTCAGTACGGGGTACTTATAGCGTGTAAAGATACCGTTTCCTCCGTCAATCGCAACGTTTTCGCGGGTTATTAACTCTTCGTGTCGGCGCAAGAGCGTCTCCAATCTTTCGTTGAATGTCTCCATTTCTCTATCTCTTTATTTATATAAGTCCACGTCGGCTGCGAATAGCGTGCGTGGGTCGTTGTAAAACGCCTTAAAGTCGGCCGCCGAGGTCTGCCCGGGGTAGGGTGCGTAGTAGTGCGTGGGGCGTTCGCGGGCGTTGCGCCACACCAGCACGTAGGCCACCGGGTAGCCTTCGAGGGCGGGCAGTAGCGTGCCCGTCCACCAATGTGGGTCGGGGATGCCCTCGTAGCCCGTCTCCGTGACGGCCGCCACCTTGCCGTGCATCCGCGCCACCTCGGTGGTGAGGCGCAGCATACGCTCCATGGTGGACAGGTAGGCTGTGCGTCCCTCCGTCTGGTAGGTGTCGAAGCCCACCACGTCGATGAGGTCGTCGCCCGGGTAGCGGGCCAGGTACTCCGTCGTGTCGCGCGGCTCGGCACCGGGCGA
>JAISIX010000174.1 GCA_031261805.1 Mediterranea sp. (in: CFB group bacteria)
GACCCCAGGAACGTATAGCCCAGCAGGAAGTAGATGCCCGCCGTGCCGAAGAGGACGAAGAGCAGGTAGGTGGCCGAGCGGACAATGCGGCGGGTGGTCACCGTCAGCACGGAGGTGACGATGATGAATGCCGCCAGGAAGTAGAATACTATTGTCTCAAATGTTGATCCCATGTATTTAGTGAATTAGTGATTAGTGGTTAGTGATTAGTCTGCAAGAGTGAATCACCGACCGCTAACCCGTTAATCGTTATTTTATCACTTTGCTGCCCGGATGGTTGAGCTGCATCACCAGCTTGGAGCGGTCGAAGACGGCGTGCTCGAAGCGTTGATCGAAGGTGATGGCGTCGTGCGGGCAGGCGTTGACGCAGAGCTGGCAGAAGATGCACGAACCCAAGTCGTACTGGTAGCGGGTGAGGATTTTCTTTTTCTTCCCGTCTTCGGTCTCTATGGTTTCGGTATGCACCTCAATGGTGCCGTTGGGGCAAGCATTCTCACACAGCCCGCAGCCTATGCAGTGGTGCTCATTGTTCTCGTTGTGCGGCATACAGAGCGTGCCCCGGAAGCGGTCGAACATCTTCAGCTCTTTCCGGTTCTCGGGATACTGCTCGGTCACCTTCTTGCGGAGGTACACCTTCATGCTGGTCTTCAACCCTACCAGCAGGGTGTCGATGCCGTGCAGCAAGCCCCCCAGATAGGTGTATTTCTTATCGTTATAATGTCTATATTCCATCAGTCCAAACGTTTAAAAGTGAAAGCCAAAGGCTACGCAGCAGGCCATCAGCAGGAGGTTGACCATGGAGATGGGCACCAAGTACTTCCACTCCAGGCTCAGTATCTGGTCGATGCGTAAGCGGGGGAACGTCCACTTAATCCACATCAACAGGAACACCACGAAGAAGGCCTTGGCAAAGAACCAGACGAAGCCGGGGATGTAGTCCATCAAGGCGTTGAACCCGTCCAACCCACTGATGTGCAACGGCATCCAGCCACCCAAGAAGATGGTGGCGGCAATGGCGGAAACAATGAAGAGGTTGAGGTACTCGGCCAGATAGAAGAAACCGAAGTGCATACCCGAATACTCGGTATGGTAGCCGGCGGTCAGCTCGCTCTCTGCCTCGGGGAGGTCGAACTGGCCACGGTTGCACTCGGCATTACCGGCGATGAGGTAAATGATAAAGGCAATGACGGCAGGGATGTGTCCTTTGAAGATAAACCAACCATTGGCTTGGTCGGCCACGATTTCGGAGAACTGCATGGTACCCGTAAGGATGACCATCGTCATGATGCTCATACCTACCGACAGCTCGTAGCTCACTATCTGCGCGCCACTACGCATGGCACCGATGAGGGAGAATTTGTTGTTGCTACCCCATCCGGCCAGCAGGATGCCCACCACGCCGATGCTCGAGGCGGCGAGCATGAAGAACACGCCCACATTGAAGTCGAGGATGCTCGCTCCCTTGTTGAAAGGCAGGCACGAGAAAGTAAGGAACGAAGCGATGATGACCATAAACGGTGCCAGGTTGTAGAGGAACTTATCGGCCTCCTTAGGCGTGAATATCTCCTTGGTGAGCATCTTCAGCACGTCGCAGATGACCTGTATGGTTCCCCATTTACCCACACGCATGGGGCCGAGGCGGCATTGGAAGAAGCCACACACCTTCCGCTCCATATAGATGAGGATGATAGCCAGGATGGCATACAGCGTGATGATGACCAACGCCACCAGCACACATTCTATGAATACAGCCCACCCCTCCGACAGGAAGGAGAGGAGCAGCTGATGTATCCAGTTTGTTACTATACTAAAATCAAACACGGTTGTAAGAGTGATTAGTGGTTAGTGATAAATGATTAGCGGTCGATGTCGGGCACCACGAAGTCGAGCGTACCCACCACGGCTATCAGGTCGGCAATCTTGCTGCCTCGGGTGATGCTGTCGACAGCGGCCACCAGCGGCAGGCCCGTAGAGCGGTAATGTAGCCGGTAGGGCATCTTGTCGCCTTGGCTCTCGAGGAATACGCCAAACTCCCCGCGGCTACCTTCCACGGCAGCGTAGTAGCTGCCTTCGGGCACACGGATGATGGGTTTCATCTTCTCTTGGTAGTTCCCCTCGGGGATGTTGTCTATCAGCTGCTCAATGATGCGCAGGCTCTCCAGAATCTCGTCCATACGTACCATGTAGCGCGCCATGGAGTCGCCTTCGGTGTAGAGCACCTCGTTGAAGTCCACCTTGTCATAAAGGGCATACGGATGGTGCTTGCGCACATCGCACGACCATCCGGAGGCGCGTCCTGTGCCGCCGGTGCACCCGAACGAAATGGCATCCTCGCGACTCAGCACCCCTACCCCCTTCATACGGTTCTGGGCGATGATGTTGCCAGTGAAGATGTCGTGATACTCGTGGATGATGCCTCGCATGTAGGGGATGAACTCCTTAACCCGCTTCACGAAGTTAGGGTGGATGTCGGCTTGCACGCCACCAATGGTGTTGTAGTTCAGGATGAGCCGTCCACCACAGGTCTCCTCGAAGATATCAAGTATCTTCTCCCGGTCGCGAAAGCCGTAGAAGAAGGCCGTCAGTCCACCGAGGTCCATGGCCAGGCAGGCGTAGAACAGTAGGTGGGAGTCGATGCGTTGCAGCTCGTCCATGATGGTGCGTATGTAGAGCACCCGCTCACTCACCTCCACGCCCATAGCCTTCTCTATGCACATACACAAGGCATGGCGGTTCTGCATGGCGCCAAGGTAGTCGAGGCGGTCGGTCAGGGCCAATGTCTGCGGGTAGGTAAGGCTCTCATTCATCTTCTCGATGGAGCGGTGTATGTATCCGCAGTTGGTATCTATCTTGGTGATGGTCTCTCCTTCGAGCGACACACGGAAGCGCATCACACCGTGGGTGGAGGGATGCTGGGGGCCAATGTTCACCACGTACTCATCATCGCCGAAGAGCTTCGTCTGCACGCCCTTGAGGGTCCCGTCGGGGTTCAGCTCCAGCTCTTGGGTGGTGTCCACAGCGTCCTCGTTAGTCATGTCGAGCGGGTTCTCCGCTTCGGGGTCGTCATCCTTGCGCATGGGGTATCCCACCCAGTTGTTGCGCAGGTAGAGACGTCGCATGTCGGGATGGCCGATAAAGACGATGCCGTAGAAGTCGAATACTTCCCGCTCGTAGAAGTCGGCTATCTTCCAAATGTCGGTGACCGAGGGAATCTCTGGCTGCTCACGGTCGAGGGTGGATGTCTGTAGCATCACCCGCTCTCCCGTTTCGGTCGATTGTAGCTGGTACACTACGCCCAATCCGCGCAACTTACCGGGGGCGTCTTTCTCGTCGGCCACGCCCCAGTCCATGCCGATGAGGTTCTCGAGGAAGTCCATCTTCCGTTCGTTGCGCAAGCGCAACATCTCATCGTGTAGTGTCTCGGGGGCTATATATTGTATTTCCATAATCTTTTCCATTAAGCGTTACAGGCCTTCGGGGCGAATCCGTTGTTCTTTGTTTATCTCCTGTTCTTCCTCTCTCAGTGCCTCCGGCTCTTTCTCCTTGCGGTTTACGCCACCAAAGAACTTCTCAACCTTCACCTTGCGCTGTAGCTGTATCATGCCGTAGAAGAAAGCCTCGGGACGTGGAGGACATCCGGGAATGAAGACGTCAACAGGCAGAATCTTGTCTACGCCGTTGAGCACGTGGTAGGCTTTCTTGAAGGGGCCTCCGCTCACGGCACATCCGCCCACAGCCACCACGTACTTGGGGTCGGGCATCTGGTCGTAGAGGCGCTTCAGGGCGGGAGCCATCTTGTTGGTGATGGTGCCGCACACCATGATGACATCGGCCTGCCGGGGCGACGAACGGGCCACCTCGAATCCGAAGCGGGCCATATCGTATCGGGCGGCGCCCAGCGCCATAAACTCTATGCCGCAACAGCTGGTGGCAAACGTCAGCGGCCAAAGGGAGTTGCTGCGTCCCCAGTCCACCAAGTCGTCGAGCACACCCAGCAGCACGTTGGCGCCCCCGGCGTTGAGTTCGTGTACCAGTTTCTCCAGTGTCTCGTTATCCACAAACTCCTCGTAGGGAATCGACTTTATCTTAGGTTTTTTAGTTACTTCCATTCTAATGCTCCTTTCCTCCAGGCATAAGCAAGGCCCAGAACCAAAATGACGAAGAAGAAGAGAATGCTAATCAGCCCTTGCGGACCCAAGCCGCGCATCACGACAGCCCACGGGAAGAGGAATACGGTCTCCACGTCGAACATCAAGAAGAGGATGGCGAAAAGGTAGTAGCCTACCTTGAACTGCATCCACGACTTTCCGCGGGTAGGGAGGCCACACTCATAAACCTCAAACTTCTGCTCGTTGTACGAACGGGGTGAGATAGCTCGTGAGAGGGCAACCACAATGCCCACAAAGGCAAGTGCGGTCAGTAAAACAACAACTAACAATGTAAAATTCATAATCCAATAGCTGTTTTAATTGAATACATTATATATATGCGTAGCGCCCATTCGCCTCCTCCAGCTCCCCCGCAAGGGGCTGAGCGAAGCCAATCGGCTTTGTAAAATTCCAACTAACCCTGATAAGACAAGATAGTAGGTGTCGCCTTGTCGTCCCTAAACGACAATCTTCCTCAAACCATATATGTAATAGGTAAGCGGGTCGTGCGTATAAGTGTAGATGTGTGGGGGATGGGCATCCGCTGGCCTGCTGAGGTGTTCGCGCACAACGAGGTATGCCACCGGAAGCAGCAAGTTTTTGTTGACCGACGCGTGTGTGGCGCTGGTATAGCCCATTTCGCAAGATGAGGGGAAAAGGAAATCATCGAGGCATAAGAGCCTGTTTTGTTCGGGATGCTCTTGTGAGAAGCTACAGGGGGCAGAAAGGCGGAAAGGCGCAGGCATACTATGGGCACTTCCCATAGCCTTTTCTACGACTATATGGACGAGTAGCACAACTACCAAAAACACTCCATATTTTAAGCCTTTTCCCATTGTTCCTTTTTAGCAGCCGCAAAGATAGGACTTAATTCTCTATTATTTGCCAAGTCGGCGTAGCAAAAAAAGTTTTTTTAGCACTCCGACGGACGCAACAGTTCGTAGATGGCATCCAGCTTTTCTGTTACCGTTTCTTCCAGAACGCCGGAGTGAACAACAGCAACACTGTGAACAGCTCCAAGCGGCCCAACAGCATGAGGAAGGAGAGTATCCACTTGGCGGCTATGGGAAGGCCGCTCCACGAGTAGGCCGGACCGCACGAGCCAAGCCCCGGCCCCATGTTGCCCATGGCCGACACCACGGTGCCGATAGATTCGCTGTCGCCTACGCCCAGTCCCATGAGCACGAGCGCACTGATGATGGATATGGAGATGTAGAGGAAGGTGAACGCCAGTACCGACGACTTCACCGTGGGCGAGACGACCTGCTTGCCCAGCCGTACCGGCAACACGGCGTTGGGGTGTAGGATGCGCTTGAACTCATTGCGCACCACCTTGAGCAGGATGACGATACGAATCCACTTGATACCGCCTGTCGTACTACCTGCGCAGGCACCGATTAGCATGACAATCAGCAGGCACCCCCAAAGGATGGAGGGCCACAGCATGTAATCCGACGTGGCGAAGCCCGTGGAGGTCTGCAACGAGATGACTTGGAAGAGCGACTTACGAAACGCCTCCTCCAAGCTCATCGGTGTGGTGCGATAGAGCCAGGCAGCTATGAAAAAGGTGAAGAGGCAAGCAGCCCAGAAGTAATGCTTCAGCTCCGCGTCGTGGATGAACTTCTTGAACTTGCCGTTGAAGAGTAGCAACAAGAGCGTGAAGTTGATGCCCGAGAGGAACATGAAGATACTGATGACGTACTCGATGTAGGGCGAATGATAAAAGGCGATGCTGGCCTGCTTGGTGGAGAAGCCACCTGTGCCGGTGGTGGCGAAGGCATGGCAAACACTGTCGAACAAGTCCATGCCCCCCAGGCAGAGGAGTACCACGAGCGTACCCGTCAGCCCAGCGTAGATACTCCATATCCACTTGGCAGTGATGCCGATACGCGGGTGCACTTTGTCGTGCGTGGGGCCACTGGCCTCAGCGGCAAACACCTGCAGACCGCTCACGCCAAAGATGGGCAATACGGCGATGGTGAAGAAGACGATGCCCAAGCCACCTATCCACTGCGTCATGGCGCGCCAGAAGAGGACACCGTGGGGCAACGCCTCAATGTCGTTCAGGATGGTGGCGCCCGTGCTGGTGAAACCCGACATGGTCTCGAAAAAGGCGTCGGTGACATCGGGGATAAAGCCGCCTATATAATAAGGTAACATGCCGAAGAGCGAGAAGGCCAACCACGAGGCGGTGACAATGACGTAGCCATCGCGCCGGTTGAGCGACCGTTCGGCCCCCCGTCCAAAGAGGAGCGAGAGGATGGCGGCCAAGGCGGTGATACAGGCCGACAGCACAAAGCTGCCAACATCACTGCCGCCGTAGTAGTAGGCCACGCCTTCGCTGCAGAGCATCATGGCTGTCTCAATGAGCAACAGGAAGCCCAGGATGCGGAATATCATTTTGGTGTTAATCATCAGCCGCGTACCCCCAGTTAGTTGAAGAACTTTTCTATCTTCTTAATCATCATGCTGAGACAGAACACCACGATGTGGTCGCCCGGCTGTATCTGCGTGTCGCCTGTCACCAGCATCCCCTCGCCATCGCGTATCATGCCGCCGATGGTAGTGCCCTTGGGCAGCCCCAGGTCCTTGATGAGGTGCTTGGTCACCTTGGCCCCTTCGGGCACGGTAAATTCGGCCACGTCGGCATTGGCGAAGGTGAGGCATTTCACGTTGGCCACGTCGGCGTCGAGCATCATCTGGTAGATGTGGCTGGCGGCGATGAGTTTCTTGTTGATGACCGTTCCGATGTCCAGACTCTCGGCCATGCTGATGTAGTCGATGTTCTCCACCTCGGCCACGGTCTTCTCCACGCCCATCCGTTTGGCGGCCAGACAGGCCAGTATATTGGTCTCCGAGTTGCCGGTAAGGGCCACGAAGGCTTCGGTATTCTTCAGGCCCTCCTCCACGAGCAGGTCCATGTCGCGACCGTCGCCGTTGATGATGAGTGTCTTATCGTCAAGCAGCTCCGTGAGGCGGTTGCAACGGGCTATGTTGTTCTCCACTATCTTCAACTGCATATAGTCCGGCACGTACTGTGCCGTACGCACGGCGATGCGGCTGCCACCCATAATCATCACGTTGCGCACGTCCGGCTCGTCTTCCTTGCCGGCTATCTTGCGGATGTAGGGGATGTACTTGCGGGTAGTGGTGAAGTAAACGATATCGTTCAGCTTGATGATGTCGTCGCCTCGGGGGATGATGGTCTCCCCTCCCCGCTTAATGGCCACCACGTGGTAGGGCAGCTTCATGGCACCCAGCTGATGCAGAGGGATGTCGAGCACCTCGGCCCGCTCGCGCATCTTGGCGCCGATGAGCAGCAGGGCGCCCCCGCAAAACTCCCACCACTGACGTACCCAGCTCATGCGCATGGAGGAGACAATCTCCTTGGCAGCCAGCATCTCGGGATAGATGAGCGAGTGCACGCCCAACTTCTGGAAGAACTCCTTGTTCTTGGGCAGCAGGTACTCATAGTTGTCGATGCGCGCCACGGTCTTCTTCGCCCCCAGGTTGGTGGCCAGCATACAAGCGGTCATGTTGCGGCTCTCGTCGGGTGTCACCGCTATAAAGAGGTCGGCCTCCTTGATGCCCACCTCTTTCAGCCCGGAGATGGAGGAGGGCGAAGCCGCTACAGTGAGCAGGTCGAAGTTGGAACTGAGCGTCGTCAGCTTCTCTTCGTCATCGTCCATCAAGATGATGTCTTGCTTCTCGCGCGACAACAGCTTTGCCAAATGGGTGCCCACATTGCCGGCACCGGCAATAATTATCTTCATACGTCTTTATCTTCCTTCTCTACTTGCCCCTCTGTCAGTACGTCATAGATAGCCTCCTCGTCCATGCCGCAGAGGTGATACTGCTGCTGAACCGTGCCATGCTCCACAAACCGGTCGGGGATACCGATACGACGCACTTCGGGGGTATATCCGTGGTCGGCCATGAACTCCAGCAAAGCACTGCCCATGCCTCCCTCCACGATACCGTCTTCTACGGTGACGATGCGGGCAAACCGATGGCCGACCTCATGCAGCAACTCCTCGTCGAGGGGCTTGAGGAAACGCAGGTCGTAGTGGGCGATGGAGAGTCCATGCTCCTTCTCTGCCCGGCGGATGGCCGCTGCCGCCACATTGCCTATCGGCCCAATGGTGACCACGGCGAGGTCCGTACCCTCCTTCAGGCACCGGCCTTTCCCTACGGGAATCTCCTCCAGCGGACATGTCCAGTCCACCAGTACACCACGTCCACGGGGGTAGCGGATGACGAACGCCCCCTTTCCTGGCAACTGAGCGGTGTACATCAGCCGCCGCAACTCGTGCTCGTCGTAAGGCGAGGCGATGGTGAGGTTGGGGATGGGACGCAGGTAAGCCATGTCGAACGCCCCTTGATGGGTAGGTCCGTCTTCGCCCACCAGCCCGGCCCTATCCAAGCAGAACACGACGGGAAGCCGCAGGATGGCCACGTCGTGGATAACATTGTCGTAAGCCCGTTGCATAAAGGAGGAGTAGATGTTGCAGAAGGGTTGCATCCCTTCCTTGGCCATGCCACCCGAGAAGGTGACGGCGTGACCCTCGGCAATGCCTACGTCGAAGGCTCGCCCGGGCATGGCCGCCATGAGTATGTTCATGGATGAGCCACTGGGCATGGCGGGCGTCACCCCTACAATCTTCGGATTAGCCTCGGCCAGCTCCAGCAGGGTGTTGCCAAACACGTCTTGGAAGAGGGGCGGCATCCCTGCGGTATCGGGAACAAAGCGTTCCCCCGTCTCAGGGTCGAAGCGCCCCGGTGCGTGCCACTCGGTAGCGTGCGCCTCGGCAGGGGCGAACCCTTTGCCTTTTACGGTATGCAAGTGCAACACCTTGGGGCCTTTCATCTCCTTGATGTCGTGCAGCACACGGGCCAGGTTCTTCACGTCGTGCCCGTCGATAGGGCCAAAGTATCGGATGTTCATCCCTTCGAACACGTTCTGTTGCTGTGCCACCATAGACTTCAGGCTGTTGCCCAAGCGAATGAGTGCCTTGCGCCGGTCCTCATCAAGCGCTCCCATCTTGTAGAGCATCCGGGCCGCCTTGAAGCGCAACCGGTTGTAAGGCACGGAGGTGGTGAGGTTGAAGAGGTATTGTTGCATGCCGCCCACGCTTCGGTCTATGGACATATCGTTATCGTTCAGCACGATGAGCATATTGTTGGGAGTAGATGAAGCGTTGTTCAGCCCCTCGAAGGCCAGTCCACCGCTCATCGACCCGTCGCCGATGATAGCCACCAC
Organism: Mediterranea sp. (in: CFB group bacteria); assembly: GCA_031261805.1. Lineage (GTDB taxonomy): Bacteria > Bacteroidota > Bacteroidia > Bacteroidales > Bacteroidaceae > Bacteroides. Next base: position 9,409 of record JAISIX010000174.1, read on the forward strand.
GTGTCGGTCGTCCTCCCCTTTCATCCTCGCTGCCACGGCCATGCCGAGGGCTGCGGAGATGGAGTTGGAGGCATGTCCGCTGGTGAAAGAGTCATATTCGCTCTCTTCGGGTGCGGGGAAGGGACGTATGCCTCCCAATTTCCGGTTGGTGTAGAAGTCCTTCCGTCTTCCGGTTAGTATCTTATGCCCGTAGGCTTGGTGTCCCACGTCCCACACAATGCGGTCGTAGGGAGTATTGTAAACGTAATGAAGGGCTACAGTCAGTTCCACCGTCCCCAAGCTGGCAGCAAAGTGCCCCGGGTTGCAGCTCACCTCCTTGATGATGTCTCGCCTCAGTTCGTCGCACACCTCGGGCAACTGCTCCACACTCAAGCGACGCAGGTCCTCTGGGCTGTCGATACCGTCCAGCAAGCTGTATGTTGTCTCGTTATCCATAACTATTGGATGATATTCAGCCGCAAAAATACGAAAAGAAAGGATAACGTATATCCTTGCAAGAGATATTTCAGGGCAACCGCACCAAAATCCTCCCTTACCTAAAAGTTGCGCTTTCCTGCCCTCACCGCTTTCACTAAGCTACAACATACACATTACAAGCGATTTATGGCATATCAACAGGTGTTTTAGGAACTGTTGCATGCTTCAGCTGTTTCACTGAGTAAAGCATAATCCAATCCTATACTGCCGATGCCGTGTCCTGCTAACAAAAAACCCGTGCCAAACTCCTCATTTTGCAGCATTGAGGAGAAAGAACACGGGTCATTTGATGATTTTAGTGCGGCTACCGTTGCGCCCCTTTTCTTGCCTTTTATCCTTTCCGCAGCGCGGCGATGCTCTCTTTCAGTGAGCTGATGATGCTCTCGGCATCGGCCTGCTTCTGACGTTCCATGGCAATCACAGCTTCAGGAGCGTTGCTGACAAACTTCTCGTTGCTCAGTTTCTTGAGCACTCCTTGCAGGAAACCCTCTTTGTGCTTCAGTTCGGCCTCCATGCGGGCTATCTCGGCCTCAACATCGATGAGGTTGCCCAACGGCACGGCGTATTCGGTAGTACCCACCATGAAGGCAGCGGCACCCTCGGCCTTGGCGGCCACTTCTGTCACCAACAAAAGGTTGCACAACTTCGCAATGATTTCCTGGCGTTCTATTGCTGTAGAGCTGCCCCCAGCAATCACTTGCAGAGCGAGCGACTCCTTCTGCGCGATGTTCTTCTGCTGGCGGATGGCACGGATATTGGTGATGACCCCCTTCACCTCTTCCATCTGGAGCAATGACAGCCGATCCTCTTCACCTAAACCGCTCTCCTTCTTCATTGGGTCAATCATCAGGCTTTCCTTGTCGCCCCGTATCTCTTGGGGCAGTTGTTGCCACAGTTCCTCCGTGATGAAGGGCATGAAGGGGTGCAGCAAGTGGAGCAGCTGATTCATGTAACCCAGCGTAAGGCGATACGCGCCACCGTCGATGGGTTTGCCATAAGCGGGCTTTATCATTTCAAGATACCAGCTTGAGAACTCATCCCAAAACAACTTGTAGGCCACCATCAGCGCTTCGCTCAGGCGGTACTTCTTGAAGAGGTCCTCCATCTCGGCAGTCGCCTCGGACAGTTTGGCCTCGAACCAGGTTGTAGCATAAGTTGTGGTAGCGGGCATCTCCAATGTATCGTCTACCTGCCATCCCTTGATGAGGCGGAAGGCGTTCCATATCTTGTTATTGAAGTTACGTCCTTGCTCGCACAGTGCGTCGTCGAAGAGGATGTCGTTGCCAGCGGGGGCGGCGAGCATCATGCCCATGCGCACGCCATCGGCGCCGTACTTCTCGATGAGTTCGAGCGGGTCGGGCGAGTTGCCGAGCGACTTGGACATCTTGCGGCCCAGCTTATCGCGCACGATGCCTGTGAAGTAGACGTTGCGGAATGGCATCTGCCCTTCGTACTCGTAGCCGGCCATGATCATACGGGCTACCCAGAAGAAGATGATGTCCGGACCGGTCACCAAGTCGCTGGTGGGGTAGTAATACTTCATCTCCTCGTTGCCGGGGTGGTTGATGCCGTCGAAGAGGGAGATGGGCCATAGCCAGGAGGAGAACCAAGTGTCGAGGCAGTCCTCGTCTTGGCGCAGATCGCCGACCGTCAGCGCGGCGTTGCCGCTCTTCTGGCGAGCCAGCTCCAGCGCCTCCTCGGGCGTGGCGGCTACCACAAAGCCCCCTCCGGGCAGGAAGTAGGCGGGAATGCGATGCCCCCACCACAGCTGCCGGCTGATGCACCAGTCCTTGATGTTCTCCAGCCAGTTGCGATAGGTGTTCTTGTATTTCGGGGGGTAGAACTTCAGCTCGTCGTTCATCACCGGAGGCAGGGCCATGTCGGCGAAATGCTGCATCTTGAGGAACCACTGCATGGAGAGTTTCGGCTCTATCACCACGTTGGTACGCTCGGAGTAGCCCACCTTGTTGACGTAGGCCTCCGTCTTCTCCAACAGTCCGGCCGCGTCGAGGTCTTTCTCAATCTGCTTGCGTACGTCGAAGCGGTCCATACCCACGTAAAGGCCGGCGGCTTCGCTCAGCGTGCCGTTGTCGTTGAAGATGTCGATGCTGGGCAGGTTGTACTTCTCGCCCAGCATGTAGTCGTTCACGTCGTGGGCGGGGGTCACCTTGAGGCAGCCCGTGCCGAACTCGATGTCGACGTACTCGTCCTCAATGACGGGTATGGAGCGTCCCACCAGGGGCACGATGACGCGTTTGCCTTTCAGCCAGGCGTTCTTGGGGTCGGCGGGGTTGATGCACATGGCGGTGTCGCCCATGATGGTCTCGGGGCGGGTGGTGGCCACTACGGCGTAGCGTCCGTCGGCGTCGCCCTCTACCTTATAGCGCAGGTAGTAGAGCTTGCCGTGCTCCTCCTTATAGATCACCTCCTCGTCGGAGAGGGCGGTAAGCGCCTTGGGGTCCCAGTGCACCATGCGTACGCCGCGGTAGATGAGGCCTTTGTTGTAGAGGTCGACAAACACTTTGATGACGCTCTGGCTGCGCGCCTCGTCCATGGTGAAGGCGGTGCGGTCCCAGTCGCACGAGGCGCCCAGCCTGCGCAGCTGCTTGAGGATGATGCCTCCGTGCTCGTCGGTCCATGCCCAGGCGTGCTTGAGGAACTCCTCGCGGGTGAGGTCGGTCTTCTTGATGCCTTGTTGCGCCAGTCGGTTCACCACCTTGGCCTCGGTGGCGATGG
>JAISIX010000193.1 GCA_031261805.1 Mediterranea sp. (in: CFB group bacteria)
TAGACAACTACAAGAAGCATGCTCTCTAAAGAAGATATACTCAGTCGTACCAATGGCGGACTGGAAGTGTTCCGTCATTACGTCACCACAGAATGGCGGCTCGGCAAGAATTTCCGCAACCCGTTCTATGATGACAAGCGGGCATCGTGCAACATCTACTTTGACCGCAAGAGCAGAACCTACAAGATGAAAGACTTTGGCAACGACGCATACAGCGGCGATTGCTTCGACATTGTAGGAAAGTTGCGAGGTCTTGATTGCGGCAACGCCAAGGACTTCGTAGAGATATTGGAGACTATCAATCAAGACTTGATGCTTGGTTTGGATGATGATAGCTTTTCTGCAACCGCAATGCCGTATCCTGTGGCGAGCATTTCAGACAAGACATCAGATAACATCCTCGAACCACCTATTGAACCTAAAAAGGCAAAACCTTACTCTGCCAAACAGAAGCCATTCACTACGGAGGAATTGGAGTTCTGGGGGCAGTATGGCATCACGCAGAAAGCGTTGAAGGCTTATGGTGTTTCGTCCATCCGTGAATATAGCAGTGAGAACAAGGACGATAAACCGTTTACACTTCGTACATCTGCGGATGAACCGATATGTGCTTATACAGGCAAACGATATGTGAAAATCTATCGCCCACACTCCGAGCTGAGGTTCTTATATGGCGGCACACTTGGCGACAACTACTGTTTTGGATTGGAGCAACTACCAGCCAAAGGTGATACGCTCTTTATCACGGGTGGTGAGAAAGATGTGATGTCGTTGGCTTCGCACGGTTTCCATGCTATCTGCTTCAACTCCGAGACAAGTAAATCCCGCAAATCGAAAAGCAGTGGGTTGCAAAAACGAAAGGCGGAAATTTAACACAAAAACGAAAGGTGTCTGAATAATGGTAATTGCAGCACTTTGAAGGTCATTTTATTCTTCATTATTCATTAATGATAATTAACCAAAATAGGCATCAAATTATTTATTCTCATTCATTGCTATTTCTTCTAAAATCAGTATATTTGAAGCACAAAAAGTGTATTATGGAAGATGACTTTATTGAAGAATTCCTGTTTGAGGGGAAGACTTATTATCTGCGCCGATATAAAGATAGTTGGTACATATCGCATGTTTTTCCGAAATTGGAAGCGAAGTGCGAAGTTATGGTTGATAACTATATAGCTGGGCATATACATAGGAGCATCATCGAGGGGCGCACCCTCTATTTAGACAAAGACATAGAGAACGGGCATGCTGAAGACATGGAGGCCTGTATATATATGGACAAATTATCAGAGTCTTTTAAAGCCGAATTGCTAAATGAATACTATTAGGAGGCATCCGCTTGCTTATAGAGCATGATATCCGTGTATCCGGAGTTATAGTTCATGTGTGCGCTGAAGGTCTTCTTGGTAGCTCCCGAGAAAGGGTTGCCGAAATCTTGGTGTGCTTCCATCCAACCGCATAGGTCAATGATGGATGACTTGTTCGACGTGAAGTAGACGTAGGATGTCCCGCACAAGACGGTGAGCACGTCGAGATAGTCAGACAGTCTCCAACTGTCCATCGTGTAACTGCCCACTTCTGTCGAAAGATAGGGAGGGTCAACGAGGAAGACTACGCCGGGAACATCCTTGTAAGCGGCAAACAGTTCTTTGTAGTCCTTGCGGACGATTGTCAGTCCATCCAAATAGCCATCCGCGTTATAGTCGTTAAGCCGTATTGTATTGTAGAAGGCCTCTTTCCTCAACGCATCGAGCGATAGGCGGTATTTCATCGAAAACAACAGGGAAGAAGAAAGGGTGATATAGTCAACGAAGCCCGTATGCTCCTCTGACGCTATCCTCTCCAAGATGGCCTCCTTTACACAGGATGGGATGCGTTTGGTCCTTGGGCAAGCCTCCGCCAAATGGCGCAAGTCGGCGAGCAAGGCATTGGTGCGTGGGATGTTATCCAACCTTTGCTTGTAATTGTCATAGTCGTTAAACACGACTGTCGAGAGTGGCTTCTCACGTTTGGCGAGATGTGAGAGCAGGCCGGAGCCGCCGAACAGGTCAATGAACACGGTCCTGTCGTCAAACGACTGGAGCAACTTGCGGAACTCCCCCGCGAACATGCGCTTCTGTCCCATGAATGGGAGGGGCGCTTGGATATATTCTTTCCTTTGCATGACTGTACTTCTTTTGCCAGCAAAGATATTCCATGAAGGACGTTCACGACGAATGGGAAAGGCACTTCACACTGTATCGGACGTGCAGTCGCTTTGGAAGCGTTTGATTATACCATATACCTTACGCTCGCACACGTGGTACTTTTCAGATAATAAGGAGACTATATACGTCACCTTCTCCCCGTCCCTACGCAGCCTTTCATATTCACTATACAGCTCCACCCATTTACAGTCTTCGGGTCGGAATCCCACCCTTATGAGCCGATTCAGCAACTCCTTATTGAAGTTTACTATCTCAAACAATGTCATATCCGCAGATTTATATTACTTTTGTCTCGCCAATTACAATTTAACGCATAAAAAAGCACCGCACTGTGCGAACAGGGGCTTGCCCCCGGTCGTGCACACTGCGGTGTATTTGTTAGATTGTGATTGGCGTTACGTTTAACAGGCGACTGGGGGCATTTTTATGCCTCCCAATTTAGGTTACTCCAGCAGATACGGTGTCACGTCGAACGCGTCTTTCCGTTTCCAGCCATCCTCCAACGTTTTCTGCACATGCGCCATAGCTGCCGTGTAGAAGGCGGTCAGCTCATCCAAATCGTTGAACACCTTGTATATGGGCTTGTCCTCGTCTCCAATCTTGATGGTGACCGGAAGGGATGACCCACCCGTTTGCACCGCCAAGTCGTACGACGCCTTGTAATTGAATTGGTTCTCGCTTGAGAGCCACACCGTGCTGCCGTCATACTTGAAGCTCGACAAGATGGTGGCGTTGATGCAGTCATTATACCAGCTTACCACCAAGGACTTCACTTCCTCACCAGTTGGACGATGGTTGAACTCCTCCTCCATATAGGTGGCGGTTCCGCCGTCGGTGGCCTGTACGTCCCAGCGGACCCGCCACTTGTCTCTCATGGGGTTGCTGCACTCAATGAGTGGCACCCCGACGCTTCCTTCTACCTTTTTCATTCCTTTCCTCCTAACTGAATACGTACTTTGTCCTGCCCTTGCCGAAGGTTTCGGTTTTAATCACTGTCTCGAATGGGAGGCCGTCGGGGATTTCCGCCACCTGCGCCAAGATGTTCTTCATCTCTTCCGAATTCGTGAAATACTTTTTCGGTTCTCCATTAAGCTCGATAGAGACGACGCAACGGTCCTCGCCCTGTTCCGTCTTGATGCCCACCTCAAAGTCCTTGACGACTATCGGCAGGTTCACCAATTCCCTAACGCTCACGACAGTCCCAGGGAATCGTTTTTTGCCGTCAGCTGGCTTGTAGGACACTTTTAAACTTTTAAAATCTCTCATATATATGCCTGTTAAAGTGAAAAATAG
>JAISIX010000209.1 GCA_031261805.1 Mediterranea sp. (in: CFB group bacteria)
GAAGACCTTGCAACAGCTCAATAAAACAAGCGAAGAGGAAAACATAGAGGGGCATGCGGAGCACACCGTAGGGAATGAATACGCGCACAAAACAGTAAACTAACGCAATGACCAGTACATCGCCCAAATAAGGACGAACGAAATAATCGTGCACGTAAAGCGCTATAAATACTTCGATAGCGAAGATTGCGGCAAAGCAAATGAGATAAGAGATTCTTTCTTTCATTCTGTTCTTAATGCTAAAATATTGATACTTATGCGTTTTGTCCAGGCATGTACCCAGCGGTCTCCAAGGCCTTGCGAAGGATTTCATTGAGACCATGTGCAAACTCATGGCATTGATGCTGCGTGATGGAAAACAAGTCAGCATGGGCCTCTTGAATGGAAAGGTATACATTGTGGGCTTCCTCAAAAAAGGGAGGCAACTTCATAAAAGTCTCTACGTCCATTCCTGTCATCGCCTTAAAGCGCTGGGGACTTTTCTGCCAATCGATATATTTCATCCTGCAAATATCGTACATACACGCGTATATTACAAATTTGGCTCAATATAATCACTAATATGCCACAAAAAAAGAGACTGCGACCCAAGGTCCACAGTCTCTCCACGTATTCTTTTCTCTTACAGAGTCAATATTCCTCCTCGTTAAAGAAGAAATCTTCCTTGCTCGGGTAATCTGGCCAGATGTCTTCAATGCTTTCATAAATTTCGCCTTCATCCTCCATCTCTTGAAGATTCTCTATCACTTCAAGCGGAGCGCCCGAGCGCATGGCGTAATCAATAAGCTCATCTTTCGTGGCCGGCCAAGGTGCGTCTTCCAGTTTCGACGCCAGTTCCAATGTCCAATACATATTTTTAAGTGTTAAAAGTGAATATTAATAAGTCTTGTTTTATAATTTGCGGCAAAAGTATAACAAAATTGCTCATTCGCAAGCGTTATTCCAGAAAATTTCGCCATTCTGCTTCTCAAAGTTCATTTTACGGGCTAAGACAAAGAGGTAGTCGGACAAGCGATTGATAAATGCCAACACCTCCGGTGATACGGGAAAAGTCTCTGAAAGGGTGAGAATATGCCTCTCGGCTCTTCGGCATACGGTTCGGCAAACGTGACAGACGGCAGCTCCTCGTACTCCTCCGGGAAGGACAAACGCATGTAGTTGTGGCAGTTGCTCGTCTATCCGGTCTATCTCCTCCTCGATGCGCTTCACATCTCTCTCTTTTATAATGCTGGCCTCGCGCAGCTCCATCTTCTCGAGGTCGGTGGCCAGATTGGAGCCAATGGTAAACAACTTGTTCTGTACAAAGAGTACGAAGTTCAGGTCCGTATCGGCCAAATAAGTGGCCAACAAGCCCAAATAAGCGTTCAATTCATCCACCGTGCCATAAGCGTGCAGGCGGATGTTGGTTTTCAACACTCGAGTACCGCCTACCAAGCTGGTGGTCCCACGGTCTCCTGTTTTAGTGTACACTAAGCTCTTTTTCATGTTTTCCCGTTTTATCGTTAGTATTTTAAAAGTATAACGTATAATGTCTCTTAGAAGTTGACGATATAATGCTGTTTTATCTTCGTCCGGTCGAAGAACAGCAGTCCCACATCGAACAAGTCGAACGTAACTCCCACACGCTCATCCTGTTGTAATCTATTCCAGAGCTGCTTCATCTTCTTGTTGTAGCCGATGCCTCGTATTACAAAAATGCTACAGAGCGTGGTGCGACGAACACAGATATCGAACACCTTCTCCAGCAGGTCGGAGTGCTCGGGGGCGTCGAGGTAGAGAAAGTCTACCGGCACGTCGGCATCGAGGAACAGCTCAGAGAGGTCGGCGGCAAACAGGTAGTCGGCCGATGGCTTTGCCGCCTGTAGATAAAGCGAGGCGGCCGAAGGGTGGCCGACCTGTATGATTCGTTGAGGTTGCATGCGGTTGACCAAGCGAAACAGCAGCCGGTTCACCTTGCCGTATCCCTTGGGCAGTCCCTGCTCCCAGTATTGTTTCTTTTGTTCCTGTTTCAACTCCTTGTAGGCGTAGTAGGCCTTTTTCTCGTAGACAACGTCCGTAATCAGGCCGAACGCAAAGGGTGAGTGCACCCCGTAGCCGCAACGATGCCGAAAGCGGGCAATGCGTACGAAAGGGCGCTTCATTTTGATAAAAAGTTTGTTCCACATATAGCACGAAGTGATTGTTGAGGGTTATGATTCTTCGAGAGGTTGCCTAAAGGTGCATCCATTGCGCCACTCGGAGCAACCGTAGGCCGTCCGCCCCTTGATGATGACTCCCTTGCCGCAGAGCGGACAAGGCTTCCCTTCCGGCGTGGCCGGCCTCTTCTCCCGTTTCTTGGCCGGGGTTTTCTTGGGTTTCTCGCCTTGAGGGGCTTTGGCTTCCTTTGTAGCCTTGGCCTCCTTGCCAGGCAGGGGAGCTTGCACGGTGATGCGACGGTTCGAGTTGTCGGAGAGTACGCTGCCTACGATGTCCGTCACCATCTGCTTCAGCTCTTCGAGGAACTGGCGTGCATCGTAGGTCTTTCGTTCTATCTCCCGCAGCTTCTTCTCCCAAATACCAGTTAGTTCGGCCGACTTGAGCAACTCCTCGTGGATGACCTGTACCAGCTCTATGCCGGTAGGGGTAGCGATGAGGTTCTTTCGTTCCTTGCGGATGTAGTTACGTTTGAACAGTGTCTCAATGATGGCGGCACGGGTAGAGGGGCGGCCGATGCCGTTTTCCTTCAGGGCGTCACGCAGCTCGTCGTTGTCTACCAGCTTACCGGCCGTCTCCATGGCTCGCAGCAGCGTGGCCTCGGTGTAGGGGCGTGGCGGCTGTGTCCACTTCTCGTTGAGGTCGGGCAGGTGTGGCCCGCTCTCTCCTTTGGCAAAGCTGGGCAGCACGTTTTCTTCTTCGCCTTCCTCCTTCTCTTCGGTAGCGTTCTTCGCCTCCTTGGCAAAGACGACCCGCCAACCAGGTTCAATGATTTGTCGGCCGGTGGCCTTGAAGGCAATCTGGTCTACCTCGCCCAGCACGGTGGTGGAGGCAAACTTGCAATCGGGGTAGAACACGGCGATGAAGCGGCGGGCGATGAGGTCGAACACCCGGCGTTCCATATCCGTAAGGTTCTGCGGATGTACGCCTGTGGGGATGATGGCATGGTGGTCGGTCACCTTCGTATTGTCGAACACCTTCTTGGACTTAGGCAGTTCTTTGTCGGCCAGTGGGGCAGTAAGGGCGGCGTAGTCCTTGATGCCTTGCAAGATAGCGGGGCATTTGGGGTAGATGTCGTCGCTCAGGTTGGTGGTATCCACACGGGGATTGGTCGCGACTTTCTTCTCGTAGAGCGACTGTATGAGTTTCAGCGTCTCGTCGGCAGAATAGGCAAACTTCTTGTTGCACTCCACCTGTAGGGAGGTAAGGTCGAACAAGCGGGGGGCTGCCTCGTTGCCTGTCTTTTTGATCACACCCGTGACGGTAAACGGCAGTTCCCGGATACGTGCCACCAAGGCTTCGCCCTCTTCGCGGCTGGCTATGGGGTCGATGCCGGGGTTTTCCGTCACCTTCTTCCCACTCTTCTCCTCTTCGGCAGCCACCTCTTCGTCGCTCTTGCAGATAAGGGCCGCGAAAAGGGTGTCGCGATAGGTCGTCTTGAGTTCCCAGTACTGTTTGGGGATGAAGTGCTGAATCTCCAATTGACGGTTCACTATCAGTGCCAGCGTGGGTGTCTGTACCCGTCCCACCGATAGCACTTGCCGGTTTTGCCCGTACTTGATGGTGTACAGGCGGGTGGCGTTCATGCCCAGCATCCAGTCGCCGATAGCACGGGAGAGACCTGCCTCGTAGAGCGATTGGAACTCCGACTGGTCTTTCAGCTTGCTGAACCCTTCGCGAATGGCCTCTTCGGTGAGCGAAGAGATCCACAGCCGCTTCACGGGACAGCGGGCACCGGCCTTCTGCATCACCCATCGTTGGATGAGTTCGCCCTCTTGCCCGGCATCGCCGCAGTTGATGATGCCGTCGGCCTGCTGCATCAACCCTTCAATGATGTGGAATTGCCGCTCGTAAGTGGGATTCTCTATCAGTTTGATGCCAAAACGGGGCGGAATCATGGGCAGGGAGCCTAAACTCCACGACTTCCAGCTGGGGGTGTACTCGTGTGGTTCTTTCAGCGTGCAGAGATGCCCGAATGTCCAAGTCACTTGGTATCCGTTCCCTTCTATATATCCCTCCCTGCGGTTGTGGGCACCGAGTACCTCGGCGATGTCTCGTGCCACGGAAGGCTTTTCGGCTATGCAAACTATCATTCTTTTCTTTCCTTCTTATATCTTTTGAGAGGCAAAGTTACAGTATTATTCGGCAGTTGGGGAATAAGGCTTCTCCCTTTTTTTGCAATAAGAGGAGAATGACATTATTGTCTCTCCTCAAACTCCTCATATAGAGCGACGGGGCCATAATGCCATAGTTTCGTTTCCTCTTGCTCCAGCTCTTTATACATCTTCGATTTATAAAAAGCGCGAAGCGCATCCTGCACAGTGCCGCCATGCTTATCCTTATATATCTTAGCAAACAAGGCGGCTTTGCTGGGAAGTAACAAATATAGGTTTTGATTGGTTATTTCGGGAATCATAGTGTGATGTTTTTGGATTCAATATATACTAAATGTTCTAATGCTACATCCGTATGGAATAGCATCTGAACTATCAGTCGATAAGTTTTCAACTCTCGAATAAGGCCTTCCTTTTCTATGAGTCCACCTTCATAGAGAGCAAATGCTGCATAAACTCGATCATTAGCGACTGGGCCATATACAAGGTCATAAGAATGTGCGAAGTCTTCTTGCGTACGGTTAGCCATCACGAAGTCAACCCACTCAGTTGTTGGCTCATCAAACCATAAGACATGCATAAGCGGCAAAACATCTGTATTCAACTGATAACAATTGACATAGCCTATGGACGCGTTACCTTCCATACGCCTACGTGTCCATTGTTCTGCCTGTTCATACGAAGTCGTCGTATAGAACCCAGTTCCATAATCCAATGTCCGTACAGATTGCATAATGATAGGCTTTTCTACTATCTCCAGGCTTCCATGATATAAGTTCATTCAGCTTCCTCCTTTCTTCTCCGAATAAACTCGTCAATTTCCTCCATCAGCCAGCGATGCCCTTGTGTATGGAGTACTTCAAAGTTATTTGTCAAGTATTCCATCACACCGTAGCTGTCGAACAAGTCCATCACGTCACCACCTTTGGCGGCGATATGCATTTTATACTGCTCTACACAAAAAGCGATGAAGTAGGCTATATCCAACTCTTGCTTCGTCATCTGTTATTCATTTACTTGCAAACTTATAGAAAAATCCACCACAATGCAAAAAAAGAGGCGACTTTCACAAGCCACCTCTTCCAACTATTAATCTCAAAACTCTGAATCTATGCAGATCCAATTCAATATTATTCTTCGCCCAGCAGGATGTCCAGAATCTGGCAAGCTGCTTTGGCAACCGAGGTACCGGGGCCGAAGATAGCGGCTACGCCGGCCTTGTACAGGAAGTCATAGTCCTGCGCGGGAATGACACCACCGGCGATGACTACGATGTCTTCGCGACCCAGCTTCTTCAGCTCAGCGATAATCTGCGGGATTAATGTCTTGTGTCCGGCAGCCAGCGACGATACGCCGACTACGTTCACGTCGTTCTCCACTGCTTCGCGGGCGGCCTCAGCGGGTGTCTGGAAGAGCGGACCCATATCCACGTCGAAGCCACAGTCGGCATAGCCGGTAGCTACCACTTTGGCGCCACGGTCATGACCGTCCTGCCCCATCTTGGCCACCATGATACGCGGCTGGCGACCTTCCTTCTTGGCAAACTTCTCGGCCAGCTCACAAGCCTTGGCGAAGTCCGCGTCATTTTTGCTTTCTGATGAATACACGCCTGATATGGTTCTAATGATTGCTTTGTAACGTCCTACCACTTTCTCGCACGCATCGGAGATTTCGCCCAGCGTGGCACGTACCCGTGCCGCCTCTACGGCCAGCTCCAACAGGTTGCCTTCGCGGGTCTCCACGCATTTGGTGATGGCGGCCAGCGCCTTGTCTACGGCAGCTTGGTCACGGTTGGCACGCAACTGCTTCAGATGTTCTACCTGCTCGTTGCGCACGGCGGTGTTGTCCACCTCCAGGATGTCGATGGGTGCCTCTTTCTCCAAGCGATACTTATTCACGCCTACGATGGTCTGTTCGCCACTGTCGATGCGGGCTTGCGTACGTGCGGCAGCCTCCTCGATACGCATCTTGGGGATACCGGTCTCGATAGCCTTGGCCATGCCACCCAGCTTCTCAATTTCCTGGATATGTTCCCACGCCTTGTGCGCCAATTCATTGGTGAGCGTCTCTACATAGTAGGAGCCGCCCCATGGGTCTACGTTCTTGCAGACGTTGGTCTCTTCCTGGATATAGATTTGCGTATTGCGCGCAATACGTGCGGAGAAGTCGGTAGGCAGGGCGATGGCCTCGTCGAGGGCGTTGGTATGCAACGACTGAGTATGCCCCAGTGCAGCAGCCATAGCCTCAATGCAGGTACGTCCTACGTTGTTGAAGGGGTCTTGCTCGGTGAGCGACCAGCCCGATGTCTGGCAGTGTGTGCGCAAAGCCAGCGACTTGGGGTTCTTGGGGTGGAACTGGCTCACCAGCTTGGCCCACAACATACGAGCGGCGCGCATCTTGGCAATTTCCATGAAGTGGTTGGTACCGATGGCCCAGAAGAAAGAGAGACGCGGAGCGAAGGCGTCGATATCCAGTCCGGCGTTCGTACCTGCACGGAGGTACTCCAAGCCGTCGGCCAAGGTGTAGGCCAGCTCAATGTCTGCCGTGGCACCTGCCTCTTGCATGTGGTAGCCCGAGATGGAGATGGAGTTGAACTTCGGCATCTTCTTTGAGGTGTACTCAAAGATATCGGAGATAATCTTCATCGAGAATGCGGGCGGATAGATATAGGTGTTACGCACCATGAACTCCTTGAGGATGTCGTTCTGGATGGTGCCGGCCATCTCTTCCAACTTAGCTCCTTGTTCCAGCCCGGCGTTGATGTAGAAGGCCATGATGGGCAACACGGCACCGTTCATGGTCATGGAGACGGACATCTTGTTCAAGGGGATACCATCAAACAGCGTCTGCATGTTGTTGAGCGAGCAAATGGAGACGCCAGCCTTACCTACGTCGCCCACTACACGTTCGTTGTCAGGGTCGTAGCCACGGTGTGTGGGGAGGTCGAAGGCTACCGAGAGGCCTTTCTGTCCCGAGGCCAAGTTGCGGCGGTAGAAAGCGTTCGACTCTTCGGCCGTAGAGAATCCGGCATACTGACGGATGGTCCACGGACGCATCACGTACATCGTCGAATAAGGGCCGCGCAGGTAGGGAGCCACGCCGGCGGCGTAGTCGAGGTGTTCCATCCCTTCCAAGTCCTCTTTGGTGTAGACCGGCTTCACTTCGATGTGTTCCGGTGTCTTCCAGTCGGCAGTGATGCCGTTGGCTTTTTGCCACTCCGCACCGTTGGCAGGTTGGAAAGCGGCATATATATCTAAGTTCTTAAAATCTTTCATCTTTACTTCAATAGTTTGGCGTTAAACTCTTTCAAGGTCTCCAGCACGTTGACGCGTACATGGATGAAGTTCTCGATGCCGGCAGCCTTCAGCTCGTCGGCGCAAGCGGGATTGCCGGCTACGATAAACATCGCACGGCCGTTCAGCGCCTTGAATGCGGGGATGGCGTAAGTAGCGTATTCGTCGTCGCTCGAGCAGATGACCACGATGTCGGCCTTAGCCTTCATGGCAGCCTCCACGCCAGCTTCTACGGTGTCGAAGCCAAGGTTGTCCATCACCTCGTATCCGGCGCAGGCCAAGAAGTTGCAAGCATACTGTGCACGGGCTTGGCGCATGGCCAGGTTGCCGATGGTGAGCATAAACGCTTTCGGACGTTTGCCCGAAGCTTCCGTCTGCAGGCGCAACGCTTCAAACTCGCTGGCGGCACGATTCATCACCAGCGTCTCCACCGTCTTGTCGCTCTCTGTGCTGCAACAGCACTTGCAGTCCACAGGTTGCTTGCCGGCAGCCAGCTCATTGAAGTTAGGATATTGGTTGGTGCCCAGCAATACCTCGCGGCGTTGAGCCACTGCTTTATGGCGGGCCTTATTGCTCTCGTTCACGGCCGCCTGTACCGTTCCGGCTTTCAGAGCGGCATAAAATCCGCCGGCCTCTTGTACCGACAGGAACAACTCCCATGCCTGCTTGGCGATGGAGGCGGTGAGCGTCTCTATATAATAGGAACCTGCGGCAGGATCGATTACCTTGTCGAAGTGCGACTCTTCCTTGAGCAGCAGCTGCTGGTTGCGAGCCAAGCGTTCGGAGAAGTCATCGGGGGTCTCGTAAGCCTTGTCGAACGGCGTTACCGTCATTGAGTCGACACCTCCCAAGGCGGCACTCATCGCCTCTGTCTGCGTGCGCAGCAGGTTGACGTGTGCGTCGAACAGGGTGAGGTTGAAGGTCGATGTCTCGGCGTGTACAGCCATCTTAGCAGCGCAACGGCACTCACCGTTGGCACCCTTGTTCTCGCAGTCGCGCAGGCATTGCGTGGGATACGATGCCACGATGTTGGCCCACAACAGGCGGGCGGCACGGAACTTAGCGATTTCGAGGAAATAGTTGGAGCTGATGCCGAAGTTGAACTTAATCTTCTTGGCCACAGCGGCAGCGGGCAAGCCGGCTTCGGTAAGCTGGTCCATATATTCGTTGCCCCAAGCCAAGGCGTAGCCCAGTTCTTGCGAGATGTAAGCCCCGGCGTTGTTGAGCGAGAGGGCGTTGACGTTCAGCACGCGGTAGAACGGCAACGGCTGTACGGTATCCATCAGTGCCTTGGCGGTCTGTACCATGTTGCCTTTCTCCTTGCCACGAGTCAGCATCTTGTCGAAGTAGTCGTAGTTGATAGAGCCTTTCAGCTTCTTGGCATCGTAGCCCTTCTTCTCGAAGTAGGCTACCAGCAACTGGGCCAGCTCCACTACGTGCCCTTGGCAGGTATAGAAGTTCAACTCCACACATTCCGCCTCGATGCCGCTGAGTAGCGTCTCGATATATTCAGCGTTCAGTTCCTTGGCGCTCACGTGGAAGGCGAGCGAGTCGATGCCTTTGTTCAGGATGTCCAATGCCTTGGTGTTGGCCTCTTTGGGGCATTCCACACGAATCTCCTGGCGCACCATCCACTCGTTGTTGTCCTTCTTCGTACCTCTTAGGTAAGGGAACTCACCCGGTAGTGCGTCAGTCGTCTTCAAACCTTTCAGGTCTTCCATACGGTAGAACGGTTGCACCTTGAATCCTTCGTTTGTCTTCCAAACGAGCTTCTTCTCAAAATCAGCGCCTTTCAAGTCGACTGTCACCTTTTCCATCCATTGCTCGGTAGAGACGGGCGGAAATTCGGAGAAGAGTTTTTCTTTTTTATCTGCCATAGTTTATCTAAAATTAAAAAGAAGTATATTGTTTCTTTTATCTATTCCTTTCACGGTGTCGGTTGTTTTGACCCGCAAAGATAACTAATAACCCGTATAACCCATTCTTTTTTAGGGAAAATTCACCTTGGCGATGACAAAGTGTCCAGAGTGGCATCCACAGAAGCCTTCATTTATTGGAAAAGAGGACAATGATGACAAACAAAATAAAGCCGATGCCACTATGGGGTAGTGACATCGGCTCTTACGACTATCATTGAGTTGTGTATGTGCTAACGGAAGTTGTTGGGCTTCAAGCGCAGTCCATTGTCATCATTGGTGTCCGAGACATCCCACCATACTCTAGTACCTTGGTTATTGCTAACAGGGCGATTCGGATTAAATGTCTCGCTTTGAGGGTACTTGATACGTTTGATGAATTTTCCTTCAGGCACATCGCCATCGGAGTTATTCTCCACAATATTCAGCAGTTCGGGATAATCAGTCCGACGGAACTCTGCCCATCCTTCGTTTCCGTTAGGGAAAATGGCAAGCCACTTCTGTGTGATGATTTCCTTCAACGCTGCTTCCTTGTCGCCGCCCGTAAGAGCTTGTTCATTCTTTAGGCCATCAAGGTATTCTTGTGCGTCAGCAGCACTGATGTGATAGTAATCCATTGACGCTTGGATGCCTTGGCGGTAGAAGTCATCCACTGTACCTCCAGCATTCCATCCTCGGAGCGCCGCCTCGGCCAGCATGAAGCGACTCTCAGCATAGCTCATCCACACTAACTCACGGGCATAGGTGAACCAATAATCGTCGAACAAGTTATTCTTGTCATCTTGTACCAACGGATTACACCTTACAGGGGAATAGGTTTTGGTAGCATCGCTACCGTTGATGGAAATATCGCCGATAGGGCATCCCGCAAAATCCTTGGTGCTTTCTTTCGCGACTTTCAGTTCTTCGTAGGGAGAGGGCCTCCACCAAAGGCGCTTGCAACGTGGGTCGAGCGCATTCGACTCGTTCTTGTAGGCGACTTCCATATCTTTCGACATCACCATAGTAGCACCCCAATTGAAGATGAGAGCATGGATGTTCTCTGACCCACCACCTCCTTCACCTCCTAAAGCCAGCGAAGCAAACTTGGGCACTGTGCGCATATTGTCACCATTATCTTTCATCAGGCCATACGCATTACCGATGGCTTTCTCAGCCTCTTCCTTGGCACGGGCAGGATTGACATTAGAGATACGCAGTGCTAAGCGCAGACGCAAAGTGTTGGCAAAACGGAGCCATTTATTGAGGTCATTGCCGTAACACCGATCGTTGCTGCCTGCACTGGTGCTGCCAAAGTCAAGACCTTTAGCTGGATTGATATTTGTCAGGGCTTGATCGAGTAACTTGAACATAGCATCATATACATCGGCCTGCTTTGTGTAGTTTACATTCTGCGAAGGGGGCAATGCTCCCTTGACGTAGTATTGCAAGGGAATATCGCCATACGTATCCGTCTGCATGGAGATAAGGAACGCATAGTAAATACGTGCCACATAGTATTCGTTGTGGTACTTCTCCGGATTGACGAAATGACAGATACGAATAATCTGCGCATATTCGGCAGCGCTGCGGTCGTTGTAGAAGTGATTCCAACGATTCTTGGACCAGTCATCATAATAAACGTACGTACACGAACGGTAATGGAACCCCATGTCGGTATTGGCCATAAAGCCCGCATAGGTGTCATGCGTCAAGTTGGTGGTGACTTGATAGTCGTTGTACGCCCCTTCATTGGTCATATTGCGGAAGAGCGTCCCCAAGTTAGCCTCGTTCTTCTGGAGGGTTATCGAATCGTCTTTGCTAATCTTATAATCGATATCAATTCCTTCGGGATTGACATCCGTGGCGGAGCTACCCGGGTTGTAGGGCGGCTGATAAGGATTGGTATTTAACTCGGCAAAGTCGTGGCAGGCCGTGAGCGCCAGCATGGAAGCCAAGGCGATAATTGCTTTTCTGTAGTTCATAACAGTTCTTTTTATATTCATTAGAAGCCTACATTGATAGAGAAACCAAAGGTTCGCGTATAGGGAACGGACATGAAGTCAATAGCTTGTGAGAACATGTTCGTATCGTAGCCACCTTCCGGGCTGGTGCCAGGAGTATGCTTCATCAAGTAGGCTAAGTTACGTGCCACAAACGATAGCTTCAAGGCAGTCAGAGGAGTTTTCTTCAACAATGTTCTCGGGAATGTATATCCGAAAGAGAGTTCCTTTAGTTTGATAAACGAAGCGTCGTACACAAAATTCTCAGCATTCATGCTCAAGGAAGTGTAATAGTCTTGCGCTCTCATAGGAGTGGTATTGGCACTTCCATCCGCATGTTTGCCCGGAACGACGATGGTCCAGTTGTTGTCGGCGTTGCCACGATTCGCTGTAATCTCAGAGAGGCCCGCACTGGTAGCGGCCGATTCAGATACAGAGACAATGTTGCCACCAAATTTCATATCGAAGAGAGCCGACAAGCTGAACCCCTTATACGAGAACGAAGGCGCTACGGACATCAACAAGTCAGGTTCAATGTTCCCGATGGGGTGTTCCAATGTATATTGGAAGGCATCGTCGCCCGATACGACTGTAGGACGCCCTTGCTTGTTGATAATGACATTGCCTTGTTCATCGCGCTTATACATACTCTTAGCATAAATCTCACCTAAGCGATGCCCGGGACGTGTGCCGACATTGATGGGGAAGTTGACATCGCCATCAAAGAAGATATAAGGGACTCCAGCGGGCAAGTCTTTGACCTTCGAAACATTCTTCGACATATTCACGTTCAAGTCGAAACGGAAGTCCTTGGTCTGTACGGGTGTAGCGTACACCATCAGTTCAAAGCCTTGATTAAGGATAAGACCTGTGTTGATGAGTTGCCCACCACTCCAAGGGGCAGCGGCAGGAACCTTCATGACTTGATTCTTCGTACGGCTATTATAATAGGTGAAGTCAAATCCTAACCGGTTGTTGAGGAACTTCATATCCAGTCCTGCCTCGTAAGAAGTGGAAATTTCCGGTTTTAGTTCAGCGTTCTTCTTCACGTCACTCTTATTGATGACAAGTTGCCCGTTAGAATACGAATAGCCCCACGTGTTCTGCAAGTTGTAGGGATCGGTATCTTTACCCGCTTGGGCGGCGGACAAACGTACCTTGGCGAAAGTTAGCCAAGAGGGTACATCCTTATTGAGCGAACGTACAAAGTCTGTGATGACAAAACTCAGGTTGGCCGAGGGATAGAAGAACGAGTTATGCTTCACAGGGAGGGTGGACGACCAGTCGTTACGTGCCGTAAGGTCGAGCGAGAGGTACTCTTTCCAGGACAATTGGGCAGAGGCAAATATGGAGTTAGTAGCCCGCCTATAACCCGTTTGGTCAGCTGTATTGAGCGTCTTACCAGTATTTAACATCCATTGTCCTTTCGCAATCATGTCCTTCGTACCCACTCCCAGCTGTTCGAACTGTTGATACATGAAGTTCGCACCTGCGTTGTAGCCAATACGGAAGTTCTCACCCACGTGATTGTCGCCTGATAAAAGGAACTCCGCATTATGTTCAAAGAAGTTCTGTTCCTGGCGATTCATGGTGTCGCTCGTGATGTTTGCCAACGACACATTCAGACCATCGCTTAGGTTCGTGTCTTCAATGCGCGTATGATAATAGTCGAACGAATACTTGGCGCTGAAGTGCAACCAGTCCGTGAAGTTGATTTTAGCGTTATAGTACCCGAAGGCTCTCCAACGCTCATCAGAGTTTTGGAAACGGTTGAGCACATAGTATGGGTTTTGCTGGTTGGCGGTAGGGCCTACCCAGTTGACATGTGCTCTATCGGCCGTAGAGTACTGCTTCAAGTCATTCAGGTCCACATTGTGAGGAATACCAAGCAACTGCGCCATCACGCTGTATGCGCCTATTTGCGGACGGTCTTCGGCCTTCGTGCGCGAGAGTGAGACTTTACCATCCATGGAGAGGTATTTATTGATGGTGGTTCCAGCATTGAGGTCGACATTGATTTTGTTCAGTTTCTCATTGGGGAACAAGCCGCTATTATTGGAGCTTCCGAACGATCCGCGGAAATGCGACTTGTCGGTGACGTTGCTGATGGAGACGTTGTGCGTGTGGGCGAAGCCTGTATCGAAGAAATCCTTCAGCTTGTCACCGTACTTGGAATAGGCACGTTCCTCGCCATTCCAAGCAGTCACCTTATGACCATCCAGCTCGCTGCCCCAGCTGCTGCCAGCCGTAGGGTCGTACACACCGTTGGTACCTTGCCCGTAGCGCTCCTGCATCTTCAAAGTCTCTGCTACAGTACTCCAAGTAAAGTTGCCGTTGTAGGATATCCCAAAGCCATTCTTCTTGCTTCCTTTTTTAGTTGTAACAAGAATCACGCCATTACCAGCGCGAGAGCCGTAAAGTGCAGCAGCATTAGGGCCTTTAAGCACAGAAATACTCTCAATGTCATCAGGGTTGATGTCCACAGAGGCTCCACCGCGATCCACACCGCCGTAGTATGAGGCGCTCGAATTGTTGTTGTCGCTGAAAGGCACACCGTCGACAATCCATAGGGGTTGATTGTTGTCGGACAACGACGAGTTACCACGAATGGTAATCTTCGTAGAGCCACCCAAACCTGTGCCAGCAGTATTCATTTGCAAACCTGCCACTTTGCCTTCCAAGGCACTGGTCACCGAAGGGTCACCGGTTTGATTCAGCTGGTCACTTTTGACCTCTTGTACGGCGTAACCCAACATCTTTTTCTCACGTTTGATACCCAACGCCGTCACCACCACCTCATCGAGTGCTTGCGAGTCGTCCTCCATCGTCACGCTGAGGGGTGCGTTGCCTTTTACAGCTATCTCCTGCGTCTTGTATCCCACGTAGGAGAAGACGAGGATGGGGTTGGCTTTGCGGGTCACCACCCGGTAGTTGCCGTCCATGTCGGTGATGCCACCATCGGTGGTGCCTTTTACCTGTACACTCACGCCGATGAGCGGCTCTTTGTTAGAGTCTACCACTGTTCCGGTGAGGGTACGTTCGTCGGCAGCTTGCTGCACACTGGCCGCTTGGCCGACTTCGGACAGGTAGACCACATTATCCTCTATCCTATAGGAAATGTTCTTGCCTTTCAACAGCTGATTCAAGGCTTCTTCGAGCGAGGCGCTTTCGAGGTCCACACCGTCTACCGGAGTGGCTGCCAGCTTATCGCTGTAGAAGAATTTGTACTTGGAGTTTGCCTGTATCTGCGCAATAGCCTTCCCTAAACTGGAGTGCTGAATGGCCAGAGTAAGCTGGGCCATCGACCATTGCGTCGGAACGGCAGTAAGGAGCAGAATAATCAAAGCCCTGCGTAGTTTGGAGCTTTGCTTAATCAAATGTTTGTTCTCCATACATTTTAATTTATGGTGTTGTTAATAAATAGATTGAAACTCTCGTGACGGAGCAACGCCATCGGCGTAACCCTCATCTCGCATTAAACAAGAGTGCCCTCTTTTACACTTACGTGCTTTCGCCTTTTTCCTACATAAAAGTCCCATCTTATGTTTATAAACATACCTATCGATAAAGTACATCCTCCCGTCGATATTGTGACATTCATTCCCTACCCTATTGCCTATATTGCGCCCCGATGCGGGATGTAGAGGTACAGCCCGCCCATATTATAACCATCTAATTCTATAAGTTCTTATGGTAACACAACCCAAAGCTTTCCGAGGCAGCATCGGCATCTTGCTGGCCGCCTCCCTTTGTGTAGGAACACAAGTCTATGCTGCCGCCCCGTCCGGATATGCGTCGGACGTAAGCGCAGTGCAACAGGCAAGCCGACCGAAGGTAAAATTCACGGGCGTTGTCACCGACAACCTCGGCACGGTGGTAGGAGCCACCGTCAAAGTGAAAGGCACCAGTGTAGGCACACTGACCGATACGGAAGGCCGATTCACTATCGAAGCCGCCATGGGCGACGTGCTGATTATCTCGTACGTGGGCTACAAGCCCATGGAGGTGAAGCTCACCGGAAAGACCCACTTCGACATCCACCTCGACGAGGATGCGCAAGCCCTCGACGAGGTAGTGGTAACGGCACTCGGCATCTCGCGCGAGAAGAAAGCCCTGTCGTACGCCATGACAGAAATCAAAGGCGACGAAATCATCAAGTCCAGCGTAGTGAACCCCATCAACGCCCTGCAAGGCAAGGTGGCCGGCGTGCAAATCAACATGGGAGCCGCCGGACCACAGTCGTCGCAACGTATCATGATACGCGGTAACACCTCACTATCGGGCAACAACCAGCCTGTCTTCGTGGTAGATGGCGTCATCATCGACAATGAAGTGACCAAGACCTCCGGCGATAAGTTTGAACGCGACTTCGGCAATGACCTGAAGAACCTCAACTCCGACGACTTTGAGAGCGTATCGGTGTTGAAAGGTGCCTCGGCAACGGCGCTCTACGGCTCTCGTGCCTCCAATGGCGTCATCTTGATTACCACCAAGAAAGGAAAGAAGGGCGAAGGGCTGGGCATCAGCGTATCGCAGACCGAACAGTGGAACGTGCTCTACGCCTTCCCCGACTTGCAGAACGAGTTCGGCATGGGTACCACCACCGTATGGGGTCTGAAACCCGATGGGACGGAGAACCGTGACATCAGCTCAGGTACCAACTGGGGACCGCGCTACGACGGAAAGCCTTATACCATGGGCGCTTTCAAGGGCATCTACAAATCCTACGACGACAACCTTAAGGATATGTACCAAACCGGCCGATATAGCAACACCAACATCGCCTTGGCCGGCGGAACGGAGAAAAGCACCTACCGCCTCTCCTACTCCAACATGCGCGACAAGGGTGTCAGCCTAAACAACAGCTTCATGCGCAACAGCCTTTCGCTCAACGTCTCCTCAGACATCAGCAAGGTGCTGTCCGTAGAGTCGGGCTTCAACTATATACACTCCAAAGGGCGCAACCCCTCTTACCAAGGCGGCGAGCGCTCGGCCGTGTACGACTTTGCCTACGCCGTACCCCGTAGCTACGACACCTCCTACTGGATGAAGAACTACTGGAATTCGAAGCACGATGGCTACAACGACCTCGACCCCTTTGGCTACTCCAAGACCCTCATCGACCTGCTGGAGAACAACGAGTACCAACGCGAGGAAAACTACCGCGGATTCGCCAATATCAATCTCAAATTGGCCAGCTGGCTAAAGGCGACCCTCAAGGGAGACTTGAACCACACCTACACCAAGTACGAGAAGCAGACGCTGGTGACCGGTAAGTCCAACTACGACGGCGCCGCCTACGTACTGAACGAAAGCACCAAGTTCCAGAACAAGATAACCGCCATGATAACGGCCAACCACACTTGGGGAGACTTCAGTGTGAGCGGCTCCTTAGGAACAGAACGTTTCGACGAGAAACGGAGCTACCACAACTCCACCACCAACAATGGCCTGAAAGTACCCGGCCAATTCACGCTCGACAACTCCGTCGACCCCGCCACTACCGATGCTATCTCCAATTGGAAGCGGAAGCGGATGAACTCCATCTTCGGCTTTATCAATGCCGACTGGAAGAACCAGATATACTTGGATATCACCGACCGTGAAGACTGGTCGTCGGCCCTGGGCCCCACACCCTACAACTACTCCTCTTTTGGTGCCTCGTGGCTCATCACAGAAACACTGCGCGACAAGTTGCCCTCCGCAATCTCCTATGCCAAGATACGTGCCTCCTATGCCATTGTGGGCAAAGACTGCGACACCTATCTGAAGACTGACCCTGGCACCTTTGTCTACAACAATTCGCAGACCGACTCCAAGTTCAACGGAGGCTCCTACGCCTACTACAAGTTCAGCAACAACAACCTCGTGGAGTCCAACCTGAAGCCGGAGAAACAACACGCCGTAGAGATTGGCCTCGAGTACCGTATGTTCGACAATCGCTTGGGACTGGACTTCGCTTGGTACAAGACCAATACACGCAACCAAATTCTGGCCATCCCCATCGCCTCCGAGTCGGGCGGCGACTACCGCATTTTCAACGCCGGCAACATCCAGAACGCCGGTATCGAAATATCAATAGACGGCACCCCCATCCAGACCAAGGACTGGCGTTGGGAAGTGTCGGTGAACTTCACCCGCAACCGCAACAAGATTATCTCATTGGCTCCCGACGTGCCCAAGTACAAGTTGCCGGGCGGAGGCATCGACTGCGAAGCATGGGCCACCGTAGGGGGCGCTTATGGCGATATCTACACATCTTATGCCTACAAGCGCGACGAGAACGGGAACAAACTACTCAACTCCACCGGACAATGGCTACGTTCAGGCGAGTCGACCAAAGTAGGAAGCATCCAGCCCAAGTTCCTTGGCGGCTTCAGCACCGGCCTCACTTGGAAAGGTATCACACTGTCGGCCATCATCGACGCCCGCTTCGGGGGTGACATATTCTCGGCTTCCTACAACTATGGCATGGCCAGCGGCTCACTCAAGAGCAGCTTGCGAGGCCGCGACACCATGTACGGCGGACTACCCCGCACTTGGGAGACCATCGTGGGCGGCGAAACAATCCAGCGCACCACCAACGACGGCATGATACCCGACGGCGTGTTCCAGCCCGGAACCAGCGTGAAGGTAAAAGAGCAAATGGTGGACATCAGCGGTATGAGCTACCAAGAAGCTTACGAGAAAGGGTACCTACAACCCATCTCCGCCCGCAGCTACTACGTGAACAAGTACGAGTGGAGCACCGGCATCCGCGAGGCTTCCGTACACGAGCTTTCGTGGATTGCCCTCCGCGAGGTATCCCTCTACTGGGACCTACCCAAGAAATGGTTGAAGAAAGTCTTCGTGAAAGGCGCTACCTTGGGGCTGATAGTCCGCAACGTAGGCTATCTGTACAACAGCCTGCCCGACAACATCCATCCTGAAGGATTACAGAACAACCTCACGTCCGAATTCGTAGAAGCCGGAGGTAACGTGTACAGCCGCAACATCGGTTTCAAACTCAATTTGAACTTTTAAACACACAGAAAGAATATGAAAAGAATTAAGATATTCACCACTGCCGCACTGGTCGCTTCCCTGTCGCTCACACTCACCACGAGTTCGTGCACGGAGGGTTTCGATGAGATGAACACCAACCCTAAGTCGCTACCCACGGTCAACCCCGAACAGCTGTTCTATACCGCCGAAATACAGTACCTCACCGCAGCGCACTGTTGGAACACCATCTACGCCGCCAAGTTCCGATGGATGCAATACGGCGCCAACATCTGGGGATACGGCTCCACCGGATACAGCTACTTCAGCAACGCCATCGGCAGCTCCATCTACAACGAATACATTACCATGGGCAGCTACGTAACCAGCATGGAGTACGAGGCATCGCTCACAGCCGACCCAGACAGGTATAAGATCCTCAACACCATGGCCCGCATTCTCCTCATCGCCAAAGGCATACAGGCATCCGACATGTATGGTTCGCTGGCCTATAGCGACGCTTGGAAGGCACGCAATGGCCAGACGGACGATGCCAGCCTCAAGCCTGCCTTTGACACGCAGGAAACATTGGCCAACACTTGGGATGAACAGTTAAAGGAATGCATCAATACCTTGCAAACCGTCGGCAACGGACAGGTAGAGGTGAAAGGCAACGACCGCGCCTACAACGGCGACAAGGCCAAATGGGTCAAAGCCGCCAATGCCATCCGCCTGCGTCTCGCCTCCCGCCTGCTCAAAATCAAACCCGAGGCTGCCAAAGCCATCGCCAACGAAGTGCTTGCGCCGGGCAACGCCGCCAACATATTCAGTAGCAACGACGACAGCTTTATCCTTTGGTTCGACAAGCTGTACACCAACATCCATGGTGGCGACTGGCACTCCGTGCGCGATATGGAGATAGCGTCTTACGCACTGATGGACTACCTCAACCGCAACGAAGACCCGCGTCGCCGCATGTACTACGTCATCAACAACCTGACACCGGAGAACGTGGCTGCTTTCAACGCCGACCCCGATGTCATTGCCAACCCACAAATAGCCATCCCCGACAGCTATGGACGTTGGGTAGGCTCCACCATCATTTACGACAAGTGGAATCTCGTAGACAACCGCTCCCGCTTCTCGTACTACTTGGACACCGACAAAGACGGCAATGGCGACGTAGACATGCGCCCTGCCAACACCCCACAAGCCCGCCTGTGGAAAGGCAACGACAACAGCGGCAGCGGAGGCAACTGGGCACCGGTGATGACCTACCCCGACTTCTGCTTCCTGGCTGCCGAATTTGTGCTAAAGCATGGCATCGGTAGCAACAAGACGGCACAAGAATGGTACGAAACGGGCGTACGTGCCTCCCTCGACCAATGGAACGCCATCGGGAAGTTCTGCGACATATTGAACTACGAAGCGATGACCGAGGTCGAGATTGCCAACTTCCTGGCCAAGCCCGACATCAAGTGGAGCGACAACACCGACAAGGCCTTGGAGCAAATCTACGCCCAGATGTACATAGAGCAGTTCAAAAACGTGGACGAAGCCTACGCCCAGTGGAAACGCACCGGATACCCCAATACGCAATCCGCTATCGTCACCTTCGAACAACCTGTTATCGCGGGTACCCCCCGAATCGTGCCCCGTCGCGTGAAGTACTCCTACCCCAACGACGGAGTGTATAACTACGACAACCTCAAGGCCCGCCTCGACGAGATGGTGAAAGACCCCAAGTTTGGTGAACCCGACGACGAGTACGGCCGCGTATGGTGGGATGCCGAGTAATTAGCATCAAGCGATTACCATCATAATTAAAAACGAAGAAAGGGATTAGAGTTAGCCGACTCTAATCCCTTTTCTTCGTTTTCCTGACTTCATCACGTTTCCTTGAAGGGGGCTGACCGCATGCCCATCGGCGTACGAGCGCATGCCCATCGGCTCATGGGCGCATGCCCATCCGCCCACGAGCCGATGGGCATGCGTCCAAACCTCCCTCAAAGGATGTTTGCAAGAACAGGGTAAACCGCTGTAAGTCATGCTGCATGAATTGAAAAAACCCGGCCGTGAACCTCTTCATTCATGGCCGTGAACTGAGACACACACGGCCGTGAACCGGTTCATTCACGGCCGTGTTTTTTTATTTCATGCAGCGTGAATATAGGATGTGTAGTATAGAATATTGATGGACACTCAAGACGCCCATCCCGTTCTATCCTTCTCTACCTGAGATTTGTGCGACACCCCCCTACGCACTCCTACATCCACGTTATCATCGGGCTTTGCGTGCGCAAGGGGTAAAAGAGGAACCTCCCCAAGATAAGCAGGTGAACCACCTCTCACGAATATATATAACTAAACAGAACTATACCCTGATAAGGATGATCTTGCGCAATATAGTTCACCTATAAATTGGAGTTTACGTTAGTGATTAGCGGTGAGCCGTACACGATTCTGACACGGCGGTGGTAACTGAAATCCTCCTCTCCCGCGGAGGGGAGGTGCCTGAAAGGCGGAGGGGAGGGACAAAAAAGCAGAATACCTATTATTAAAAAGAAAGTATATCCATTGCAAAACGAAGCCTATTCCTTAACTTTGCCATAGACATCTAAAGCAGAGACATTATGAAGAAGGATGAACTCATGGATAGGACTGAAACAACCTATTGCCGGAAGAAACTGCGCAGGAATGGAACTTCGGCGGAAGCCGTGCTGTGGACATTGATAAAGGCGAAGCAAGTGGACGGCCTCCGTTTTCGTCGCCAGCATGGAGTGGGTCCATATATTCTCGACTTCTACTGTCCGGAACTCCACTTGGCTATCGAACTGGATGGGGAGGTCCATGTGGGCACGGAAGAGCATGACGAGAGCCGAACGCTATACCTCACCCAAAAAGCAGGCATACGGGTGCTCCGATTCGAGAACCGCGTCGTATTCGACAATTTTCAAGGCATTGTGGATGCCATAAGAGAGGTGGCAAAAATGAAGAGAGGTTGAAGGGGAATTCTGATTATTTGTCCCTCCCCTCCGCCTTTCAGGCACCTCCCCTCCGCGGGAGAGGAGGACTTCAGTTACAACTGCCGTATCCATTTCAATTACCACTGGCGTCCCTATATCTGCTACCATTAGCGTACCTATCTCAGTTTCTATTTATTTATTAATTTCAGTTACCACTCGCGTATCAGAATCGTGTACGGCCAATTATTCATCACTCACCGCTCATCACTAACATAACCTCCAATTTGTCAGCAAGCCTAACCTGCACAAAACCATCCCGAGTAGAGTACAATTATTACCCCCTTGCGCACGCAAAGCCCGATGAACACACGGTTGTAGAGGTGCGTAAGGGGGTGTTGCACAAACTCCCAGATAAGGGAGGGGGAAGGTGTACCCCAAACAACCCGTAGCTTGCACCCCAATCTACGGGTACATTGCACCCCAATCCACGGGTACTTTGGGGGTCAATGTACACGTTGTTTGGGGGTCAATCTTCCCGTAGATTGGAAGCAACTCTCCCGTACATTGGAGTAAGGTTGTCATTCCCTCATTTTTCGGTGTTGAGGAGAAAGGGCACGGGTTGTTTATGGAACATTAACAGGGTGAAACCGTGAAGGATGATAAACCGCCGTTTTTGAGGCTTGCTTTCACTCGCTATCGCCTTTCCACAAGGCGTTTCGAAAGTCGGTGAAACGGGTGAAGGCAGAAAACTCGACCTTCTGTGGTACGATGATTTTGGTACAGTTACCCTTGGCTCTTTCCACTTCCTATTTGCGTGTTTAAAATAAATGCCTATTTTTGCCCTGTCCTTAGCGTTGAATAAAAAGAATGTCTTTTCACCTTCCCTTATTCTCCCTAAGCGCACGATACAAACATTCAATAATAACTTTTAAAAAAGTAAGTAAACATGGCAGCGTATCAGACTATTATGAAAATCGGTGGTCTGCAAGACCAAGACGGCAATGGAGCGCCACTTTACACCGATTCGATGGAAGTGGAGGGATGCTCCTACGCTTTCGACCGTGGCGTAAGCCACAAGGGTGAACCCCAGACCGAGATTGTGGGCGGGGCGGTCACCATAACCTATCTGGGGTTGCTCCCCAAACCCCTGCATCCATGGCTCCTGAAGGCAAACAAGCGGAAAAACGTTCGTGCCGAGTTGAGAGACGCCGAGGAAATCTAAAAAACAGTAGGTCATGGACGAGAAGAAAGAAAAAGAATACGGCCCATACGGCTTGCCCGAGGTGGAGGTAATCGGTACGATGCCGCCTTGGATGCGGAAGCAATTGGGGGCCTTGTTCGACCAGAACCCGGGCTTGTTCCGCTACGCGATGCAGCATGCCCCCAATGAGCAGGTAAGACAGCTTTACTTTACGGTTTGTTTCAACACGGCCCGCCAACGGGCGGCCGAGGAGTTCGCCATGACGGCACTGGCCACGGCCGGCTGCATCTCGTTTATCGCGGCCGCACCGTCCATCTTGAGCACCACCGTCCCCTTCCTCCGCCAAGGCGCCATGATGAGCAGCTACGCCATACGGAGGGGGAATATGATTGCCGCCCGCATGTT
>JAISIX010000246.1 GCA_031261805.1 Mediterranea sp. (in: CFB group bacteria)
TTTTCGTTGTTTTCGTTCCCTCCGTAAAAGGTAAACTCATAAGAGTTGTTCTTACCGCTTAATGCCTGGATGAAATTCATGTTATTGAATAGGATAACCGATTTACCATCTACGCTGGCTTTCATCTTATCTGTGAGTCCTTTTAGGTCCTCTTCGGTAACAAAATAATAGTAATAGCCCAAATTGGCAGGATTCAAGTACGTGATGCCAGCCCAATAAGGCAACTCTTTCTTGGAAACAAGCATAAGGCTTGAAGCTTTCAACTTCCTTCCAAGCTCAATTTGCAAGCATGTATTCTTCTTCAAAGGCGACAAATCTTTGTTTTTATATTCCTTCTCGTTGAGCAAGAACTCTTCTCCGGTGATACGATCACGTTTGGCATCACCTCCCTGTAATATGGGCATGAAGAAATGATCGTACCCTTTCGCTATGAGCGAAGCAAACTTATGCGCTTTCTTCTTATCACGCTTCTTAAACAGGTCGCCCCAGCGGGTACCCAAGTTATGTTCATTGTCTTGGTGCAATAAGTCCTCTTTCCCAAGTGGAATGCTGTCTATCGCCACAAAGAGCGAAGCGCCAAACTCATCAAAGAAGTTTTTTTCGATAAGGGCTATCGTCTCCTGAAGCTGAGTTTTGACCCACGTGGTGTTGGGAGCAAGCAGATAGAAACTGCCTCCCGAATCGTAGATTACATTGGCACGGAAAAGATGAAGTTTGTCTAAAAGCAAACGGACAACTGCATCCGACAAGATACGCAAGAAGAAAGAACGTCCTTTCAGGTTTTGACTTGCATGTTCAGATACAATCTGATAGATATACCCTTGAATACCACTAAAGTCAGCACCAATCAAAAGGAAAGGTTGCTCAGCCTCCTCCTTACTCTCTTTGAAATCGTATAGGCAAACGGCAAGGGCTGCCGTTGTCTTGGCATGGTCGTAAAGAGAGACGTCGGGGAAGTTGATGGTGCTGGCCGGAATGCAACTGGTGTACTTCAACAACAATTGCAAAAATGTCTCGCTAAAAGCGGTGTAGTCCGTGGCCTGAATGAACTTGAAGTCCGTACAGAAGTCTTCCCACAAGGAGACGTAATCGGGGGTATCGACATTCGATGAGGGGAAAGTAGACTTGGAGAGAGACATCGCTGCCACCGGCAAGTGCATCCAACCATCCTTAGTACTCAACGCATCCTCCCCCATACCAATGGTTTCCAAAATAGATGTCATGCTTTTCTTCTTAAAAGCATCCCATCCGTCGGTATCCTGCTCATCTCTCAACGCCTCGGCCGAATCTCGGTCCATGCCTGAAGATAAGCAATCAGCCTCCTTGATAAGCTGTCCCAACGGCGATAACTGTTCCTTCGATAAGTGATGACAGGCAGCCAGATTGGAGAGGTTGTCTTTATCGCTTAACCACGAAGAGTCAGCTCCTATCAGCTTTTTAAAGACAGCATTATTGTCTTCTATAAACTGTGCCGTCCAAAGGCAATGCTTATGGCTGTAACGCCCATTATACTGTGGAAGGACATTTGCCTCATTGCTCTTTGTGACAGACGAAAGCTTCTTGCTGTCCGAAGCATTCCCGGTATCCGCCCGCTGATAAAACTTCCCAATATCGTGCAACAACGCTGCCAGATAGAGGTGTTCTCTAATGTATTCCATACGCTACTATATACTTTTACGATTCATTCTTTTCATTTTCTTTTTGTTCCTTCTTCTGCGCCCCTACTCGCACCACCGTGCCGAACCCATGGCTCACCCCCTTCCCCAGCCCGATATAACCGGGCAGGGATATGTTGCTGCGAAAGGCCACGTCGAAGGCGGCGAACTTTATACCTTTATATATAAGAGGAGACAGAGGGGTGAGGTCGGTGATGCTGCAACGCAGCTCCTGCTCTATCTCGATGCCGAGACCTTTGGCAAAGGAGAGGATGTTGCCCGTGAGGATGCGCTCCAAGAACTCGATGCGCTCCTTGAGGCTTTCGAGGCCTTGGTAGCGGGCATAGTTCTCGCTGTTGAGCGGAATCCACTTGCGCAGGGAGTAGGCGAAAGAGGTGTCCCACACCTGCACCAACACCTTATCGGCCTGCACACTCTCCAGCTCGAGCGGGGCAGGGTCGCCCTCACCGTAAGCGACCGGCTGGCGGATATGCGCGAAGAAGTCGCCGATGCTCTCCGCCCCCTCCTCGAGGCAGACGAGGGCCGCGCGGCCATTCATCCGCTTGTACTGTATCAGCGGGTAGGAGTAGCGGAAGCCCGTAGGCGTATGGTTGTGGAAAAGGAGGTCGTGACTCTGGAGCATCGCATTGACTGCTCCTCGGAAGCGGGGGATGGAGGCGAAACGCAACTCGTTGCGGAAGCGAACGACCAAAATATGGACTTGTTTCATCATAGGGTTTTAGATGATTAATGGCTACGAAGGTAGAAGAAGTTTCGGACAAAAACAAGCACAAGTATAAAGAAATCGTCATTCTTGTATAATCCGTCAACCCCCAAAGGGCACAAAGGAGCAAAAAGACAACTATCCGAAGAAAGAAGCAAAGACTACAGAAGGCGGGAAATCGGTCGTTTTGTCATTCAACAAGCACATATACAACATAGTAGAAGACAAAATGACAGTAAAAGCGACTCTTTCTATCGTGGCACAGCCTTTGCCTTAGTACAGGTGAACGCAAGAGCGAAAGGACAGAGCAAGCGAGGGAGGCGCAGCAAACCTATCCACACTGAATGTTTAGTTCTCTCGTTCTTGAGCAGAACAATAAAATGTATAACTTACAATTGATAGGAGATTAAGATTATGATGCCGATTAGAAGAAACCAAAACTGGTTACCGAGTATTTTCAATGACTTCTTTGATAACGATTGGATGCCGAGGGCTAACGCCACCGCTCCTGCTATCAACGTATTTGAAACAGAGAAAGAGTATAAGCTTGAGCTGGCCGCCCCGGGTATGACGAAGGACGACTTCAATGTTCGCATTGATGAGGACAACAACCTTGTCATCAGCATGGAGAAGAAGAGCGAGAGCAAGGAAGATAAGAGAGAGGGACGCTACCTGCGCCGTGAGTTCTCGTACACCAAGTTCCAACAGACGATGATTCTGCCCGACAACGTGGACAAAGAAAACATTATGGCCGCAGTAGAGAATGGCGTGCTCAACGTCACGCTGCCTAAGTTCACCGCCGAAGAGGCTAAGAAAGCGCAAAAGCAGATTGAGGTGAAATAAGGACATATAGCCTTTGCGCACGACAAAATATCTACAAGAAGGGTTGAAAACAAAAAAAGACGAAGGCCGCAATGGTCTCCGTCTTTTTTTTATAAGCTATGTACTCGTCTCAAGCTTTTGGTCTCGCTTGCTTCACTACCATGGTACGTCCCATGTATTCGGCCCCATTCAACTCGGCAATAGCTTTCTCAGCTGCTGCGTCGTCTGCCATCTCGATAAAGGCAAAGCCTTTGGAGCGGCCGGTTTCACGGTCCATAATAATTTTCACTGACGATACTGCACCGTAATCTTCCATCACTTGTTGCAGTTCTCCTTCCTTAACACGGTAGTTAAGGTTTCCTACATAAATGTTCATAACGAAAAGGATAAAAAAATAAATAAATGAATAAAACTCTCTGGACGGATGGTTACTAATAAAAAGATCATAATGACGAGCGCATACAATTCGTTTTAGCAACAGAAGTAACACCTTGTAATCGCAATCGAGAAACTAATTTTCCATCAATCCGCGACAAAGGAAAGCATTATTTTCGAATAAACAACCTTTTGGTTCCTTTATTTTATTGAGAATCAGAAAAAAGCTCCTTTAAACCCACTGTAGACACCGCAAAACAATGGCTTATCACAAGAATATGCAGAGACATAGGCTCGGCCCGACACATCGTGCCAAAGGGGCTTCTTTTGATTCGCGGGCCTCGATTATTCGCCTTAAAGATTGCAGATAAGCGGAAAATGTGTACTTTTGCTCCATAATCCAACAAATAGCAATTTTTAATATATCCTAAGAGATATGGAAGACGTAAAGACTTGTCTCAACAACGCACAAGAGAAAATGGATATGGCCATCATGTACCTGGAAGAAGCATTGGCACATATCCGCGCCGGAAAAGCGAGTACCCGCCTGCTGGACGGTATCCGTGTAGACTCCTACGGTAGCATGGTGCCCATCAGCAACGTGGCCGCCGTAACCACCCCCGATGCACGCAGCATCGCCATCAAGCCGTGGGACAAAAGCATGTTCCGCGTCATCGAGAAAGCCATCATCGACTCCGACCTCGGCATCATGCCCGAGAACAACGGCGAGATTATCCGCATCGGCATCCCCCCCCTCACAGAGGAACGCCGCAAGCAACTGGCCAAGCAATGCAAGGCTGAAGGCGAGACAGCCAAGGTAAGCGTACGCAACGCCCGCCGCGACGGCATCGATGCACTGAAGAAAGCCGTGAAGGAAGGGCTGGCCGAAGACGAGCAGAAGAATGCCGAAGCCAAGCTGCAAAAGATACACGATAAGTATATCAAGCAGATAGACGACATGCTGGCCGAGAAGGACAAGGAGATAATGACGGTATAAATTAAAAATTGAGAATTAAAAATTGAGAAATAAATGTGCATCTTCCCAAGAGAGGTTTCTATCACCTTCTACAATAGAGACCTTGAGACGGAGAGCGACAGAGCTATTATTTTTTAATTCTCAATTTTCAATTTTTAATTTATGCAAGGCTTAGTAATCAAGAACACAGGCAGTTGGTACCAGGTGAAGACCGACGACGGACAATTGGTGGAGTGCAAAATCAAAGGCAATTTCCGACTGAAAGGTATCCGAAGCACCAACCCCGTGGCTGTGGGCGACCGCGTCCAAATCATCCTGAACCAAGAAGGTACGGCCTTTATCAGCGAGATAGAAGACCGAAAGAACTACATCATCCGCCGGGCATCCAACCTGTCGAAGCAGTCGCATATCCTGGCTGCCAACCTTGACCAGTGCATGTTGGTGGCCACGATAAACCATCCCGAGACGTCGACCATCTTCATCGACCGCTTCCTCGCCTCGGCCGAGGCGTACCGTGTGCCCGTCAAGCTGTTGTTCAACAAGACCGACGTTTACAACGAGGACGAGTTGCGTTACTTAGATGCCCTCATCACGCTCTACACCCACATAGGCTACCCCTGTTTCAAGCTATCGGCCAAACAAGGCGAAGGGATAGAAGCCATCCGACAGGAGCTGCGAGGCAACATCACCCTCTTCTCGGGCAACTCGGGCGTGGGGAAATCGACGCTCATCAACACCCTCCTACCCGGCATCGACTTGAAGACCGGCGCCATCTCCACCATCCACAACAAAGGGATGCACACCACCACCTTCTCCGAGATGTTTCCCGTAGAAGGCGGAGGGTATATCATCGACACCCCGGGCATCAAGGGATTCGGCACCTTCGACATGGAGGAGGAGGAGGTAGGACATTACTTCCCCGAGATATTCAAGGCTTCCGCCGAATGCAAGTATGGCAACTGCACCCACCGCCATGAGCCGGGATGCGCCGTACGCGAGGCGGTAGAGCAGCACCTCATCAGCGAGTCGCGCTACACCTCTTACCTCAACATGCTGGAGGACAAGGACGAAGGGAAATATCGGGCCGCATACTGAGCCGAGGAACGAGAAGCAGACAGGCGGCTACACAGCTATACAGAGTACAGATATACAAACAGTAAGGCCCAAGATGCGATTCATGACAAGAACTGCATCTTGGGCCTTACTGTTGTGGTGAGCCAGCGGGCGAGCCGCTTAGAAAGGCAGGTCGTCGTTGGCACTGCTTGCACCAAAGTCGGGAGTGGCAGCAGGAGCAGGGGGCGGAACAGGAGCGCCGGTAGCCATCGGAGCGGTAGCTCCCACACGTTCTACTTTCCATGCACGGATACGGTTGAACCAGCGGTCCTGCCATTGGTTGCAATCAATGTCGAACGACACGGTCAGCTCTTCACTCATCTGGATGTTGAACTGGTCAATCTTATCGGCTCCAAATACCTCAAAGCACATCTTACGCGGGTACTGGTCGTGGTTCTCAATCACGTATTCTTGCGCTTTCCACTCGTTTCCAGTGTTCTTTGACACTCCACCTTTGGGCTGGAGTACGGCAATAATCTTTCCTGTAAATTCCATTATTCTTTCTATTAATTTTGGGGACGAAGTTACTACTTTTTGCCAATATCCGCCACACCCTTCCTGTTTTTTTCTTTCGGAACGTTGGGCAGCCGAATCTTTTTCCTAACTTTGTGCGATATATCTAAAGTACCAACTTAGAATGTACAAAGTCTAAAAACTTATAATATAAGAACTATATGAAATTTGTCGTTTCAAGTACCGCCCTTTCCAGTCACCTACAGGCTTCAAGCCGGGTGATTAACTCCAAAAACGCGTTGCCAATCCTCGACTGTTTCCTCTTCGAACTGGAGGATGGAACACTCTCCGTCACCGTGTCCGATGGTGAAATCACCATGGTGACCACCATCGAGGTAAGCCAAAGCGACGCCAACGGCCGATTTGCCGTAGTAGCCAAAACGTTGCTCGACGCGCTGAAGGAGATTCCCGAACAACCGCTTACCTTCGAGGTCAACACCGACACCTTCGGCATCACTGTCCAGTACCAAAACGGACAGTACAGCCTGATGGGGCAGAACGCCGACGAGTTTCCCCAACCCGCCGTATTGGGCGACAATGCCGTACGCCTGGAGATGGGTGCCGACGTGCTACAGGAAGGCATCTCGCGTGCCGTCTTCGCCACGGCCGACGACGAACTCCGCCCCGTGATGAACGGCGTCTATTTCGACATGAACACCGACGGCGTGACGATGGTAGCCTCCGACGGCCATAAGCTGGTGCGCTGCAAGACCTTCACCGTGAAGAGCGAGGAGCGCGCGGCATTTATCCTGCCCAAGAAACCCGCCAACCTGCTACGTGCCCTGCTACCCAAAGAGTCGGGCAACATCTCCATTGAGTTCGACGAGCGCAACGCCATGTTCCTGCTCGAGAACTACCGCATGGTATGCCGCCTCATCGAAGGGCGCTATCCCAACTATAACTCAGTCATCCCGCAGAACAACCCACACAAGGTGACGGTAGACCGCCAACAGATGATGGGCGCCCTGCGTCGTGTATCCATCTTCTCGTCGCAGGCCAGCAGCCTTATCAAGCTTCGCCTGCAAGAGAACCTCATGGTACTCTCCGCCCAAGACATCGACTTCTCCACCTCCGCCGAAGAGAGCTTGGTATGCCAGTATGCCGGCACACCGATGAGCATCGGCTTCAAGTCGACGTTCCTCATAGACATCCTGAGCAACATCGCTTCCGAAGAGGTAGTGATAGAACTGGCCGACCCCTCGCGCGCCGGCGTCATCATCCCTGTGGAACAGGCCGAAAACGAAGACCTGCTGATGCTACTCATGCCGATGATGCTGAATGACTAATAAGAATAGAGAAAAGAATGAAATTGAACCTAAAGAACCCGATTGTCTTTTTCGACCTGGAGACAACCGGCACCAACATCAATACAGACCGAATCGTTGAAATCTGCTATCTGAAGGTACATCCCAACGGAAACGAGGAGGCTAAGACGCTCCGTATCAACCCCGAGATGCACATCCCCGAAGCCTCTTCGGCCGTGCATGGCATCTACGACCAAGACGTGGCCGACTGCCCCACCTTCAAGGAGGTGGCCAAGAACATCGCCAAAGACATTGAAGGGTGCGACTTGGCCGGTTTCAACTCCAACCGCTTCGACATCCCCGTACTCGCCGAGGAGTTTCTGCGTGCCGACGTAGACATCGACATGGCTCGCCGCAAGTTCGTGGACGTGCAGGTTATCTTCCACAAACGCGAACAACGAACCCTCTCGGCCGCCTACAAGTTCTACTGCGACAAGAACCTGGAAGACGCACACACCGCCGAGGCCGATACCCGCGCCACCTACGAAGTGCTGAAGGCACAGCTCGACCGCTACCCCGACCTGCAGAATGACATCGCCTACCTGTCCGAATACTCAAGCTTCGGCAAGAACGTTGACTTCGCCGGACGGATGGTGTACGACGAGAAGGGAGTGGAGATCTTCAACTTCGGGAAGTACAAAGGACAACCCGTGGTAGAGGTGCTGAAGAAAGACCCCGGCTACTACGGATGGATACAGAACAGCGACTTCACGCTGAACACCAAGGCTATGCTCACCCGCATCCGCCTGCGTGAAATGAGCAACTTGACAACAAAATAATGCTGAAAGGAAAGAAGATAGTACTGGGCATCACAGGCAGCATTGCCGCCTACAAGGCCTGCTACATCATCCGCGGCTTGGTAAAGCAAGGGGCGGAAGTGCAGGTGGTCATCACCCCTGCCGGAAAAGAGTTTATCACCCCCATCACACTATCGGCACTGACGAGCAAGCCCGTCATCAGTGAGTTCTTCGCACAGCGCGACGGCACGTGGAACAGCCACGTAGACCTCGGGCTATGGGCCGACGCGATGCTGATAGCGCCCGCCACGGCCTCCACCATCGGGAAGATGGCTCACGGCATAGCCGACAACATGCTAATCACCACTTACCTATCGGCCAAGGCGCCTGTCTTCGTCGCCCCGGCCATGGACCTCGACATGTACGCCCATCCCGCCACACAAGAGAACCTGGCTACACTGGCACGACGCGGCAACATCATCATCGAGCCGGGTACGGGCGAGCTGGCCAGCCACCTCGTAGGGAAAGGCAGGATGGAGGAGCCGGAGAACATCATCCGACGGCTCGACGACTTCTTTGCCGCCGACAGCTCCATGCAGGGACGCAAGGTCATGATTACCGCCGGCCCCACCTACGAACGCATTGACCCCGTACGTTTTATCGGCAACTACTCCTCCGGCAAGATGGGCTTCGCCCTGGCCGAAGAGTGCGCCCGCCGTGGAGCGGAGGTGACGCTGATAGCCGGCCCTGTACAACAAAAGGCCCACCACCCCACCATCCGGCGGATAGACGTAGAGTCGGCCCAAGAGATGTACGAAGCAGCCACCACGCACTTCGTCGAATCCGATGCCGCCATACTCTGCGCCGCCGTAGCCGACTTCCGCCCGGAGACGATAGCCGACAAGAAGATAAAGCGAGGGGCCGACGACCTGATGCTACGCCTCCAACCTACGCAAGACATCGCCGCCAAGCTGGGTAGCATGAAGAGAGAGAGGCAACTGCTGGTAGGCTTCGCCCTCGAGAACGAGAACGAATGGCAGAACGCCACCCGCAAGCTGGAGCGCAAGAGCCTCGACTTTATCGTCCTCAACTCGCTCAACGATGCCGGCGCAGGTTTCCGTTACGATACCAACAAGATCAGCATCATCGACCGGGAGGGAAGCACCGACTACCCCTTGAAGTCCAAGGCCGAGGTAGCCGCCGACATCATCGACCGCCTCGCCCAAGAGCTGAAGCGCTGACAAACAACGAACCCATCAAGAACGAAGAAAGGAGAAAGCGCCCGCCCGTATCTTTTAATTTTTAATTCTCAATCTTTAATTGAATTGTTACGCTCATTATTCATAAAAGACTATGCACTGATAGAGAAGCTCGACATCGGCTTCGAGAGCGGCTTCTCCGTCATCACCGGCGAGACAGGGGCAGGCAAGTCCATCATACTGGGAGCCATCGGACTGTTGCTGGGCCAACGTGCCGATGTGCGAGCCATCCGGCAAGGAGCCTCCAAGTGCGTGATAGAAGCCCGCTTTGACATCGGTGCTTACGACATGCGCCCCTTCTTCGATGCCAACGAGATAGAGTACGACGACGAATGTATCCTGCGGCGCGAGGTACAAGCCTCGGGCAAGAGCCGGGCCTTCATCAACGATAGCCCCGCCTCCTTGCAACAGATGAAAGAGCTGGGAGAGCAACTCATCGACGTACACTCACAGCACCAGAACCTGCTGCTCAACAAAGAGGACTTCCAGCTGAACGTGCTCGACATACTGGCGCACAACGACAACGCCCTGCGCCAATACCGCACCCTCTACAACGAATGGAAACAGACGGAACGCCAGCTGGCCGAACTCACCGAGCAAGCCGAGAAAAGCCGGACCGACGAGGACTACACCCGCTTTCAGCTGGAGCAGCTCGAAGAGGCCAACCTTACCGAAGGCGAACAAGAAGAGCTGGAGCAGGAGGCCGACACGCTGAGCCATGCCGAAGAGATAAAAGCCGGGCTATACAAGGTCGACCAGTTGCTCACCGCCGACGAAGGCGGCCTGATAGGCCAGCTCAAGGAGTGCTGCAACACGCTGAACGGCTTGCTACGTGTCTACCCTCCCGCCAAGGAGCTGGCCGAACGCACCGAGA
The DNA here is from genome assembly GCA_031261805.1 of Mediterranea sp. (in: CFB group bacteria). Lineage (GTDB taxonomy): Bacteria > Bacteroidota > Bacteroidia > Bacteroidales > Bacteroidaceae > Bacteroides. The sequence goes on from JAISIX010000246.1 coordinate 10,353, forward strand.
GCGCCTACATCGACCTCAAAGACATCTCGCAGGAGGTAGGCGCACAAGGCGAGTCGATAGAGTTCAACCCCGAACGGCTCGACGAGGTGAACCAACGTCTCAACCTCATCTACTCCCTCCAACAAAAACACCGCGTGCAGACGCTCGAAGAGCTGATAGCACTGGAGGAAGCATACCGCCAAAAGCTGTCGGAACTCAACTCTTACGACGACCAGATAGCCGCCCTCACCCAACAACTGGCCGGCGAGGCCGAACAGGTGAAACGGCAAGCCGCCGTGCTCACCCAAGCCCGTACCGCCGCTGCCCGCGAGGTGGAGCGGCAGCTCATGGTGAGGCTCGTACCGCTGGGCATCCCCAACGTACGCTTCCAGGTAGAGATGGGACAGCGGAAAGAACCCGGACCGCAAGGCGAAGATACGGTGAGCTTCCTCTTCTCGGCCAACAAGAACGGGGTGTTGCAGAACGTCTCGTCCGTAGCCTCCGGCGGAGAGATTGCCCGGGTGATGCTGGCCATCAAGGCCATGATAGCCGGTGCCGTGAAGCTACCCACCATCATCTTCGACGAGATAGACACCGGCGTATCCGGCGAGATAGCCGACCGCATGGCCGACATGATGCAGGAGATGGGACACCAGAACCGGCAGGTCATCAGCATCACACACCTGCCACAGATAGCCGCACGCGGACACGCCCATTACAAGGTGTATAAGCGTGACAACGATACGGAGACCAACAGCCACATCCGCCGCCTAACCAACGAGGAGCGGGTGGAGGAGATTGCCCACATGCTGAGCGGGGCCACCCTCACCGAGGCCGCCTTGAGCAATGCCAGAGCCTTGTTGGCCGGCACAGCCTCGCATTGAGGCTACACCTTAATTATATATATAGTAACAAGAAGAGACGATAAGTACAGATGACAGACAAAAGTGAAATGATATTCGGCGTACGTGCCGTGATAGAGGCCATACAAGCCGGCAAAGAGATAGACAAGATCCTCGTCAAGCGAGACATACAGAGCGAACTCTCCAAGGAGCTGTTTGCCGCTCTCAAGGGGCAGCTCGTACCCGTGCAGCGGGTACCGCTGGAGAAGCTCAACCGCATCACCCGCAAGAACCACCAAGGGGTAATCGCCTTCGTCTCCTCCGTCAGCTACCAGCGCACGGAGGACTTAGTGCCCTTCCTCTTCGAGCAAGGCAAGAACCCATTCTTTGTCCTGCTCGACGGCGTGACGGACGTGCGCAACTTCGGTGCCATCGCCCGTACCTGCGAATGCGCCGGGGTAGATGCCGTAATCATCCCCGCCCGAGGTAGCGTGTCGGTCAACGCCGATGCCATCAAGACCTCCGCCGGAGCACTGCACACCCTGCCCGTGTGCCGCGAGCTGAACCTGCGCGGCACCTTGCAGTTCCTCAAGGAGAGCGGATTCCGCATCGTGGCCGCCACCGAGAAGGGCGACTACGACTATACCAAGGGCGACTACGCCGGCCCCCTCTGCCTCATCATGGGAGCCGAAGATACCGGTGTGTCGTACGAGAATCTCGCCCTTTGCGACGAATGGGTGAAGATACCCATACGGGGTGCCATCGAGTCGCTCAATGTATCGGTAGCCGCCGGCATCCTCATCTACGAAGCCATGAAACAAAGAACTGATTAATAATATGAAAAAGATTTTATGCCTCACTTGGATGCTCCTCTGCCTGGCACAGGCAGGCATCCAGGCACAGACGCCCAAATGGGTGGAGAAAGCCAAGCGTGCTGTATTCTCGGTAGTGACGTACGATAAGAACAACAAGATGCTCAACACCGGCAACGGCTTCTTCGTCTCCGAAGACGGAGTAGCACTATCGGACTACACCCTCTTCAAAGGGGCGCAACGAGCCGTCATCATCACGCCCGAGGGCAAGGAGATGCCGGTCGACAAAGTCCTTGGAGCCAACGACATGTACGATGTCATCAAGTTCCGCGTAGCCATCACCGAGAAGCGGGTACCCGCACTCACCGTCGCCCGCACGGCACCGGCCGTAGGCACCGACACATGGATGCTCCCCTACTCCACCCAGAAGAGCATCGCCTGCCTGGCCGGCAAAGTGAAAGAGGTATCGAAAGTGAACGGCGACTACTTCTACTATACCCTCAGCATGGAGATGAAGGACAAGATGGTGAGCTGCCCCGTGATGAACGCAAACGGCGAAGTGTACGGCCTCGCCCAGAAGGCATCAGGCAAAGACACGCTCAGCATTTGCTACGCCTCGGGCGCCCGCTTCGCCCTGTCGCAGAAAATCACGGCCCTCTCCCTGAGCGACAACACCCTCAACGCCATCGGCATCCGCAAGGGGCTGCCCGACACGGAAGAGCAAGCGCTGGTCTACCTCTTCATGGCTTCCTCACAGATGTCGCCCGATGCTTACCTCCGGTTGCTGGACGACTTCGTCGGCAAGTACCCCAACAGCACGGACGGCTACATCCGCCGCGCCGGCTACTACATAGCCAAAGACAAAGATGATGCCGCCGGACTCGACAAAGCCTCCGCCGACATGGATCAAGCCTTGAAGATAGCCAAGAAGAAAGACGATGTGTACTACAACATCGCCAAAATGATATACAACTATCAGCTCTCCAAACCCACCCATGCCTACAAAGACTGGACCTTCGACAAGGCACTGGAGAACGTACGTCAAGCCATAACCATCGACCCACTGCCCATCTACACCCAGCTCGAAGGCGACATCCTCTTCGCCAAGCAGGACTATGCCGGCGCGCTGACCGCCTACGAGAAGGTGAACGCCAGCAACCTCGCCTCGTCCGCCACCTTCTTTAGCGCCGCCAAGACCAAGGAGTTGCTGCAGGCCGACCCCAAAGAAATACTTGCCTTGATGGACAGCTGCGTAGCGCACCTGCCACAACCCGTCACCCCCGACCTCGCCCCCTACCTGCTGGAGCGCGCACAGGCGTACATGAACGTCGACCAGGCCCGCAGCGCCTTGCTCGACTACGACGCCTACTACAACGCCGTCAAAGGAGACGTGAACGACCTCTTCTACTACTACCGCGAGCAGGCTGCCCTGAAGTCGCGCCAGTACCAACGTGCGCTCGACGACATCGCCAAAGCCATCGAGTTGAACTCCGCCGACCTCACCTACAAGGCCGAACAGGCCGCCCTCAACCTCCGGGTTGGACGCTACGAGATAGCCATCAGCCAGCTCGACGACCTCATCAAAACCAACCCCAAGTACTCCGAAGCCTATCGCCTGCTGGGCCTGTGCTACGTACAGCAGAAGAAGATGAACGAGGCATGTGCCAACTTCCAAAAAGCTAAGGAGCTAAACGACCCCAACGTCGACAGCCTGATAACCAAGTACTGCAAATAGGGAGAACCAAGGAAATATCCACATACGCCCAAGCAAAAAAAAATGGGGGGAAAGCAAACTATTTTGAAAAAATAGTTTGCTTTCCCCCCATTTATATTTAAATTTGTAGCAGAGATACCAAGAGTATCAATATTGCACAAAGAAGCAAAACGGAGAAGTGGGATCCATTCTCCGCAGAAGCTTTATTAATAACGTCAAAACCATAATCGTATGTTTAGAAAAGCATTTAAAGTAGGTGAAACATTCACCTTGCAGCGTACCTACAACAGTGGTACCAACAATCGTTACGCGCTAAGTAGCCTTTGTGGCGGCATAGTGTTAGTAGAAGAAAAAGCAGAAGCCGTTCCCCATCCCGAAGGATTCACCGGATTCCCGGTAGTGCAGTCCTTTACTTTCCTATGTGTACAACCTGGCAAGGCCGAAGTCCAATTGGCACAGCTAAGAGGGACAGAAGTCCTTTACGAAGATGTACTCCCATACGTCGTAGCCCCCGCCGCAGGCGATAACGCAAACGCAGCCATTGGGCAAACCTTGGGTGGTTGGAGCGATTTTGCGCCATTGAGCGAAGATGACACAAAAGTCTTCGGCAGTGCCTTGAAGGGCTTAGTAGGAGTAGATTACACTCCCGTATTGGTCTCTTACCAGATTGTAGACGGCAAACAATACCGTTTCTTCTGCATCTCGAAGACCGTGACCGCAGTGCCGAAGTATGGCACTGCCATGATTACGGTCTATGTACCAAATGGCGAATCGACCCCCGTACTGGAGAGCATCGTAACGTACGCATAAGGAAAGATGCCGCGGCTTAGCCGCACAACGTTTTAATGACAGGATAGCCCCACTACGCTATGGATCCAGGCGAGAATAGGCTACCCTGTCATTTTTGTGTCGTAAGCCGCCCTCAATCAGTTTGTACACCCCCCAGCACGTTTTTTTTCGTGTTTTACCCTCATACCCTCACGATTTCCAACTAACATACTGTAAATCAACGGATTACACCGTGATGGTAACCGTGATGGTAACCGTGAGGGTAAAGTTACTCTCACTCTTTATCTCGTCCTGATTTTGGTTGACCGGTTTAACTTCTTAATCCTACTATTGGTTGTCCAATATTGTTCCTTAGCATGGGGAGTTTGTGATAACCTCCCCCAATGTACGGGAGAGTTGTTTCCAATAAACGGGAGGATTGACCCCCAATCTACGGGTGCATTGACCCCCAAAGTACTCGTGGATTGGGGGTCAATGTACACGTAGATTGGGAGTAAGCTACGAGTTGTTTGGGGTACGACCTTTATCCCTCTTACCTGGAAGTTCGAGACAACGAGTGAGAGTAACTTTACCATCACGGTTACCATCACGCTCTAACAATCTTGTTTACAATGCATTACACGAAAACCGTGAGGGCATGAGGGTAAAACACGAAAAAAACATTCTGGGAGGGAGAAATCAAAGATTGGGCGCATGCCCATCGGCGTATGAGCGGAAGGGCATCCGCTCGTACGCGCATGCCCTTCCGCCCGTGAGAGCGTGCCCATCCGCGTACCGTCTTCTCCAAGCTCCAATATTCCTTCTTCGACAAGAAGCCCGCCATCTAGTTCGAGGTGTAGGAAGCGCACCGGCAAAGGTCGGTGGACAAGGCTACTTACGTCCATCGAAGCCAAACCTATGCCAAGCCTCCATCACAAGACGCTTGGTTCGGTACTCTCCCAAGTTTCGCTTCTCGTTATCCTTTAGTACCCGGAAGGTTTCGTTGATGCAGCCCGTGCCGCATACCTCCTCGGGGTCGAGGATATACAAGATGTCTTCGGTGTTAAGGCCATAGAGGTGAGCAAAGATGGCATCAAGTTCGGCCTGCAACTGTGCACGGCGAGCCTCATCGTACACAAAAGGCGTAAGGCTTCCGAGCTGCGGCAACTGAGTGCGCTGTACCTCGTCCATCTCTTCCCATAGCTCGGTAGCCCAGCCGTCAAGGTCGTGATTGAAGTAGCACAACTCGGCTACACGCTTTACTATCTCCATGTAGAATGATGATGCGATGAGTTGTTCGGGTGAGAGCACGGGAAGTTGTTTTACGATAAAGAAATTCATGCTGCTACCCCCTACTTTCTGTTTTGCAACATAGTCAAAAGGCAAAGAGGTCATCATGGCCAGCAGGCAGCAGCAAGACCTTGCGTTCTGTAGCGGAAAAATAAGTGGAACCTTATTGTTCGCACCTATCTCATTAGGCAGTAGTGTAGTTATAAACGTCCGCTCGTTTGTAGCATTGGTAATATCTCTAAATCCTATCAGCCATCTGTGTTCCCACTGCCACAGCACCTTGCCTTTACTATCTTTCTTTATCAGTCGTTTCTGCGCCTCATCAAGTGGTATCCAGTACCACGGCATAATGCAGTGGTTGGCATCTTGCAATTCTTTCAGGGAAGGCGACGAGATGGAATTGGGGCGTTCGCCTCGTGTAGGCCAAGTACCGTAATGATGGTTATAGTGCCAAATCATCTTGCCCTCGTAGAGTGGTACGTAGGTGGCATCGCCCAAGCTGAAGTGGTTGCCGCTAAGCGTGGCACCTGTGGAGGTGAGCTGCTCGTAGGTACGGAAGAGGTGGGAGTCGTTGGACATGTCTATCATACGTGCAAACTTTACCTCCCACGGATTGCTCTCCTCCGCTTCATTCATCAATACTTCGGCGTTTCGGTAGATTTTCTTTGTCAACTTAGCATCTCGGCTGGTACGGAAGATGGGACAAGTCTTGGTGTTGGGACTAAAGAGTGCTATATCATCCGTTTGCAACGTGTAGATGCGGTTGGGGTCAAGGAGGTGATCCAAACGAGTCAGGAAGAATCCACCGCTTACCGTGCGGGGGGCGGACTGTGCCTTTCCGGCGGTAAGGAGACAGAACTTAAACATTCGATGAATATCAAAGAGTGCTTCCCTATTTTCAAAGTCAAACAGTGAGACCAGCCTGTTTTCATTCACCAACTTGGCAAAGAAATCCTTGTTGCTATCGTTCACGGCAATGCCGGTAGGCAACACCAATCCCCATGCCTCTTTGGAGAACGAAAGACAAAGTTCGGCAAAGAGTGGATAGAGGTCTATGTCGCCCGTTGCCGTTAGAGGGAATCGTCCGGCGAAGCGTATAAAACGGCTAAGTGCTTCGGCATCGTGAAGTGCCGTTTGATATGCTTTGTGAAGGACGGGATCAGTAGTAGGAAGGTTAGCAATGACCTGTTTGCGCTGGGACGCCGTTCCGGCGTTTACAATATCGGTACGTCCTTGGCTCTCGAACCATTTTTTATCCTCTATTTTTATCTTATCCCATGGTGGATTGCCGCACATCACGTCGAATCCTCCATTGTTCGCAAATATCTCGGGGAACTCCACGCACCAGTGGAAGAAACGATGTTGCCGGGCTGCTCGGACGATTTCTTCTTTGAAATCGTCGGTCAAGGACATGAAATCGTCCGAAGGATTCTCCAAGTATTTAATCTCTTCCAATGCCTGATAGATTGTGCGGGTATAGGGAATAGGTAGTAAGGTAAACTTATCGCCATCTTCCTCCCGCACCGTTTCTTCTACTTCATCGGGAGTAAACTGTTTGTAGAAAGCATACGCATAGAGGTCGCAAGCTCGTCGCAGGCACTCTACACGGGGCGACTGCATCAAGTCTTCCCACTTGTGCTGTTTGGTAAGCTCCTCCAACAAGGAGTTCTCGGGGAGTTGGGCTATTTCGCGCACTTGGGTGGCCAAGTTCACCTGTTCGGAGTCGATGTGCTGTATGGTGTAATCGCCGTTGAACAACGTAACCTGGACACCAGCTTCTTTGCCGTCGTGCAGCAGCTTAATATCTTTCAACGCTTCGGCGTTTATCTTACGGATACGTCGCAAGGTATCTTTGTCGGTAGCCGCAAAAGCCTCCTGCGGCACTCCATGGAGCAAGTCGTCGAGCATGGTGACACCCAGTACGGAATTGCCGCAACGGATATGGTGGTCGAGGAACGACAATGGTTTGCCGGCACAGTAGCCCTCGATCCAAAGCACTACCTTGCACAGCTCTACAGCATCGGGGTTGGAGTCTACGGCATAAACGCACATCTGGATAACTTCGCGCAGGGCTTCCCGATAGTCGGGTGAGGCCGGATTATCCTCTCCCGTGCGGATGGAGCAGACGTACCAAGCGATGGTGCGTGCCATGGCCAGTACGATGTGCCCGGAGCCGCAGGCGGCATCGCACACCTTCAGGCTCAGGAGCGAAGACACTTGTTCGTTGGAGGTGGTAGCACGGTTCACACGTTCTTTGATGACGGGTTCGAGCGTGGTGCGGATAAGGTTCTGCACCAAGTCGGGCCGGGTATAGTAGCTACTGGTGCTCTGCCTGTCGAGGCCTCCCACAAAGCCAAAGTCCCAATGGGCGGCGTCGGGTGAAGGGGTGATATAAGGGCGCATCTCGAGGATGCCTTCGTACACGGAGCCAAACTCTTCGACATCAAGCGAGGAGTAGTTTATCTTCACCCGGTTGCCTCGCTCATCGGTGAACTCATTGAGTGCCGCGAAGGCTTCCAGCAGGCTGTCGTTGCCGATGGTGCAATGACGCAGGTAGCGTAACGTTTCGCCGTCGAACAGTACGCCGCCCAGTGGCTTGATGCCCAGCCGACTACCGAAGTCGCCCGACTCGAAGAGGTGGAAAGTATCCATCAGACCTTGCCACAGGTCGGCATAATGATGATTGCGCAGGTAGTTCAGCTCGGAGAGGTGCCGCAGACGCGAGGCGGCATAGTAGCGCTTGTATATATCGTTCTGCCGGCTAATGCGTGCATAGTCGGGGGCATCGGCGGAAGGTAATTGGTAGACTAAGTTTCGGTCTTCGATGATAAAGAGGAAGAGCAGCCGGTAGATGAAGTGGATAAGCTCCTTGTTGAAGCCGACGTCTGTCAACGTGCCGTCGGTGAGTGCCTCCCGCAAGCGGTCGTTGCCCTCGCCTGTGCCTTGTACGGCTGCTTGGCCGATGCGCTCCATGGTTCGCTGTACGGCTGCCGACAGTCCATCGCGTATGCGGTTGCCGCTCTCTATGCTCAGGTTGAAATATTGGTCCATGACGCAAGCCTCGTCGGCCACGGTGCGGAAGCGGGAGGCATGCATCAAGCGGAAGAGGAGGCAGAACTCGGTGTACTTATCCTCCTCCAGCATACGACGCAGGTCGAACTCCAAGTAGACGAGCTTCACCAGCTGCCCGGTGTTGCGTATCAGGCGGAGGGTTTGTCCGTTGGCCACGATGCCATACACACACTCGGTATTGTTGAGATACTCCAGCATGGTGGCATGGGGCGACTTACGGCGTTGCGCTCCTTTGGAACGGTAGTCGAGCGAGCACTTGTCGAGGGCATCGGCCTCGGCGTCGCCGGTGCGGTCTCCTATCACGATGATGGGCAAGCCATGTAGGTCGGGGCAGAGGTAGGTGATGTCGTAGCGTTTCGAACGGTCGTCGTCGGTACCGATATAGGCAGTCTGTCGCTGCAGGGTGTAGCCCAGGTTACCGAAGAGGCGTTCCATCAAGTCGCGTGACCGACGGGTGCCATAAGGGTCGTTGAGCATGGATCGTTCGTTGTAGAAGCGCCAGTCATTGCGCAGGCTACTCCATACATAATCGATGGCAGCGCCTACTTGGGTGTCGATGGCAAAGTCTTCGGCCCTGTTGCCCCGTAGGTTGTAGTCCTGCTCTATGGCATGGAGTATGTCGTCGGAGAGCAGGTGCCCGTATACATGAATGCTTGTATAATCCATAAGCGTTTACTGTTTGGAGGGTATAAAGACGAATGCCGCTATCACATCCATGGGCAATACCGGCTCGGCTACTTGGTAGGTAGCCACACGGGCATAGGTGCGGTATTGTGTAAAGGCATCGACCAGCTTGTTGGCTCGCTGTAGGGCTATGCTGTCGGTATGCAAGCGTAGCGTCTGCTCGTCGTTAATCCATGCTATGGAGCTGTCGAGCAGTAGGCTTTGCGAGAGGGCATCGATATTTCCGGTAGCCCGTGCGTTGAGGAACAGTTCTTGGCAAGTCTCTTGGTCGAGGAAATCGTGACGGTCAATCTCACCTTGGTAGCCGATGAAGATCATCTCCTCGCCCAGCAGCTCTCTGTCAGAGTGGTTGACGTCTTTTATCACGCTGCGTACACGCATGAGTAGGATGGTGGTCTTCTGCATCACCTTATCCGTTTCCATCACCAGCACACGTCCGGCTTGCAGTTCGCCACCGTTGATAGTGTCGTTGACCACACCTCGCGATAGGTCTTC
>JAISIX010000254.1 GCA_031261805.1 Mediterranea sp. (in: CFB group bacteria)
GGTATGGTAAGCAATACGGCAAATACCTTCGACTATATCGCCTCCAACCCAAGTATGCAGAATAAGCTTTTAGGAAAGGACAGTCCGTTATCAGAAGATTCCAAGTCAAGGCTTTTCAATAGTTTGGTGAATCGTGAAACAAATGCAATAGGGAAACCCATAGCGAAGTTTGCTTATACCACGTTGATAGGGGAAGGCATTGGATTTGTAGGAGGAAAGGCGTTTTCGTGGGCTGTAGGAAAATATGGAGGACGTATTGGTACAAAATCGTCTATTCAATTTGGGAGCAACTCAAATCAGGTTTATCATACATTCAGACATATAGACCAGTTAGGACTTGATAGAGCCACTGTTAGCAAAGCTGTTTCATCTGACCTAAAATCAATATCATCAAGTATAAAAACTGGGCAAACAGTAAATAGGATTATATCTGTTGAAGGCAAATCATTACAATATACTGCATATAAACTACAGAATGGAACATTAAATGTTGGTAGAATCCATGCTAAATGATAGAAGAATGACAAAGAAAGAAGAGAGACTCTTAGTCTATTTAGTGGATAAGGCTACGTTATCTCTGCCTAAAGATTGGAAAGACACTCTAAGAGTGCATCCCATGAATGATGGTAAGATGGGTAGTCTCTATCTGATTCCCAATAACCTTACTAAGGATTATAAAGAGCGCCATTTTGGACGGCAAGTCAGTGATTGTCATTTCTATGACAATGATGGAGTCGACGTCATAGCATCGTTATATGTTGATGACAATGATTACTTATTAGAGTTAGATATTTGGAAAGTTAATTTCCAACCTTTAATTGAAATTCCGAATGATTTTCACGATATTGAGACATAGGCCATATACAATAGAGGCTGGCAAGGCATACAACTTGGAAGTTTTCTATGATAAAGCGACAAACTCTGTTTGGCATTTCAAATACTACAAATAAGGAGATATACTATGTATAATAGACAAGATAAAAGGCTTTTGTTTCTGTTGATGGAACGATATCTATCTAAACAGATAACAGCCTCTGTGTTCTGTGATGAGTTTTATTATTGCTATGACAAGGAGTTAGACCATTCGAAACTAACCACATTGGAATCAAAGGCATTTTCTGATTTAAGCAATGTCATTAGCAGATTTTCTCAATATAAGGAGGATTATGAGATAGATACCAAGGCTTTCTCGACAGAAAAAGAAGTGATTTCGAAAGTCATTGAAGTACAGAACTTGTTAGAAGAAGGACTCCCTATAAGTTTTAAAGAGTTTGCGGAATGTGATGGTAAGCGTTTTGTGATAGAAGAGAATTTGTTGAAATCTAATGCGCATTTATCCATATTAGATAATACAGGATTTACATTTGACTACCATGATGGCAACGTGTTTTCGTGCAAACAGTTTGCCTTTGAAGAATATGGTGTACCTATAGATTCATGGAAAGAAAAACGAGTAATAAAGAACTGATATGAGAGGAAAGTTATGTCATCTCAAAATATGCCTATGCGTCTTAGCATCACTTACGACCATAGTGCTTTCCACAATATCACCAGCCCTTCACGCACAAGCCGCCTACTACCGCAGTGCCATCCAGTTGACTAATATGCTGGAAGGGAAAGACTCTCTCGATTTATGTAAAGCGGTTCTTGCCGTGGAAGGCGCGTATTATGACGGACGACTCAACGAGGAGGCTTTCCTTGCGCAGTTGGATTATTATGCTCGTTTCTGCCGTGGCATCTTGGCATCGGGCAATATCCAATACATGGGCAGGGAAGACGAGCGGGTAAAAACTACCTGTCAAGAGGAAATTGCCGCCGAAACACAATGTGCCGTATTCACGTTTATGGCCGACAGCATACCAGTACAAGTAACAGCCGACTCCATCGGTTACCACCTCCCCTTTTCCTATAATTACGACGACTATACCGGAAACAAGGACTGGAGCAACATGTTCGTCACCACGCTAATGCAAACAGGGAAAGGAAATTGTCACTCCATGCCACTGCTGTACAAGCTTATCATGGATAGGCTGGGACAGGAGAGCTGGTTAGCATTGGCTCCCAACCACCTATACATCAAAGCGTATAGCAAACAGACCAACTGGTACAACATAGAGTTGACTTGTGGTGACTGTCCTACCGACGCTTGGTTGATGGCATCGGGATATATCCATTTGGATGCCGTACGCAATGGCATCTATATGGACACGCTCTCCGTGCGACAGTCCGTGGCGCTTTGCCTCACGGACCTCGCACAGGGGTATATGCATAAATATGGAATACGCAACGGACATTTCATACTACAGTGCTTGAACACAGCACTCAAATACTATCCACACTATATTAACGCATTGCTTCTCAAAGCGGACATAATCACCGCACTTTATCAAGAGAGTCCATCACCACAGGGCAAAGAGAAGATAGATGCGCTCTATTCCCGAATCCATCAATTGGGCTACCGACGTATGCCGGAGAAAATGTACCTCAGGTGGCTACATTCGTTGAAAGAGGAGTATAGCCAGCGACATAGCATACAGAGGATGATAAAAGATAGAGTTCAATAGGTCTTTGTGCAATCGCTTCACATTTCGTACCTTTGCAGCCTCAACAGTACATTCTGAGATAACATAAGACGCCGCGGATAGCGGTCGCGTATTAGAGAGCACCACGATAATGTGCTTATATATAGCATTTACTAATCACTAACAAACGTGAACAAAGAAACAGCATTGGTTGTATTCAGTGGTGGACAGGACTCCACCACTTGCCTGTTCTGGGCGAAGCGCCACTTCAAGGAGGTGTATGCGCTCAGCTTCCTCTACGGGCAGAAACATGAGAAAGAGGTAGAGCTGGCACGGGAGATAGCCCGTGAGGCAGAGGTGCACTTCGACGCCATGGACGTATCCTTCATTGGCCGGCTGGGGCACAACTCACTCACCGACACCACTATGGCGATGGACGAGGAAAAGCCTGCCGGCTCCTACCCCAACACCTTCGTGCCGGGGCGCAACCTCTTCTTCCTCAGCATCGCGGCGGTATATGCCCGCGAGCGAGGGATACAGCACTTGGTGACGGGCGTGTCGCAGACCGACTTCAGCGGCTACCCCGACTGCCGCGACTCGTTCATCAAGTCGCTCAACGTCACCCTCAACCTCGCCATGGACGAGCAATTCGTCATCCATACCCCACTGATGTGGATAGACAAAGCCGAGACTTGGGCATTGGCCGACCAACTGGGCGTACTCGAACTGGTACGCACCAAGACGCTGACCTGCTACAACGGCATCCCCGGCGATGGCTGCGGCCACTGCCCCGCCTGCAAACTACGTAGGGAGGGGCTGGAAAGGTATTTGGAAATTAAGAATGAAGAATTAGGAATGAAGAATGGGCTGCGCATTCCTTGATTCTTCATTCCCAATTCTTCATTCTTAATTCTTCATTCTTAATTTCTCATTTAGCATGTCCGATTTGAAAGACCAACTCTCCCTGCTGGGGAGAAAGACGGAGTACCGTCAGGATTACGCCCCCGAGGTACTGGAGGCGTTCGACAATAAACACCCGGAGAACGACTACTGGGTGCGCTTCAACTGCCCGGAGTTCACCAGCCTCTGCCCTATCACCGGGCAGCCCGACTTCGCGGAGATACGCATCAGCTACATCCCCGACGTGAAGATGGTGGAGAGCAAGAGCCTCAAGCTCTACCTCTTCAGCTTCAGAAACCATGGCGCTTTTCACGAAGACTGCGTGAACATCATCATGAAGGACCTCATCCGACTGATGAATCCCAAGTACATAGAGGTGACAGGACTCTTCACTCCTCGCGGCGGCATCTCCATCTACCCGTACGCCAACTACGGGCGGCCGGGCACCAAGTTCGAACGGATGGCCGAGCAACGGCTGATGAGCCGGGAGTAAAGCAGTCCGGGGCAAGGGGCCTACTCGTGGTAATAAGGTTCATTGTAGAACCTACTCGTGGTGGTAAGGCTCGTTGTTGAGGATGGTCATGGCCCGGTACATCTGCTCTACGAAGAGGAGGCGTATCATCTGGTGCGAGAAGGTCATCCGCGAGAGGGAGAGCTTCTCGCTCGCCACTTCGTACACCTTCTGTGCGAAGCCGTAAGGGCCGCCGATGACGAACACCAGCCGGCGGTTCACCGTGTTCATCTTCCGCTCCATATACCGGGCAAACTCCAACGAACGTAGCTCCCGCCCATGCTCGTCGAGCAACACCACCACGTCGCCGGGCTGGAGAGCCTTGAGTATCAGCTCCCCCTCCTTCTCCTTCTGCACCTCGGCCGAGAGGCTCTTGGTGTTCTTCAGTTCGGGGATTACCTCCATGTCGAAAGAGAGGTAGCGGCGGGTACGGCGTACGTATTCGTCGATAGCCGCTATATAGTAGGCTTCCACGGTGCGTCCCACCACGAGCAATATTGTCTTCATACGGTCTGTATCGGGTTGATTAGAGTGCAAAAGTAGGCTTTTTCTGTGCGATTACGCATTTAATGCTTACCTTTGTTCGTCCGAAACAGAAAGTTAGAGTAAAAGAAGAGCACCAACTTTAAAAGTTTACGATTATGAGAAGACGATTGTTTGCCATGCTGGCAGTCCTGTTTCTCTTCCTGCTGTCGGTGTCGGCACAGGAGATACCGGCAGGGGTCACCTCGGCCTTCCAGAAGGGAAGCGCGGAGGCACTGACAACGTATATGGGCGACAAGGTGAGCCTCACCATCCAAGGCAATACCACCAACGCCGACAAGCAGAAGGCGACGGCGACCATGCGCGGTTTCTTTGCCGACAACAAGGTGAGTGGCTTTGTCGTGAACCACGACGGGAAGCGCGACGAGTCGAGCTTCTTGGTGGGCACGCTCACTACCACCCGGGGAAAGTTCCGGGTAAACTGCTTCCTGCGGAAGGCGCAACAACAGTATTTAATCTACCAAATAAGAATAGACAAAGTCAATGAGTAAAGAACAAGAACTGATCGATAAACTGATCGACCTGGCTTTCGCCGAAGACATAGGCGACGGCGACCATACCACCCTCTCGTGCATCCCCGCCACGGCCATGGGTAAGTCCAAGCTCCTGATCAAAGAGGCCGGCGTGCTGGCCGGCATCGAAATAGCCAAAGAGATTTTCCACCGCTTCGACCCCACGCTGAAGGTCGAAGTCTTCATCAACGACGGAGCCGAGGTGAAGCCCGGCGACGTGCCCATGGTAGTGGAAGGCAAGGTGCAGTCGCTCCTGCAGACCGAGCGCCTGATGCTCAACGTGCTCCAACGTATGAGCGGCATCGCCACCATGACCCGCAAGTACGCCAAGCAACTCGAAGGCACCCGGGCACACGTGCTCGACACCCGCAAGACCACCCCGGGCATGCGCATCCTCGAAAAGATGGCCGTGAAGATTGGCGGCGGCATGAACCACCGCATCGGACTCTTCGACATGATTCTGCTCAAGGACAACCACGTCGACTTCGCCGGCGGCATCGACAAGGCCATCGCCCGCGCCAAGGCCTACTGCAAGGAGAAGGG
>JAISIX010000261.1 GCA_031261805.1 Mediterranea sp. (in: CFB group bacteria)
AATCGTATACATCCGAAAATGGGGTAGCACAGGGTGGCGAAAGCCGAAAAAGGCTTGCTCTCTTCCACACTTTTGGGTGTGTTTCAGCTCTCCCCCCTACGTGTTTTTTTGCATTTCTACTCTCACTAATCTCATTACTACTCGTTAATCATTGGCAATCAAAGCTTTAAGACCATGATAATAGCCATGATATTAGCATGATATTAGGAGCTACTATCATGGTACTTTCCTAAGCAAACATTTTACTCTATTCTGTGCGAATTCTTTTTCAGCACGTTGGGACTTTTTTCCCAACGAAGTGGGACCTTTTTCCCAACGCGTTGGAACTTTCTTCCCAAGGCGGTGGGACTTTTTTCCCAAGGCGGTGAGACTTTCTTCCCAAGGCGGTGGGACTTTCTTCCCAACGCGGTGGGAAAGAATTCCCACCGAATGGAACAAATAGTTTGCTTAGGGGTAACGTCTTAAAGTACTGGGACACTTCGAGATACGTATGGATAGAGGAGGAAATAAAGCTTCTCTGTATATCGTACTCGGGACGGTTTTGTGCAATATGGTTCATCTATAAATTGGAGTTTAGGGGAGTGAGTAGCGGTGAGGGATGAGTGATTAGCCGTACACGATTCTGACACGGCGGTGGTAACTGAAGTCCTCCTCTCCCGCGGAGGGGAGGTGGCCGCAGGCCGGAGGGGAGGGACAAATAATGAACGTACATATTAATATTAAATCATCTGATACGCCTTCCCTGCCTACTTATTGTATTAAATAGGTATTCTGCTTTTTTGTCCCTCCCCTCCGCCCTGCGGGCACCTCTCCTCCGCGGGAGAGGAGGATTTCAGTTACAACCGCCGTGTCAGAATCGTGTACGGCTTACCACTCCCCTAAACTCCAATTTACTGGCAAGCCCAATCGCCAAGACTATCCCCGAGCAAACTATTATCGGACACAAAGACTGGGAAAGAGTCCCTCCAATGCAGCGTCTCATCTGTTAATTTGATATCCCTCAATAGCCAAACTACCCAAAAGCCAGCACATACTGTTGTGCGAGAAGGGAGAAAGGGCTATCTTTACCCTGTAACGTATTAAAACAGGAGCAACGATGGCATTTACACTACCCACCCGCCTGTTCCCGATAGGGAAGGTAGACGCCACGCCCGAGGAGGCGCTGACACAGATTGAGGACAAGGGCTACGCCATCGCCTACGAAGCCGGACATCGGCAAGTGGTGAAGGTGGGCGTGAGCTACGACAAAGAGACACGGGGAATAGCGGGCTGGAAGGTGGGGTAGTCGCTGTCAGCCTCATGACACCGTGATTGGGTACAAATGGCAAGTCTATACGTCTCTCTCTCATATACTACAATTCAAGAATAAATAGAGCAACGTATATGAAAAATGCCAAACTATTCGTCGTAGCAGCCTGCGCACTCTGCCTGGCTGCCTGCGGCAAGAATCGGGTACGCATCATGACAGCCCCCGGAGCAGGTAACCGCGTGGAGTTTGCCGCCCAACAGCTGGAGCAAGCGCTAAGCAAAGCCGGCTACTCCGTGAGCGTAAGCGAAGGAGACACCACCGCCATCACCCCCGCCACAAGGAACATCCTACTGGAGGAGGCACCTGCCTGCACGGCACTGAAGAAAGAAGGGTTCCGCATCACCACCAACAAACTCCTCACCCGCGTGGAAGGACACGACGGCAGCGGCGTGATATATGGAGCCGAGGAGCTGATAGACCGCCTTGAAGCCTCGGACGGAAAGCTGGACTTCCCCGCCCACTTCAGCGATGCCCCCGAGATGGTACTGCGAGGTGCCTGTGTGGGCCTGCAAAAGACAAAGTACCTGCCCGGCCACGGCGTGTACGAGTACCCATACACGCCTGAGAACTTCCCGTGGTTCTACGACAAGGCGTTGTGGACCCGATACCTCGACATGCTGGTGAAGAACCGCATGAACTCGCTCTACCTGTGGAACGGACACCCCTTCGCCTCGCTGGTGCGTCTCAAGGAGTACCCTTTTGCAGTAGAGGTAGACTCGGCCACGTTCAAGAAGAATGAGGAGATGTTCTCCTTCCTCACCCGCGAGGCAGACCGGAGGGGCATCTTCGTCATACAGATGTTCTACAACATCATCGTCTCCAAGCCCTTCGCCGAGCACTACGGCATCAAGACGCAGGACCGACACCGGCCCATCACGCCGCTCATTGCCGACTATACGCGCAAGAGCATAGCCGCCTTCATCGAGAAATACCCCAACGTAGGGCTACTTGCCTGCCTGGGCGAGGCGATGAACACCGTGGACGACGACGTGGAGTGGTTTACAAAGACCATCATCCCCGGCGTGAAGGACGGACTGCAAGCTTTGGGACGCACCGACGAGCCACCCCTGCTGCTACGCGCCCACGACACCGACTGCAAACGAGTGATGGAGGCGGCGCTGCCCTTGTACAAGAACCTCTACACCATGCACAAGTACAACGGCGAGTCGCTCACCACCTACCAACCACGAGGGCCATGGGCCAAGATACACAAGGACTTGAGCGAGCTGGGCACGGTACACATAGAGAACGTGCACATACTGGCCAACCTCGAACCCTTCCGCTGGGGAGCGCCCGACTTCGTGCGCAAGGCAGTGATAGCCATGCACCGCGTGCATGGAGCCAACGCCCTGCACCTCTACCCGCAAGCTTCGTATTGGGACTGGCCCTACTCGGCCGATAAGCTGCCCGGTGGGAAACGGGAGCTACAGCTCGACCGCGACTGGATATGGTACCAAGAGTGGGCACGCTACGCCTGGAACTGCCACCGCGACAGCACACAGGAGATAGGCTACTGGAACCGCCAGTTGGGCACGCACTACGGTGCCACCCCCAAGGCAGGCAACTACATACGCACCGCCTACGAGGAGAGCGGCGAGATAGCCCCCAAACTACTCCGGCGCTTTGGCATCACCGAGGGCAACCGACAGACACTGCTCCTCGGCATGTTCATGAGTCAGCTGGTGAACCCCTACAAATATACCATCTACCCGGGGTTCTACGAGAGCTGCGGGCCGGAAGGAGAGAAACTGATAGAATACGTGGAGAAGGAGTGGAAACACCAACCCCATATAGGCGAACTACCGCTCGACATCATAGCGCAAGTGATGGCCCACGGCGATAAGGCAGTGGCAGCCATCGACCAAGCACAGCCCTCGGTAACCGACCGTAAGGACGAATTCGCACGGCTACGGAACGACATGTATTGCTACCGAGAATTCGCCTACAGCTTCGCCCTGAAGGTGAAGGCGGCCAAGCTCGTGCTCGACTACCAATGGGGCAAGGACCTCAAGAACCTCGAAGCGGCCATCCCGCTCATGGAAGAGAGCCTCGACCACTACCGCAAGCTGGTGCAACTCACCGACAGCAGCTACCTGTATGCCAACTCCATGCAGACGGCACAACGCCGCATCCCCATAGGGGGTGACGGCGGGCACAACAAGACGTGGCACGAGATGCTGCCCCACTACGAACAGGAACTGGCCAACTTCAAGGCCAACCTCGCCATGCTAAAGGGACAACAGGACGGCAAGCCGGCGCAGAAGAAGGTGGAGCCGCCCACCTGGGCACCCGCACCCGTAAAGGTGCTATCGGCCTATCCCACCGTGACGCTGGAGCCAGGTGCCTCGCTATTCAGCGACGTGCCCGGCAAGGTGGAAGCTCTCGCTCCCGAGCTGAAAGGACTGAAGGCGTTCCGACTCAACGGAGCAGAGCAACGGGAGAAGGGTACGACGATATCCTTCGAGACCAACAAGCCCGTGAGCCTGCTGGTAGCCTACTTCAAGGACGACCAGAAGCGCTACGCCAAAGCGCCCAAGCTTGAGACCGACGCCTCCGCCAACGACTACGGACAGGCAGAACCGGTATTGACCAATGCCATCCGCGTAGCAGGCTTGCCCTTGGTCAACGTACACGCCTACCACTTCGGCCCCGGCCGGCAAACACTGGCCCTCCCCAAAGGATGGCTGGAGGTGCTGGGCTTCACCTCCGACGAGATGAAACCACGCAACGCCGGACTGGCAGGCGGCGAAGAGAGTGTGGACTGGCTCTTCTATTAAATTAAAAATTGAGAATTAAAAATTAAAAAATAAATGCGTGCAGGAGCAGCGGGTATCAGCCTAAATTGCTATATTCGTGCCCTGTGCAAAGAGGGAATGCGACCCGCGGCACATTTATTTTTTAATTTCTAATTCTCAATTCTTAATTTAAGAAGACTGTGAAGTATCAGGTAGGATATGCCTTGAGTGGGGGCTTCATCAAAGGCTTCGCCCACTTGGGAGTGATGCAGGCTTTGCTGGAATACAACGTGAAGCCCGACATCATAGCGGGGGTGAGCGCCGGAGCGCTGGCCGCCGTGTTCTATGCCGACGGCAACGAGCCATACAAGGTGCTCGACTTCTTCTCCGGACATAAGTTTCAGGACCTCACCAAATGGGTACTGCCCAAAAAGGGATTGTTCGACCTGAGCGAGTTGGTGGAGTTCCTTGAGAGCAACCTCAAGGCCAAGAACCTCGAGGAACTGCAGATTCCACTCATCGTCACCGCCACCGACCTCGACCACGGACGAGTGACGCACTTCCGCAAAGGCCCCATCGGCCCGCGTATAGCAGCTTCGTGCAGTATGCCGATACTCTTCGCCCCCGTCAACATCGACGGCGTGAACTATGTGGACGGCGGCGTGCTGATGAACCTCCCCGTAGGCCCGCTGCGAAAAAGTTGCGAAAAGGTAGTGGGGGTCAACGTAAGCCCCCTCATGGCCAAGGAGTACAAGAAGAACCTCATCGGCATAGCCATGCGCTCCTTCCACTTCATGCTACGGGCCAACACACTACCCGCCACCGAACGGTGTGACATGCTGATAGAACCCTATAACCTATACGGCTACAGCAACACCGAACTGGAGAAGGCCGAAGAGATATTTGAACAAGGATACAACGCCGCCAACGAAGTGATAGACCACCTCTTGGCAGAGAAAGGAACAATATGGAGATAGCTACGGGTACGACCCAAGACGAACCGCAAAAAATCATCATCTATCAAGTGCTGCCCCGCCTCTTTGGCAACAGCAACAACCACTGCCTGCCGGGTGGAGACATCGACACCAACGGATGTGGCAAACTGGACGACTTCACCCTCAAAGCCCTGGAGGAAATCAGAAAGCTGGGTGCCACGCACGTGTGGTATACCGGCATTATCGAACATGCCACACAGACCGACTACCGCCGTTACGGCATAGCCCACGACCACCCTGCCATGGTGAAAGGGAAAGCCGGCTCACCCTACGCCATCAAAGACTATTACGACGTGGACCCCGACTTGGCCAACGATGTGCCCAAGCGAATGAAAGAACTGGAGAACCTCGTGAGACGCACGCACCGGGCGGGTCTGAAAGCCCTCATCGACTTCGTGCCCAACCACGTGGCACGCCAATACCAGCCCGACTCACAGCCCGATGGCACCGTGGCACTGGGCGAAGGCGACAACCCCGCACTGGCCTTCAGCCCCTACAACAACTTCTACTACATCCCGCAGACGGAGCTACGCGCACAGTTCGACATGAAAGGCAGTGCCGCTGAACCCTACCGCGAATACCCCGCCAAGGCGACAGGCAACGACCGGTTCGACGCCACGCCCAACATCACCGACTGGTACGAGACGGTGAAGCTCAACTATGGTGTGGACTACATGAACGGAGGTACCTGCCACTTCAGCCCCACACCGGACACCTGGCAGAAGATGCTCGACATCCTCCTCTTCTGGGCCGGCAAGCACATCGACGGCTTCCGGTGCGACATGGCCGAGATGGTGCCGGTGGAATTCTGGCAGTGGGCCATCCCGCAAGTGAAGCAGGCGTACCCCGGCCTGCTCTTCATAGCCGAGGTGTACAATCCCACCTTGTACCACGACTACCTGGAGCGCGGGCACTTCGATTACCTCTACGACAAAGTAGGCTTGTACGACACCCTACGTAGCGTGGCCTGCGGATACGAGTCGGCAACCGGCATCACCCGCTGTTGGCAGAGCTTGGGTGATATGAACCAACGGATGCTGAATTTCCTCGAGAACCACGACGAGCAACGCATCGCCTCCGACTTCTTCGCCGGTGACGCACGCAAAGGCATCCCCGCCCTCATCGTGTCGGCCTGCATGAACACCAACCCGATGATGATTTACTCAGGACAGGAGCTGGGAGAGCCGGGCATGGACAATGAGGGTTTCAGCGGACGCGACGGGCGAACCACCATCTTCGACTATTGGAGCATGGACAGCATCCGCCGCTGGCGAGGCAAAGGACGCTACGACGGGCGGATGATGACGGAAGAGCAGAAATACCTCCGCAGACTATACCAACGGGTACTGACGATGTGCAACGAAGAGGCAGCCATCCGCCAAGGTCTCTTCTTTGACCTGATGTATGCCAACCTGAGAGGGTGGCGCTTCAACGAGCACCGCCAATACGCCTTCATGCGTAAGTACGAAGGCGAACTACTCCTTGTCATAGCCAACTTCGACAGCCAACCGATAGGGGTGGCCGTCAACCTACCCTCGCACGCCTTCGACTTCCTGCAGATACCCCAAATGGAATCCGTGCAAGCCACCGACCTGCTCACGGGAATCCAAGAGGACATCAGCCTGCTACCCTACAAACCTACAGAGATAACCGTAGGAGGCTATGGCGCCAAGATACTGAAAGTATCCGTCCATTAGAATTTCGGACTGACCTTTCTTCGGGGCCAGTCCGAATGTGCTTATATCGCATACAAAAAAGAATCGCAACCCTCTCTCTGAGGATTGCGATTCTTCTTTTGTTGCGGAGGCTCGACTCGAACGAGCGACCTTTGGGTTATGAGCCCAACGAGCTACCAACTGCTCCACTCCGCGATGTTTAACGGGTGCAAAGGTACGGCTTTTTGTGAGAACTGCAAACTTTTGGAGGAATATTTTTGAATAAAAGTATCACTCAAACCGTATAAAGCTGATAGTGAGCTACGTATAAGAAGACGTATTTGGGCGTATATTGCGTCTCCCATCACTTTGCATGTTAATATTCTCTTTTTTTTCTTGTGCGATAAGAAGAAAAGCTATACTTTTGCTCAAAATAATCAAACCTGTGCAATAGACAATCTATGACCGTATCGAGGACGAAAGCCAAATTAGTAGATGTTGCCCGCCAACTTTTTGCCAAAGAAGGGGTGGAGAACACGACCATGAATGATATCGCCATGGCTTCTAAAAAGGGAAGGCGTACGCTATATACCTATTTTAAAAGCAAAGACGAAATCTATTTGGCTGTGGTGGAGTCGGAACTGGACATCCTCTCCGAGGTGATGAAGCAAGTGTCCGAAAAGGACACATCGCCCGACGAGAAGATTATCGAGCTAATCTATACGCGCCTGGATGCCGTGAAAGAGGCCGTGTACCGCAACGGGACACTACGGGCCAACTTCTTCCGTGACATCTGGCGGGTGGAGAAGGTTAGGAAGAAGTTTGATGCCAAAGAGGTACAGCTCTTCAAAGCCGTATTGCAAGAAGGACAAGAGAAAGGCGTGTTTGCGGTAGACAACGTGGACATGACCGCCAACCTCCTGCACTACTGTCTCAAAGGCATCGAGGTGCCCTACATCCGGGGACAGATAGGCGAAGGACTGGACGACGAGACAACAGACAGGTACGTGACCAACATCGTGTTTGGCGCACTACATAGAAAACAAATTTAAATTTAAAAACAACTTAGTGTATGGGATTATTAGATGGTAAGACAGCCCTTGTGACCGGCGCCGCACGCGGCATCGGCAAGGCAATCGCGCTGAAGTTCGCTTCGGAAGGAGCCAACATTGCGTTTACAGACCTCATGATAGACGAGAACGCGGAGAACACCGTGAAGGAGATTGAGGCAATGGGCGTGAAAGCCAAAGGTTATGCCTCCAACGCCGCCAACTTCGAGGACACGGCAAAGGTAGTAGCGCAAATCAACGCCGACTTCGGCCGTATCGACATCTTGGTGAACAACGCAGGCATCACCCGCGACGGATTGATGATGCGCATGAGCGAGCAGCAATGGGACATGGTAATCAACGTCAACCTCAAGTCGGCGTTCAACTTCATCCACGCCTGCACGCCGGTGATGATGCGCCAAAGAGCGGGAAGCATCATCAACATGGCATCGGTAGTAGGCGTGCACGGCAATGCCGGACAGGCCAACTATGCCGCCTCCAAGGCTGGTATGATAGCGCTGGCCAAGAGTATCGCCCAAGAGCTGGGTTCGCGCGGCATCCGTGCCAATGCCATCGCCCCGGGATTCATCCTGACGGACATGACGGCAGCCCTCTCCGACGAGGTTCGCGCCGAATGGTCGAAGAAGATTCCGTTGCGCCGCGGCGGTACACCCGAAGACGTTGCCAACATCGCCACCTTCTTGGCTTCCGACATGTCGTCGTACGTATCGGGACAGGTCATTCAGGTGGATGGCGGCATGAACATGTAACCCACGCCACGCCAAATGACTGTAGTTTACGAAGACAACCATATTATTATAGTCAACAAGACCGCTTCCGAGATTGTCCAGGCCGACAAGACGGGCGACGTACCTCTGGTGGAGACTGTAAAGCAGTACCTGAAGGAGAAGTACCAGAAACCCGGCAATGTCTTCCTTGGTGTAGTACACCGGCTGGACCGCCCCGTAAGCGGTCTTGTCATGTTTGCCAAGACCAGCAAGGCCTTGACACGACTCAACGAGATGTTTCGCAACGGCGCAGTGAAGAAAACCTACTGGGCCATCGTAAAGGATCTCCCCCCAGAGCCGGAAGCCGAGCTGGTGAATTACCTTGTGCGCAACGAGAAACAGAACAAAAGCTACGCCTACGACCGGGAGAAGCCCGGCAGCAAACGAGCCGTGCTGCATTACAAGCTGATAGGACACTCGGAGAACTACCACCTGCTGGAGATAGACCTGAAGACAGGCCGTCACCACCAGATACGCTGCCAGCTGGCCAAGATGGGATGCCCCATCAAGGGCGACCTGAAGTATGGTTCCCCACGCTCCAACCCCGACGGTAGCATCTGCCTACACGCCCGTAGAGTACGCTTTGTCCACCCTGTCTCCAAGGAGGAGGTCGAGGTGGTAGCTCCCCTACCCGACGGGAACCTCTGGCAAGAAGTCGATTTTAGTGAGTAGTGTTTAGTAATTAGCCTCCGCAGTCGGCATCCCTAATAGGGGCTTGACTACGGAGGCTAATCACTCTACTCACTAATCACTAAACGCTAATCACTAATTACCACTCGTACCGGATAATGGTCGGAAGGGACGCGTTTCACATACTTCTCCGCATTGATTTCGTTGGGGGCATCTTTTAGCTCCGCCTTCTCTTCGGAGGGTGCGGGTGTCCAATAAGCATCGGTCAGCACGCCGTACTTCAGCACATGGAAGCTGGGCGACAAGAAGATGTGGTCGATGCGGCTGGTAGTAAAGCCATCGGTATGGTAGCCATTGAAGGTACCGTTGGTGACATAGCGGATGTCGGCCTTCTCGTAAGCGTCGACAAGCACACCTTTGCTCACCAGCGCCTGGTACGACGAGCTGGTCTGGTCCACGTTGAAGTCACCCGTCAGGATAGCGGGCAGGTCCTTACCCAGCTCCACCATCTTCTTCTGCACCAAGAAAGCGCTCTCCACCCTTGCCTGCTTGCCGATGTGGTCCATGTGGAGGTTGAAGAAGAGAAACTCCAGCCCCGTGGGCTTGTACTTGAAGTGCCCCCACGTGCAGATACGCGGCAACACAGCATCCCAACCCTTGCTGGGCACGTCGGGCGTCTCCGACAGCCAGAAGTTCCCCTGATCCATCAGTTCAAACTCATCCGTACGGTAGAAGATGGCGGAATGCTCGCCAGCCTCCTTACCATCGTCGCGCCCTACGCCGATGTACTTGTAGCCGGGCAGCGCCGCCTCAAGGTCGGTGAGCTGGCCGATAAGCCCCTCTTGCGTGCCGAAGATGTCGAAACCATGGTAACGAATGAGTTGTGCGATGACGGGACAACGCTGTCCCCAGCCATTACCCTCCACGGAGTCACCGTGGTTGGCATAACGCAGATTGTAGGTGCCGACAGCGAAATGAGCCGGCGTGGAAGGTTTGCTTTGGCAGCTTCCCAAGGCGAGGGTCACGAGGGCCACTGCCATTAATACGAGGTTTCTTTGTCTCATTGAAGTCCTTTTATTGGTTATATACACCCCAAAGGAAACACAAAAGTAGTATATTTGCAAGCTAATTTTAAAGAAAGCTGTTATGAGGAAGACATTACTCGCATTATTAACCCTATCGCTGGGTGGGCTGATGGCCTGCCAAGGCGGAGCAAAAAAGAACAAAAGCATGGATAAGGAAACATTAGTAAAGATTGAGACCACCGCAGGCGACATCACCGTAAAACTCTACAACGAGACGCCCCAGCACCGCGATAACTTCATCAAGCTGGCCCGGAAGGGCACCTACGAAGGCACGCTCTTCCACCGTGTCATCAAGGACTTCATGATTCAGGCAGGCGACCCCGAGTCAAAGAACGCCCCCAAAGGCAAGATGCTGGGCGCAGGCGACGTAGGCTACACGCTGCCCGCCGAGTTCGTCTACCCCAAGTACTTCCACAAGAAGGGAGCCTTGTCCGCCGCACGCCAAGGCGACAACGTCAACCCCAAGAAGGAGTCGTCGGGCTGCCAGTTCTACATCGTCACCGGCAAGGTGTACAACGACTCCACCCTGCTCGGCATGGAGAAGCAGATGAATGACAACCGCATCAACATCCTCTTCAACGCGCTGGCGCAGAAGAACATGAAGGAGATATACAAGCTACGCAAGGCCAACGACGAAGACGGTCTGTACGACCTGCAGGAAAAGCTCTTCGCCCAGGCCGAGAAGGAAGCCGCCGCACAGCCCGAGTTCCACTTTACCCCCGAACAGATACAAGCTTACACCACCGTGGGGGGCACCCCGCACCTCGACGGCGAGTACACCGTGTTCGGCGAAGTAGTAGAGGGCATGGACGTGGTAGACAAGATACAACAGGCAAAGACCGACCGCAACGACCGCCCCGAGGAAGACATCAAGATAGTAAAGGTGGAGGTAGAATGAAAATCAACAGGCATCTGCTGAATAACGGCCTCCGGCTGGTGCACTCCCAAGACGAGAGCACACAGATGGTAGCGCTGAACATACTCTATAAGGTAGGCGCGCGCGACGAGCACCCCGACCATACCGGCTTCGCACACCTGTTCGAACACTTGATGTTCGGAGGGTCGGTCCACATCCCCGACTACGACAAACCGCTGCAGCAGGCCGGTGGCGAGAACAACGCCTGGACCAACAACGACATCACCAACTACTACCTCACCGTGCCCCGCCAGAACGTGGAGACCGCCTTCTGGCTCGAGTCCGACCGTATGCTGAGCCTCGACTTCAGCCAGCGCAGCCTCGACGTGCAACGCGGCGTAGTGATGGAGGAGTTCAAGCAACGTTGCCTCAACCAGCCCTACGGCGACGTGGGGCATATACTCCGCCCGCTGGCCTACCACGTGCACCCCTACCGCTGGCCCACCATCGGCAAGGAGCTGGCACATATAGCGGGCGCCACGCTCGACGAGGTGAAGGCCTTCTTCTTCCGATTCTATGCCCCCAACAACGCCATCCTCTCCGTCACGGGCAACATCTCCTTCGAAGAGACAGTCGCCCTGGCCGAGAAGTGGTTCGGACCCATCCCCCACAGGGAAGTGGTACACCCGCCTCTGCCGCAAGAGCCTGTGCAGACCGAAGAACGACGGCTCACCGTAGAGCGCAACGTGCCGCTCGATGCCCTCTTCATGGCCTATCACATCAGCGACCACCGCTCGCCGGACTACTATGCCTTCGACATCCTGTCCGACCTGCTGAGCAACGGAAACTCCAGCCGCCTGACGCAACGCTTGGTCAAGGAGCAGAAACTCCTCTCCAGCGCCAACGCCTACATCTCGGGCAGCATAGACCCCGGCCTGTTCCAACTCACCGGAAAGCCCGCCGCCGGCGTATCGCTGGAGCGTGCCGAGGCCGCCTTCCGCCAACAGCTGGACATCCTGCAACAGGAGAAGGTAGGCATCGAAGAGCTGGAGAAGGTAAAGAACAAGTTCGAGTCCACCCAGATATTCGGCAACATCAACTATCTCAACGTAGCCACCAACCTGGCATGGTTCGAACTACTGGGACGTGCCGAAGACTTGGAGCTGGAGGCCGAACGCTACCGCGCCGTCAGCCCCGAGCAGCTACAAGAGGCTGCCCAACGGGCCTTCCGTCCCGAGAACGGCGTGATACTACACTACCGTAAAGCATGATTCGCACCGCCCTCCACCCCTACCAGCCCCACTACCACGCACTGCTACGGTTGGGGCTGCCCATCGTGGTGGGCCAGCTGGGCATGATTGTGCTCGGCTTTGCCGACACGCTGATGATAGGCCAACACAGCACTCTCGAGCTGGGGGCGGCCTCTTTCGTCAACAACCTCTTCATGCTGGCCATCCTCTTCGGCACCGGCTTTTCCTACGGCCTCACACCCGTGGTAGGCAGCCTCTTCGGCAGTGGCCGGCAGGCCGAAGCCGGGCAGGCACTTCGCCACAGCCTGCTGGCCAACGGGCTGATAGCCCTGCTCCTCACCGCGGTCATGGGCATCGTCTACGCCTGCATCGGCCGACTGGGGCAACCCACGGAGCTACTCCCCCTCATCCGTCCCTACTTCCTGGCGTTGCTTGCCTCGCTGCTGTTCGTCATGCTCTTCAACGGCTTCAAGCAGTTTGCCGACGGCATCACCGACACCCGCACGGGCATGTGGATATTGCTGGGCGGCAACCTGCTCAACATCCTGGGCAACTATCTCCTCATCTACGGCAAGCTGGGGCTGCCCGAGCTGGGGTTGCTGGGCGCCGGCATCAGCACCCTCTTCTCGCGCATAGTGATGGTGGTGGTCTTCCTCCTCCTCTTTCTCCGTACCCACCGCTTCCGCCGCTACCGCGTGGGGCTGTTCCGCCTCGGATGGTCGCGTCCTCTGTTCCGCCGCCTCCAGGCATTGGGGTGGCCCATAGCCCTCCAGATGGGTATGGAGACGGCCTCTTTCAGCCTTAGCACCATCATGGTAGGCTGGCTCGGCACCATCGCCCTAGCTTCGCACCAAGTGATGCTCACCATCTCGCAGCTCACCTTCATGATATACTACGGCATCGGCGCGGTGGTAGCCATCCGTGTCAGCAATTTCCGTGGGCAACACGACGAGACAAGCGTCCGGCGTTCGGCCTACGCAGGCTTCCACCTGATTCTCGCCACCGCCCTCGTCATCTCCTCCTGCATCTTCCTTGCCCGGCATTACCTGGGCAGCCTCTTTACCGACAGTCCCGAGGTGACCACCACGGTCGTATCGCTCATGGTTCCTTTCCTCATCTACCAGTTTGGCGATGGCCTGCAGATTACCTTCGCCAACGCCCTGCGCGGCATCAGCGACGTCAAGCCACTCATGTTCATCAGCTTCATTGCCTACTTCCTCATCTCCCTCCCCGTGGGCTACCTTTGCGGCATCGTGTGGCAATGGGGCATCGTAGGCGTATGGCTCGCCTTCCCCTTCGGCCTCACCAGCGCCGGCCTGATGTTCTGGTGGCGGTTCCGAAGCAGCAGAACACGTGCGGAGATGACATCAACCCATTAGCATCTTGGACATCAATCACCTCGTACCTTTCGTATCCTTGACGGGTAGTTCACGATTAACCACCCGGGTGACCAAGCTTAACCACCCGGGTGGCTAAGCTTAACCACAAGGGTGGCTAAGCTTGACCACGAGGGTGGCCAACCAAGAACTACCTAAACCCTCGACAAGAAGAATGGGGCATACAGGATGACTTCTCGTAACATTTAGACAATCTTTTCGGGGTATCTCATGACATATTTCATTTTTCTTTTTACCTTTGCCCGCTACTAATCATACATAAAGTGTAATATCATGAGCTATTTGATAAAGCCCCAAGATTACCGGCCTCTGCTTGACATCCGACAAACCGAGCTGGCCATTAAACAGATAAAAGAGTTCTTCCAGTCGAACCTCTCTTCAGAGTTACGCCTACGGCGTGTCACAGCTCCCCTCTTCGTGCTGCAAGGCACTGGCATCAACGACGACCTGAACGGCGTGGAGCGTCCGGTGACATTCCCCATCAAGGACTTGGGAGACGCCAAAGCCGAAGTGGTACATTCGCTGGCCAAGTGGAAACGAGTGACGCTGGCCGACTACCACGTGGAGCCGGGATACGGCATCTACACCGACATGAACGCCATCCGCGCCGACGAGGAGCTGGGCAACATGCACTCCCTCTACGTGGACCAGTGGGACTGGGAGCGGGTCATCACCCAAACCGACCGCAACCCGGAGTTCCTCAAGGAGATAGTACGCCGCATCTATGCCGCCATGATTCGGACGGAGTACATGGTGTATGAGATGTATCCGCAAATCACGCCGCAGATGCCACAGGCACTCCACTTCATCCATGCCGAGGAGTTGCGCCGCCTCTATCCCGACTTGGAACCGAAGGAGCGGGAACATGCCATCTGCAAGAAGTATGGCGCTGTGTTTGTCATCGGCATAGGCTGCAAGCTGGGCGACGGCAAGAAGCACGACGGACGTGCTCCAGACTACGACGACTATACCACGCCGGGACTGAACGACCTACCCGGCCTGAACGGCGACCTCCTGATATGGAACGACGTACTGCAACGCTCCTTCGAGCTGTCGTCCATGGGCATCCGTGTGGACAAGGAGGCACTGCTGCGCCAACTCAAGGAGGAAGGACAGGAAGAACGTCTCAACCTGTACTTCCACCAGCGCCTGATGAACGACACCCTGCCCCTCTCCATCGGCGGTGGCATCGGACAGTCGCGCCTCTGCATGTACTACCTCCGCAAGGCTCACATCGGCGAGATACAAGCCAGCATCTGGCCCGAGGCCATGCGGCAGGAATGTGAAGCGATGAACATATACCTTATATAGTGATTAGCCTGTAATCAACGCTAATCACTCACCACTAATCACTAAAAAGTGAACGTACAGATAGAAGAGAGCTGGCGCACGCGCCTACAGCCTGAGTTCGACAAGGAGTACTTCAGACGACTCACCGATTTCGTGAGGGACGAATACCATCATTACCAGATATTCCCTCCGGGGCATTTGATATTCAACGCTTTCAACCTCTGCCCCTTCGATAGGGTCAAGGTGGTTATCATCGGGCAAGACCCCTACCACGGTCCGGGACAGGCACATGGCCTCTGTTTCTCGGTGAACGACGGCGTGCCCTTTCCACCCTCTTTGCAGAACATCTTCAAGGAGATAAAGACAGACATCGGCACCGATACCCCCGCCAGCGGCAACCTGACCCGCTGGGCACAGCAAGGCGTGCTGATGCTCAACGCCACGCTGACGGTACGTGCCGGACAGGCTGGGTCGCACCAAGGGCAGGGCTGGGAGACGTTTACCGATGCTGTCATCCATACCTTGGCCGACGGGCGCGAGCACTTGGTCTTCATCCTATGGGGGGCTTATGCCCAACGCAAGGGGGCTTTTATCGACCGACAGAAGCACCTGGTACTCACCGCTACACACCCCTCACCACTGTCGGCCAACAGGGGCGGCTTCTTCGGCAACCACCACTTCAGCCGAACCAACGAATACTTGCGCTCACACGGTCAAACAGAAATCTCATGGTAATCAGCTTCCGCATCGAATACAGGACCAATTGGGGTGAAGAAGTGCGCATAGCCGGACTGGCGGAAGGCTCGCTCCCCATGCACACCACCGACGGCATCTACTGGACAGCCGAGTGGGAGGCCAACGTCCCCCGCGAGGGACAACAGCTCAGCTATCGGTACCAGATAGAGCAAGACGGGGTGGTGGTACGCAAGGAGTGGGACTGCTTCCCCCGCACACTCTTCGTCGTTGGCCCATCGGCCAAGCAGTACAGGGTGGAGGACAGCTGGAAGATGATTCCCGGCCATGCCTACCTCTATAGCTCCGCCTTCACGGAGGCGTTGCTGGCCCATCCCAAGCGCGACAGATGGCCACAGGCATACCGACGGAGCATCGTCATCAAGGCCTATGCCCCGCACATAGGGCCGGAATATGGCCTTGCCGTGTGTGGCAACCAGCAGGCGCTGGGACAGTGGAACACCGCCGAGGCCGTACCGATGAGCGATGCAGGCTTCCCCGAATGGCAGGTAGAGTTGGATGCCTCCAAGCTGATGTTCCCGCTGGAATATAAGTTCATCCTCTACCGAAAAGAGGACCACTCCCTGGTGGGATGGGAGATGAACCCCAACCGTTGCCTGGCCGACCCCAAGCTGGAACCCAACGAGACACTTGTGGTAGCCGACCGCTACGCCTACTTCGACATTCCCTCCTGGCGAGGGGCGGGCGTGGCCATCCCCGTCTTCTCCCTCCGCACAGAAGGGAGTTTCGGTGTGGGCGACTTCGGCGACCTGCGCCGCTTGGTGGACTGGGCGGCACGCACCGGCCTGAAAATGATACAGATACTGCCGGTGAACGACACCACCATGACACATACCTGGACCGACTCGTATCCCTACAACAGCATCTCTATCTATGCCTTCCATCCCATGTATGCCGACCTTCGGCAGATGGGACACCTTCGCGACCGGAAGGCACAAGCCCGCTTTGACCGTCGGCAACGGGAACTGAACGCCCTGCCCACGCTGGACTACGAGGCGGTGAACGAGTCAAAGAGGGAACTCTTCGGCCTCCTCTACCGGCAGGAGGGAGAGGCGTTGCTGGCCACGGAGGGCTTCCGGGACTTCTTCGAGGCCAACCGCGAATGGCTCCGTCCGTACGCCGCCTTTTGCTACCTGCGCGATGCCTACGGCACGCCCGACTTCCGCCAGTGGCCAGCCTACTCCACCTACCGCCCCGAAGAGATAGAGGCGCTCTGCACGCCCGGCAACGAAGGATATCCACACATCGCCCTCGCCTACTTCATCCAGTACCACTTGCACCTGCAGTTGCAAGCCGTGAGGCAGTATGCCCGCCAACATGGAGTGGCGCTCAAGGGCGACATCCCCATCGGCATCAGCCGCAACAGCGTGGAGGCCTGGACCGAACCGCATTACTTCAACCTCGACGGACAGGCAGGGGCACCCCCCGACGACTTCTCCGTGAACGGGCAGAACTGGGGGTTCCCCACCTACAACTGGGAGGTGATGGCGCAGGACGGCTACCGCTGGTGGATGAGACGCTTCCGCAAGATGGCCGAATACTTCGACGCCTACCGCATCGACCACATCCTCGGCTTCTTCCGTATCTGGGAGATTCCGCTCGATGCCGTGCACGGGTTGCTGGGGCATTTCGTCCCCGCCCTCCCCATGAGCCGCGAGGAGATGGCGGGCTATGGCTTCACGTTCCGCGAGGAGTTCCTCCGCCCGTTTATCCACAACAGTTTCCTATCGCAGCTCTTCGGTCCGCACACGGCCGAGGTGAAACGGCGCTTCCTGGTGCCCACTACCCCCGGCAGTTATCGCCTGAAGGAGGGCTTCGGCACCCAACGGGAGGTGGAGCGTTACTTCGCCGGACACGACGATGCCGACAGCCGATGGATACGCGATGGCCTCTACACACTCATCAGCAACGTGCTCTTTGTGGCCGACCCTCGTGAGGCCGACCGCTACCACCCACGCATCGGCGTGCAGCACGACTATGTGTTCCGGTCGCTGGGGCAGGCAGAGCAGGAGGCCTTCAACCGCCTCTACGACCATTACTTCTACCACCGCCACAACGACTTCTGGTACTGCCAGGCCATGCAGAAGCTGCCACGCCTCACGCAGTCCACCCGTATGCTGGTGTGTGGCGAGGACCTTGGCATGATACCCGCCTGCGTGCCACAGGTGATGAGCGAACTACGCATCCTCTCGCTGGAGATTCAGCGTATGCCTAAGCTCTACGGACAGGAGTTCGGCCGGCCGGCTGAGTATCCGTACCCGTCCGTCAGCACCATCTCCACCCACGACATGTCGACCCTGCGTGGCTGGTGGGAGGAGAACCTCCAGCAGACACAACGTTACTACAACACCGTGCTCGGCCACTACGGCACAGCACCCGCCACCGCCACGCCCGAGCTGTGTGAGGAGGTGCTACGCCAGCACTTGGCGGGTAGCTCCATCCTCTGCATCCCCTCCTGGCAGGACTGGCTCTCCATCGACGGTCGCCTGCGCAACCCCGACGTGGAGGCCGAACGCATCAACGTGCCGGCCAACCCACGCAACTACTGGCGATACCGAATGCACCTCACCCTGGAGCAACTGCTGGCAGAGGAGGAGCTGAACGAGAAGATAGCGCGGCTGGCACGGAGAGAATAACAACAGAGCATTTCCCCTAACATTTATGAAGATAGAAAACAGCTACATCTACCTACGCGACCTCCGGTTGTATGCCTACCACGGAGTAGGTCCGCAAGAGAACCTGATAGGCAACGAGTACACCCTCCAGCTCAAATGCCGCGTTGACATCAGCCGGGCCATGGCTACCGACGACGTGACCGACACGGTGAGCTACGCCGAGGTGTACGAGGTCGTGAAGCAGGAGATGTCCACCCCCTCACGCCTGCTGGAACATGTCGGCGGTCGCATCGTGGAGCGCCTCTTCGCTTGCTTCCCCGGCATCAAAGAGATAGAACTCGACCTCGCCAAGCGCAACCCGCCCATGGGAGCTGATGTCGATTCGGCCGGCATAGTGCTGCGATGCGTGCGGTAGAGAGGACGGCTTTCCCCCGACAATATTCCTTGGTAGTGCGCCGCAACGGGAGTTTTTTATTATCTTTGCGCCGCAAGCCACAGGCCTTGCACCCATGTTTGATTCGTAAACTATAAAATAGAATAATAGCAATGAGCTTATTTGGTCTGTTTAAGAAGAAATCCGACGCCACGCAAGTGGGCAACGTCGAGGACTTCGTATCACTCACCCGTGTGTACTTCCAGTCGGTCATCGCCACCAACCTCGGCATCACCAACATCCGTTTCCTGCCCGACGTGGCCAACTTCAAACGCCTCTTCAAGGTGCCCACCCAAGGTGGCAAGCTGGGGCTGGCCGAGAAGTCGGCTTCCCGCAAGATGTTGATGCACGACTACGGCTTGCCGGAAAGCTTCTTCAAGGAGATAGACGCCTCCGTAAAGCACAACTGCCGCACACAAAACGACATCCAGCCCTACCTCTATATGTATCAAGGCTTCTCCAACGACCTGATGATGCTGATAGGCAACCTGATGCAGTGGAAACTCCGCGTACCCTCCTCCTTCAGGAAAGCGCTGTACGCCATGACCCAGAAGACCATCCAGCAAATATGTACCAAGAAAGTGTGGAAAGCCGACGACGTGCACAAGACTGCCGCTGCCGTACGACAGTATCGCGAACGCTTGGGCTACTCCGAGCAATGGATGACGGACTATGTGTTCAACATCGTGATGCTGGCCAAGAAAGAACCGAAGCATAAGAAGGATGACAGCGCCGCTACCACCAAAAAGTAGCCTGCCCCTACCGGAGCGCCACCCCCTGGAACCTTTCCTCCCACCCCACGCCAAACTGCTGATGCTGGGAAGCTTTCCGCCACAAAGAAAGCGATGGTCCATGGACTTCTATTATCCCAACCTCAACAATGACATGTGGCGCATTGTGGGACTGCTCTTCTTCGGCAACAAGGAGCACTTCCTGAATGCCGACAAGAAGAGCTTCTGTCGTGAGAGGATTATCGACTTCCTGAATGAGAAGGGCATAGCGCTGTACGACACTGCCTCCGTCGTCCGCCGCTTGCAAGACAACGCCTCCGACAAATTCCTCGAAGTGGTAGAAGCCACCGACGTGGCTTCACTACTCCGACGGCTACCCCAATGCCGGGCCATCGTCACCACCGGGCAGAAAGCCACCGACACGCTCCGCGCACAACTGGCCATGGACGAACCCAAGGTAGGCGACTATACGGAGTTCCTCTTCGAGAATCGGGCCATGCGCCTCTACCGTATGCCCTCCTCCTCACGGGCCTATCCCCTCTCCATCGAAAAGAAAGCCGCCGCCTACGGAGTGATGTACAGGGAGTTGCAATTGCTCTATATCAACTCGTAGCTTGCCATCTGTATGGGCATATCGAGGTTGTGCAGCACCTTTTCCAAGAGGATGCCTTCGCGGTTGTCGTACTCGTATCCAAAGGTGGCACGGATGCCTTGCAGGATGAATTGCGCCGCACGGTCGAGCGCCATGGGCAGGCTGTCGCCTTGCAGCAACGAGCCTGTGATGACGCTGGTAAACGTGTCGCCCGTGCCGGGATAGTGCGCCGGCAGGTAGGGGCAGGTTATCTTCCAGTAGCAGTCACCTTGGCGGTTGTAGGCATACACGGATGTTTTGTGAGGGTCGTCCTGCACGGGCACGCTGGTGATGATGACAATCTCCGGCCCGGCCTCGGAGAGGCGACGCAGGTATTCCTTCAACTCCTCGTCGGTGTTATGCTCCCGGTAGGGCAGGTCGAGGAGGTAGAACAGCTCCGTCAGGTTAGGCGTTATCACGTCGGCCTTCTTTATCAGCTGGCGCATCTCTGCCACCATCTCCATGTCGAAGTTGCTATAGAGCCGACTGTTGTCGCCCAGCACAGGGTCCACCACCGTAAGGCTGTCGGCATGACGAAACTCATCAATAAACCCACCCACGATGCGCGCCTGCCTGGGAGAACCCAAGTAGCCGGTATAGATGGCATCGAACTGCACGCCCAGCTTCCGCCAGCCCGCTATGATACGGGGCATCTCGTCCGTGAGGTCGCAGAATGAGAAGCTGGGATACTGGGTATGGTTGGACAACACCGCCGTAGGGAGCGGACATACCTGAAAGCCCATGGTAGAAAGGATGGGAATGACAACCGTAAGCGATACACGCCCCATTCCCGAAAGATCGTGCACAGCGGCTATTTTCTTAACTTTGTTCGTGTACATGATATGTCTAATTCCTCATTTTACTGTATACTTATCAGCTTATGCGTCTGTAGGCTAAGCCTCCACTTGGGATGCCGCAGCACACATTCCACCGTCTCGGCCGTGTTTTGGCAGGAGCAGGGCTGGAGGAAGAAGTGTTCGGCGGGCAACAGCTCGTAGAGGCCAAGGTCCTGCCCTTCGTACACCACCTTCACCTCGTCCATCCGTTGGATGCCGAGCTTAGCACCTTGCTTGGGCGAGCAGGTCACCCAGTCGATGGTGGCAGGGATGGGGCGGGTACCATTGGTCTCTATCGTCACATACTTGCCGGCGGCATGGAGGCGGTCTATCAATTCGTCGTCTATCCACAGCGAGGGTTCTCCTCCGGTGAGCACAACAGTGACAGCGGGGTATCGGCGTACTTCGGCCAGTATCTCATCGTCCGTCATCATCACCCCTTCTTCATGGTGAGTGTCGCAGAAACTGCATTTCAGATTGCACCCCGAGAAGCGGACAAAGATGGCCGGCGTGCCGGTGTAGTAACCCTCGCCCTGCAGGCTGTAGAATATCTCGTTAATCTTTCTCATAAATCACCGTGTTCCCTTCAGACTCTTGCACCTCGGCCTTAAAACATTGGGGTATCTGCTCGCACACCCATCGGGCTATGTTCTCGGCCGTAGGGTTGAACGGCAACACCTCGCCCAAGTCCTGATGGTCGAGCTTGGCATGGATGGCCTCTTTGATATGGGTAAAGTCCACCACCATGCCAGCCTCGTTGAGCTGGGCAGAACGGCAGTAGACGGTGATAATCCAGTTGTGACCGTGCAGTCGTGTACATTTGCTGGGATAAGGGAGCTTCAGCCTGTGTGCGGCCGAAATCTCCATTCGTTTGATTACTGTAAACATGTGTGGCAATAGTTGTTTTTTCTGTTCTTACTCAATGACTTCCACATCCGTGACATCTTCGGCATCCAAGTGCGGCATGGGGCGACGGCGGGCAAACTTAAACCAGCTCACCAACTCCGAGACGGCATACACCAGCATACTCACCCCGATAATCATAAAGGCCACATTGATGGCACCCCACGGATTGAAGAGGGCTATGATACCCGCCAGGAGTATCAGGGAGGGCACGACGTAGAACCCGGCGGGCACGTGCATCCAGCGGCGGGCCAGCGAGAGCGAGTAAATCTGCTGCACACCACCCATCAGCAGGACGAAGCCCAACAGGAACATCAGTATGCTGACAAAGAAGCCAGGCATCACAATGAGCCAGCCCCCAAACAGCAAGCTCCCCACTCCCTCAATAGGGAAGCGAGGAGCAGGCTTTTCGGCAGACTTGCCATGGGCAAAGTAGCCTACAATCGAGACAACGCCTGGAATGAGGAACGCTACGCCGAGCGTAATGACTATATAGGTAGCTGCCATGTCGGGCCAAAGCACCAACACCAGTCCTATCACCAGCGCAAAGAGGATACGAATAAGCGATAAATTCATTGTCTTCATAACTTCCATTTATTAATATAACACGCTACGAAAGTAAGTGTTTGGCAGAAGACACGGAAATAAATTGAGCATTAAAAAATGAAAATTAAAGAATGATAGCACATAGAGCGCCTGCTTACAGGGTATGGCTCGTATGTACTATCATTCTTTAGTTTTCATTTCTCAAGCTTCAATTTCTTATGATTAAGCTTTCGTCGGCAGGGGTAAGGTACCAGTCGAGGTTGGTATCTTGCGCTTGTGCCCAAGCAGCGAACTGGCTGTATGCCTTGGTGATAAGGGTGCCCTCCTTGGGATAGGCAAAGCGCGCGGGCACGCAGAGCGCCCAAGTATTGTTGATGGCCTTGATGACATCGAGCACCTTGGGGTCGGCCAACTGTCCACCGGCAGTAGCGATAGAGCCGAAGCGGTTCAGGTGAATCTCCATTCGTTTCTTGGCTCCTTGCGTATGGGCGATGAAGAAGTCGAGGTCTTCAGTAGCACTGGGCACTGCCATGGGTTTGTTCAGGCTGATGATGATCTCCAACGAATAGACATCCGGCAAGCTGGTGATGCCTGTGTTGAGCATTGTGCGATTGTCGGCATAGCCATAGATGTGATGGGCGTTGCCGAAGAGCGGAATCACCAGCTCGCTGCCCGCACTCTCGTAAGGTGCGTTCTCGAACAGGGTCGAAGCATCTAGTGATGCGGTTCGCAAGGCGGCTCCCTCACCGAAGGAGACACTCTGCACATCGCTCTTGTTTATGCCGAATATCCGGAGGCCGGCACCCAGCACCACGGAGGCACCCACGGCACGGAGGTCGATGGTGTACTTCAGCTCCGTCACGGCATTGGCGGCTGCAGGCATGTAGACATCGAGCACGATGTCGTTGAAGTCGTAGTCGCCGGCATTGGGATAGTTATCCTCGAAGGCATACGAGTAGACAATTGGGGCAGTCCCTACATCGTCGGGGGTATTGTCGTTGCCATAGCCCTCCTTGATGCACTCGGCATCGGCTGGCAGCAAGAAGTCGGCTTTCCCGGGATTGCAATAGGCGGCACCATCCTGCATATAGCTGACAAGCCAGTCCAATGCGCCCCATTGCCAATTGGGCGTACCCTCTTCGACCTTGCTGCCTTCTACCTCGCAGAATACATTGTTGAGGATGGAATAGTTGCCCCAATTCAGGTCATTGGCCAGCTTACCCAACCGGATGAGGGCGGCTCCCGTGGTAGGGCCTGTGACGTTGCGGGCCATGCTGGCCTCACCCGTGCAGACGAGCATGGACTGGGCTTCCATCTCGACATCCCCGTTATTGCCCGACGAGAGCAGCGTCTCACAAATGGTTTCGGAGGTATGCCCCAGCAGGAGCGACCCAAACTTGAGTGTGTTCGACTTGAGATAGCAGGCGTTGGCCAACTTTGTATTATTATTGGCGTTAAGCTCATCAACCTCCATCGTTCCGTGATTGGCCAATCCTACACTTCCGGACACATTGGTGGCCGATGTATAAGTATCCAAGCGCAACGTACCGTAGTTGTAAAACGTCCCTCCGTTAAGCTCCAACACGCTACACTCTATCAAGCCGGCATTATACTCCATGTTCTCCAACGAGCCATTGCTCATTTCCAGTTTTCCACCTCCAGTAATGGTTCCACCTGCCAACACGGTAAAATAACAACCACCACTGAGCTTGAATGTTTGCCCGTCGGCAATCACCAGCGTTCCGCCATTTTCTATGATAAGCTCACCGATGCTATAGAACTCTGTCGGCTTGTTCACCGTCCATACACAGCCAGCCGGCACGATGAGCTTCAC
This sequence comes from Mediterranea sp. (in: CFB group bacteria), assembly GCA_031261805.1. Taxonomy (GTDB): domain Bacteria; phylum Bacteroidota; class Bacteroidia; order Bacteroidales; family Bacteroidaceae; genus Bacteroides. The sequence goes on from JAISIX010000261.1 coordinate 24,322, forward strand.
ACTTTTCGCTCCTCCACTGGTACCATTTAGAGACAGAGCCATATCCGTCTCACCCGTGGGGAGTTTGAACCAACGGTCCTCTTCGCCGAACATAGGAATGTCCCCATATCCCCATGCCGCATTCGCTCCCAAGTCCCAACCGGGCTGCGTCTCGGCGGCTATGGCCTTCTTAGCGGCTATAAAGTCGGCTGTATAAGGTGCGTTGATGGTAGGTATAGCCGTCTCCACCGCCCTCGTAGCCGAGCGAGTGTTTGCCACACGGTCGCCGAAATGGGCTGTCACCGCACCGTTCGTCACCACTGTCGGCTGTACCAAGTAGCGCCCATGGGCATCTACCCGGGCCACAAACACTCTTTCGAGCGCTGCGGGGCAGTCCATCATGAGTGCCAAGGCGTTTTCGTTGCTCGCCTCTCCTTGCGCCAACAACTTAGCACCCGCAGACGCGTTCAGTGGATTGGCATCGTAAATACGTATAGGATATACCGTACCGGCATCCCCCTTCACAGAGACGCGCGCCGATATCTTTTGCGACAGAGTCCAGTCGCCAGTAGGATCGACCCCTTTCACGGGGAATGTTTCTTCGTAGATAGTTTGTAGCTGCTCTGCGTCCAACAGATTCCTTTCGCTATCCACACATCCGGCTCCAAGCACAGTCAATGCTGCTACTGCCGGTAGTCTCAAGTACTGCACAAAAAGATTCTCCTTCATGACTCTCATCCATTGTTTTGTTTATGCACTTCACCTTTCCTATGGCCATCACTATGGCAGGCAAAGCAATCAATAATACAAATATAGACAAGTTAGATGGATATAAAGTACAAGTACCGAAGCTTTCTGGTTCGAGTTTAACAAACTTTATGAAGTTACCACCCCGTCTGGCTCCATCCGGCAACCGAGTACCAATCAACGTGTTGCTGGTAGTAGCTATTGATGGCGAAAGCGTCGGCACGAGGGATATAGCTGGAGAGACCGGCAAAACCAGTCATAAGGAAAGAGCCGGCAAATTGAGAATAATTGGTAGCTGTACTCTTGGCATACTTCACGGCGTTACCGAATACTTTGTGCCAAGCTTGATAATCGGCATTGGAGGCGACAGAGCGGATAAAACCATCAAGGTCGTAATAGCCCACAAAATCCGTACGTCCGGCCCGACGGTCATAGTCCAGGATACCGGAGGTAGAGATGCTGGCCCCACCTTGTATGTACTTAGGCAGGATGGAAGCCGTAGCAGCGGCCAAGGCCTCCAACTGCGAAGTATCCACTACCGAAAGGGAAGCACCATACTCCCATTCGGAACTTAAATTCTCGTAGTTGGCTTGGTAATAATCATAGTAGGCACTTGCCGTAGCCATCGCTACGCTCTCCGCGTTGCCGGCCGAGAACATAGCGGGCACCATCGTCTGATAGGGAGCACCCGGCCCAGGTATCTCGGTAGGCGAACCGATGATGTACGAAGCCCGGTCGCGCAACTGATAGGCGACCTCCACGGCTTGCATAAAGCAGGCGTCGAAAAGGATGAAATCGAGATGAGGAGCGGCAGCCAAGGCCGTATGCAAGTCGGCGATGCTCATATAGCTGGAACCGGAGTAGTCCTGTCCCCACCAACGAGTCTGGCTGCTGGGCGACTTCATCCATCCATCGCCATGTGACCACAGCACCAACCCGTAACTTTCGGCCGGATAGCGGGAGAAAGCTTCGTTCAGCACATCTTTCATGACGTTGATATCCACTGAGTTTTGCGAAGGGTATGAATGGATGAGTTCCTCTTCCCCGTTCTGGTTGATTCGAACCAAGCGGTCGTAGTCGCCGGAAGAGCCACCGACATTATCGAAATAGACCAGCAAGTTATAGTTGCCCGCATTGACCTCCCGGACACCTTGCTTTATCTCAGCCAAGTCATCGTCAGGGAATCCATTAGCACCCAAGCTATTGTCTCCTGCGATGTAGACCAGCACCGTACGCTTTAGCAACACCGGTTCATCATCGTGATGACAGGCCGAAACGAGTGGCAACAGACACGCCAACAGATACCATATTCTTTTCATAAAGTTCCCTCCTTGTATGTTTGACAACTAACTTAATAGGGTGCAAAGATAAAAAAAAGAGAGATACGGTGGCGTATCTCTCTTTATATCTTAACATTTCAAGAGCGTCATTGTTCTTCGGGCTTCACGAACTTGAAGCGGCCAACTTCGAGATTCTGCACCATGGTGCTCTGTCCTTTCTTATACTTGGCCATCAAACGAGAGGATTCTTTCTGGAGCTTTGCTTTGCTCTCGGAGAAGTAAATCATGCAGGTGCTGTTCTGCAACAGGTGATTGTCCTCCACAAAGTTCTTCAGCTGGTAGCTGTACATCTCGCGGTGCATCAGGAACCCTTCTTTGGTAAGGCTGGCGCTATCCAGCAGTTGGATGTCGGTGAAGTAGACTACCGTATCGGTAAACGAAGCCGCTACGCCAAAGGCATAAACAGTTTTGGGTGCTTCCTTCTTGAGGGTGGCAGCCGAGCAAACGGTGAACACGAGCGCTACGGCAAAGAGTATCTTCATGTATTTCATATACGTGGGAATAAGTTTTATTGGGAGCAAAGGTAAGAAAAAAGGGCCGAACCCCACAGTGGGTCGACCCAGTTTTTCTTTCAGAAATTGATATTCTCACTTATCCCAAGTAAGATTTGAGCAATTTACTACGATTACTGTTTCTTAATCTTCTTATTGCCTTTTCCTTAATCTGGCGAACGCGCTCACGAGTGAGGCCAAACTTATCGCCGATTTCTTCTAATGTCATTTCCTGTTGTCCGATACCAAAGAACATCTGTATGATGTCCTTTTCCCTATCGGTTAACGTAGAAAGTGCTCTATCAATTTCCCTCGCAAGAGACTCATTAACCAAAGAGCGGTCCGCCATAGGCTAATCATCGTTTACCAACACATCCAGCAGGCTGTTGTCCTCTCCTTCCACAAAAGGTGCGTCGACCGATATGTGGCGGCCAGATACCTTCAGCGTATCGGAGATTTTCTCAACCGGAATCTCCAGCTCGTCAGCCAGCTCCTCGGGAGAAGGGCGACGTTCGTTTTCCTGCTCGAACTTAGAGAAGGCTTTGCTGATTTTGTTCAGCGAGCCAACTTGGTTCAAGGGGAGACGGACGATACGCGACTGCTCTGCCAAAGCTTGCAGAATAGACTGGCGAATCCACCAAACTGCGTAGCTGATAAACTTGAATCCACGTGTCTCGTCGAATTTCTCTGCGGCCTTGATTAGTCCTAAATTACCCTCATTAATCAAGTCGGGCAGGCTCAAGCCTTGGTTTTGGTACTGTTTGGCCACAGATACAACGAAACGTAGATTGGCACGTGTCAGCTTCTCTAATGCTACGCGGTCACCTTTGCGAATGCGTTGAGCGAGTTCCACTTCTTCCTCGACTGTAATCAGGTCTTCGCGGCCGATTTCCTGCAGATACTTGTCCAGTGAAGCACTCTCTCTGTTAGTGATACTTTTGGTAATCTTTAGTTGTCTCATTCCTTAAAAACAAATTTGGTGTGCAAAGTTAGTACAAATAATCCGTTCGTGAACATCATTTAAACTAATTTTGCACTATAACTCTACCTATACAACAAGAAAGGATGCAGACATGTTGCATGCCTGCATCCTTTTTTTCATTTCATTAGCTTCTCGGCGAATAACTTTATTCGTCAACCCTTACGGGTAGAGATACTATTCGTCCTTCTGCGTGAGGTCTACAGCATAGTAACTCTTGCGTCCGGAGGGGAAGATACCGCTGAGGAAGAGCACCTGTTGGGGCGACTTCACGGCAGCCTTCAACGCATCCTCCAAATCACTTACATCCTTCATCGGCTGGCCGTTGGCTTGCAAGATGATGAAGCCCTTGCGCACGCCAGCATCGGCCATCTTACCCGAGGTGACACCTGTCACTTGCAGACCATAGCTCAGTCCCAGCTGCTTCTTCTGGTCGGAAGTGAGCGACTTAAAGGCAGCGCCCAGCACTTCCATGCCCTCTTCCTTCACCACTTTGGTGGTACCCTGCTCGTTCTTCAGCACTACCTCCACGGTCTTCTCTTTCTTGGCACGCAACAGTTTCACTTGTACCTTGTCGCCCGGGCGGTGCTTAGCCAAGCTACCTTGCAAATCGGCCATGTTAACTATCTTTTGACCGTCAAGACCTATGATGACATCGTCTACCTTAATATCGGCCGACGCAGCTGAGCCACCATCTACAATCTCACGCACCCATACGCCATCTACAGCGCCCAGCTCTTTACGCTTCTCGCCGAAGGTCATGCTGCCTCTCTTATCGTCGATAGGTTGATCGTCCATCATATTTCCATCACCAGTCAAAGAGGTACCCTTAATACCCAACATAGCACGCTGCACAGTACCGTATTTCTTCAGGTCGCTCACCACCTTGGTCACCAAGCTGGAGGGGATGGCAAATCCGTAGCCGGCGTAAGCGCCCGTCGGTGAAGAGAGCACGGCATTGATGCCTACCAACTCACCTCGGGTATTCACCAGCGCACCACCACTATTGCCTTGGTTGATGGCGGCATCCGTCTGGATAAATGATTCAATGCCACCATTCTTGGCATAGATACCCAATGTACGTGCTTTAGCACTCACGATACCAGCCGTAACGGTCGACGTGAGGTTGAAGGGGTTTCCCACGGCCAGCACCCACTCACCTACCTTCAGTGCATCCGAGTCGCCGATGGGAAGTGTCGGGAAATCGTCTCCTTCAATCTTCACCAGAGCGAGGTCTGTACTGGGGTCTGTACCTATCACGCGTCCTTTAAACTCACGGTTATCGTTCAGCTTCACCACAATCTCGTCGGCTCCGTCAATAACGTGGTTGTTCGTCACGATGTAGCCATCCTTGGAGATGATGACGCCCGAACCGAAACCTATACGGGGCTGGGTCTGTACTTGTCGTTGCTGACGCCCGCCACCGTCGCCAAAGAAGAAGCTGAAGGGATCGGGCACATCCTGTATCACCGTCTTCGACTCTTGGGTCGACTTTATATGTACCACCGCGTGAACGGCTATCTCGGCCGCTTGAGTGAGGTCCACCGGTTGGGCATTTGTCATATCGTACGCTGCCAGCTTCACGTTGGGGTTCTGCTGAAAGGTGTCGTAGAAAGAAGTTTCTTGATTCGTTTCGTGGGCCAGCAATACCTTGTAGGTAGTCAACCCTGCAACACCTGCACTGAGGAGCACCACTGCTCCCACTCCCAAAATGCTTTTTGTTGTCCGTTTCATGATCATATATTCTTTAAAGTGTTAATATCAACTATCGTTTTAACTTTACGACGTTAAAATAAGGGGAAATATCTTTCCGTTCGTCCGTTTTGGTTGCTTTTTTGTTCACTTTTAACAGAGGCTATTTAGAGCTTAACAGGGGTTAACGACGGATAATCTCTTTTTTGCATTCGTTCATTCTCTAAGGGCGTTAACAATTAACGCGTTACCACCCCGATGCCCGGCAAATCGTTCAGCGTAATCTTCCCTTTCACCACCTCCATGCCTCGGAAGCGGTCGTTGGCGATGAGCAGGTTGCCGTCCAGGTCAGCGAAGTCGACCAAGGGAGAGAACTGTGCTGCGGCAGAGACAGCGCAGGAGGTCTCTGTCATGCAGCCTACCATCGCCCTCATGCCGAGCGCATGGGCCACAGTCACCATCTGACGCGCCTCGCGCATACCGGTACACTTCATCAGCTTAATGTTGATACCGTTGAAAGCCCCTTTCATACGCGGCACGTCGACAAGGCGTTGCAAAGACTCGTCGGCGAAGATAGGCAAAGGGCTACGCTCTGTTAGCCAAGCGCTGTCGTCGAGCCGTTCCTTGGGTAGGGGTTGCTCCACCATCACTACACCTTGGCCCTTGAGCCAATGTAACATGTCGAGTGCCCGGCTCCGGTCGGTCCACCCTTGGTTGGCATCTACGGCGATGGGGAGGTCGGTTACCGAGCGGATGGTCTCTATCATCTGCTTGTCATTGTCGCGCCCCAGCTTCACCTTGAGGATGTTGAACCGGTCGGCACATTCCTTTGTCTTCGCACGCACTACGTCAGGCGTGTCGATGCCGATGGTGAAAGTGGTGGAGGGAGCTTTCGTCTTGTCCAACCCCCACAGCTTGTACCACGGGGCGCCGAGGAGCTTCCCCACCAAGTCGTGCAGGGCGATATCCACCGCCGCCTTGGCAGCTGTATCGCGAGGCGAAAGGCTGTCGACGTATGCCAATATGTCTTCAAGCTGGAAAGGGTCGGCAAACTGTTCGAGGTCCACCTTCTGCAAGAAGCTCATCACGCTCTCCATCGTCTCGCCGAGATAGGGCGGCATGGAGGCTTCACCGTAGCCGGTCAGCCCTTCATAGGTTATCTCTACCTGCACATCGGGAGTGGTGGTACGCGAGTAGGTGGCCACGGTAAAGACATGTTTCAGTTTCAATTCGTAGGGGAAGAAGGTCATCTTCATCCTCTCACCCGTGCTACCTTGGTTGATAGAAAAGCCTGTCGTAGCCGGCTCACGGCTCCATGCCTGCTCAGCCACAGCAGCAGGTGCCAAAGCGGCCAAAGCCGCCGTCTTCAGAAATGCCCGTCTGTTTTGCATATCGTTGTTCACTAAGTATTATCATTGGTAATAGGAGTTCTGTACAGTCGTATTCATTCCTTTCTCCTTATTTATATAAGGTAGGAAGCGGACAGCGAATAGTAGCCGTCGGGTGTTGAAATCGTCGTAATCCTCGTCGGCAGGGTCGAAGCTGCCAATGTGAACATCACCCAGCGAATGGATGAAGCGCCGACCACCTAAGTAGAAGCCTACGTGCGACACGCTCTCCTTTTTCCCCTCGGTAGCCGGCCTACCAAAGAAGACGAGATCGCCCGGCCGCAGGTTGCCGAAGTCGGGGGCTATCTCGAGACGCTTCCCTACCCTCGCCTGCTGTGAGGCGTCGCGGGGGATGATGATGTCGTGCATGAAGAGCACTGTGCGGACAAAACCGCTGCAGTCCATTCCCTTCGTAGAAGTGCCTGCCCAAAGGTAAGGAAACCCCATGAGGGAACGGGCAGTGGCCAGGATGCTTGCCGCGTCCTGTCGGAGGGAGGCTCGCCACTCCTTCTCCTTCTGCGCAACTTTTTTGGAGATATACCCTTGCCTACCGTCGGGGTAAGCCACGTGGTATAAGCCTCCTTCGTCAGCCAACAAGCGTAGTCTGTTGCCCGCCACCACGTCCGACACCGTCGCCGATTGCTCGTTGGCCCGGCTATACACCATGCCGTAGAGCGCGGTAACGACGACCTTCTCCGCCCTGTTCCACACATTATATTGTACTTTCGACATAGGCGTGACGGACATCCGATGTACCCATCCTGTGTAGTCGTCGGGCATCCGCACCTCAAACCATCCGTTGTAACGTAGCACCTTCAGCGGCATGCCCAGCAACGCCTGTGTGCTCATGCCCGAAGTGAAACGTCCCTCCTCTCGCAGGTTGCATACTGAGACGCGCACCACGGCGTAGGTCGAGTCGGCAGGAAGGGCCAAATATCCATTAGCACGCAGTGCGGTAGCTATGGCCGACAAAAAAAGTAGGCAGTAAAGTAGGAAATATTTCTTCATCATATCGAAGTTTAACGGAAGCAAAGGTAGAAATTATTCCGATTTCCCCCGCAATCTTTCGCTTAAACAAAATAAA
>JAISIX010000086.1 GCA_031261805.1 Mediterranea sp. (in: CFB group bacteria)
TGCACAAAGGTGGGCATTCCCATTCGTAGACAGGGACAGAATGCTGACAAAGAAGGTTTGATAGCTGACAAAACGGCTATCCGCCCTTGTATTTGCTGGGTTGTACCCCGAACTCTCCTTTGAAGAGTGTACTGAAATACTTGGTGTTGACGAAGCCGGTGGCGATAGCCACATCGGCCACGCTCTGGCCTGCTTTCAGCAGTTCGGCGGCTTTCTGGAGACGGATGGTGCGGATAAACTCCTGTGGCCCCTTGCCGGTGAGCGACTTGAGGCGGCTATAGAAGAGCGTACGGCTCATGGCCATCTCGCGGCAGAGGGTGGTGATGCTGAACGCAGGGTCGGTAAGGCGGTCGAGGGTGATGCTTGTAGCTTGTGAAATAAACTGGCGGTCGCCCTCCGTGATGGTGGCTTCGACCGTTGATGAGGTGCTGGCTTCGGTGTCCGATGAGATGGTGCCAGGGTTGGTAGCTATCCCTGCCTCTACGTGGGCCAAGGCTTGCCGCATGAAGTAGGCCCGCTGTCGTTGGCGGTTCTCTATCAACCCTTGTACCTTTAGTTTTAATATCTCGGTGCTGAAGGGCTTGGGAATGTAGTCGTCCGCCCCTTTCTTTAACCCCTCTACCACGGCATCGTGGTGCGCCTTGGCTGTGAGCAGGACAAAGGGTATGCCTGCCGTGTCGGGGTTCTCCTTCACCAGCTGACACAGCTCGTCACCCTGCAGGCCAGGCATCATCACGTCGGAGAGGATAATGTCGGGGTATTCGGTAGAGAGGTATCGGAGTGCTTCCTTGCCGTCGGCGGCCGTGACGACCCGATATTCGGGTTCGAAGATGTGCCTCAGGTAGTGGCGAAGGGTCTCGTGGTCCTCGACGATAAACAGCGTGCCGCGGCTCTTGATGGTAGTGGATGGCCGCACCTCTTCAGTACTTTGCCCGTGTTGGGGTGTGCTGTCTACCTCCTCTTGGGCGAGGGGTAGAGAGCAGGAGGGGGCGAGCGCCTTGCGGGTAGTAGGCAGGACGACTGTGAACAAGGTGCCCTTGCCCTCTTCTGATTGAAAGGAAATCCGGCCGTGTAGCAGTTTCACTATCCGATGCGCCTGTAGCAGTCCGAAACCTGTGCCACGCTCCTGCGACCGACAGGCGTTGTCGGCCCTGTAGACTTCGACAAAGATGTGCTTATGGGCCTCTTGAGGGATACCTATGCCGCTATCTTCTACTTTAATCTCGGCCTTCCGTCTGGTCCGCTCAAGGGCGACGCGTACGTAGCCTCCCGACGGGGTGTACTTGCAGGCGTTGGAGAGGAGATTGTCGAAGAGCATCTCCAGTAGGCGACGGTCCCCCCGTACCATGGTTGGGGCATCGGGCACGGAGAAGTGCATCCGGATTTGTTTCTGCTCGGCCAATGGGCGGAAGCTATCGAAGGTTTCGGTGAGGATGTCGGCGAGGTCCAACGGGAGTAGGGTGGGTTGGAGCTTGCTGGAACTTACCTTCTCGAACTCGAGCAACTGGGTGATGAGCGACTGTAGCTTACGGGTGCCCTCGTGTGCGAGCCGCAGGTAGTAACGAGCCTTGTCGGAGAGGCCCGACTCATGCTCCAGATCCTCGAGCGGCGCTGTGATGAGGGTCACCGGCGTGCGGATATCGTGCGCTGTATGGACGAAGAAGCGTAGCTTCTCTTCGCTATACCGTTTCTGTAGTTGGCCAACCTTATAGCGCTGTGCGAGGTAGAAGAGCGCTGCCAGCAAGCTGGCATAAAGGCTCCAGGCCCACCATGAGTTCCACCACGGTTGGCGCACCTCCAGTTCCAGGTCCTGCTCAGCGATGAGCTTTCCGCTGCTCCGTCGCAGGCTTTGAACCTTGAAGAGGTAACGGCCCGGGGCTACTTGGCGATAGGCAGCCCGCCCGTTGGCCGATAGCTCGCCCCACTCCTTATCGTACCCCTCGAGCATGTAGCGGTAGGCGATGTCGCGCTGGAAACGGTAGTTGACCGACTCGAACGTGAGCACAAAGGAGTTGTGCCGATAGCCCAACTCCACCGTCCCGTCGGCCAGCATCTTGTGGAAGAGTGGTGGCAACGTCTCCTGTTCACGGGGGGTGAGGTCGTTTACCGCCAGCCCAGTGAAGCGCAGAGGGGCTTGGTAGTCGGCGGCGAATAGGATGGAGGGCCTGACGAAGACGGCACCGTCCGTGCTGCCGTACACAAACTCTCCATTGGCGAGGCGGGCAAAGGAGGACTTGTTGTACTCCTTGTCTATATCGCCCATGTAGTTGATGTTGTACACCTGCGAGCTGTCTATCACGGCCATCCCTTTTCCTGTGCTGGTCCAGAGGCGTCCGTGGCTATCGCGCTGCAAGCTATAGATGTCGTTGGATGGCAGCCCATCGGCGGTGGTGAAGGTCCGTACCTTCCTGCTCCGCATGTCGTACAGGTTCACCCCTCCCCCTTCAGTGCCCAGCCACACGGTGCTGTCGGCATTGAACAGCATGGAGATGATGTAGGCGCTCACGTTCTGGTTGTGGAACTCGGCTGCGGTGGCGTAGGAACGTGCCTCGTCGGTGTGCTTGTCTATCACGAAGAAACCGTCGACGGTGGCCGCCGCCACCCGTGTGGAGTCCAGCACGGTGATGGACTGCACCCATCGCACGTCGTACAGATGCTTCTTCCCGCTCGCTTGGCAGATTTGTGTCAGCGGCCCGTCCAACGCACCTATCCAAAGGTCGCCCTCCGCGTCCTGCCTGACGGAGAAGATGTAGTTGGTAGCAAGCTCTCCTTGCTGTTTGCTCAGGTGCTTCAGTACATCTCCTTGGCTATTGAGCAGGTAAACCCCGCCGCCATAGGTACCCGCCCATATATCTCCGCCCGCCGCCCGGCACAGGGAGACGACCACCACTCCTTTGAGTACGTGCTTCCAAGTGTCCTCCCGCACGTTGGTACAGATGCTGATGCCGTCATCAACGGCAAACCACAGGCTCCCGTCGGTGTTCTCTTCGATGTCGTTCACGTTGTTGCCGCCCAAGGAGCGCGGGTTTTCCTTCTGGTGTGTCCATACCGAGATGGGGTGCTTCTGCAGGACGGCCAACGAGATGCCGCCTGTGTAGCTTCCTACCCAGATGTTGCCTTGGTTGTCTCGGGTGACAGCATAGACACCATTGCCCCGCAGGGCTGCCCCTGTGTCGTCTCCGGCATTGAACAACACCTGGGCTTTCTTCTCGTCCTTATCCACGGTGTACACCCCTCCACCATCGACCCCTACCAAGAGGGTGTGTGAATCGTAGCCTGTGATGGCACGGATGGGGTGCAGGAAGTCGGTGTCTTGTCCCTTTACGACTTCGGCCTTGGAGGTGGATAGGTTCAGTACGGACAGGCCCCTGTCGAAAGTGCCTACCCACAGTTTCCCACGGGGGGAATCATAGAAGAGCGTTTGCACGTTCCACTCGTCGAGGAGGGAGTGCCTGCGGCTTGGGAACACCTGCGACAGCTGGACGATGCCGGTGGAGGTGCCCACGAGGAGCGACTCGCCCATGGAGAGGATGTCGTTCACATACCTGCCCTCAATCACGGCTGATAGGGAGCCGTCGGCCTCTTGCCGGTACAGTCCCCTGTCCAGTCCTATCCACAACGCTCCGTCGCGGTCGAAGCAGAGCTTGTTGAGTATGATGTTGCCCGGGATAAATTGCCCAATCTGCAAGAGCAGTTCAAAGCGGTCCTTGTCAACCGAGTAGCGATACACCCTCCCTGTCTGGTCGTAGGCCAGCAAACCTTTCCGTACGTCGTGCAACAGGTAGAGTTGCCGTGCCGCGAGGTCGCCATAGTAGAGAGTTCCCGGCAGGGTGTAGTTCTTCATCGTTTGCCCGTTGTAGCGGTCAATGCCTGCCTTAGTGGCAATCCACATCACCCCGTAACTATCCTCCACGATAGAGAATACGCGTTGACTGCTGATACCTTCGGCATAGCCAATGTGACGGATGTCGAACATCTTGTCGGCCAGCTCGGCTCCCGATGCCACGCTGGAGATTCCTAACAAGAGGAGGAGGATGTACTTGTACATGTGCGTTACGGGGTGTTTTTATAGCTTAAAAGAGGGGATAAGGCTGTGGAGGCGGCTCCCTACGGTGTCGTCTGCCTTACTTCAACCCTTCGAGCAGCCGCTTGAGCACTACCGTGGCGGAAATCTCGCGGTTGGCAGCTTCGGGGATGACGATGGACCGGGGGCTTTCTATCACGTCGTCGGTCACTATCATGTTGCGGCGCACGGGCAGGCAGTGCATGAAGTAGGCGTTGTTGGTGACGGCCATCTGGCGCTCGCCCACCGTCCAGTTGCGGTCGCGGCTCAGCACCTTGCCGTAGTTGCCATCGGTGTAGGCCGACCAGTTCTTGGCGTACACGAAGTCGGCCCCTTCCAAGGCTTTCAGTTGGTCGTACTCCACCCGTGCGTTGCCCACAAACTCGGGGGCCAGCTCGTAGCCGTGGGGGTGGGTGATGACGAAGTCGTAGTCGGTAGCGTTCATCCACTCGGCGAAGGAGTTGGGCACGGCCTGTGGCAGGGCGTTGGGGTGGGGTGCCCAGGTCATGACGACTTTCGGGCGGGCCGTCTGCTTGTACTCCTCGATGGTGATGAGGTCGGCAAAGCTTTGCAGCGGGTGGCGGGTGGCCGCTTCCATGGAGAACACCGGGCGGCCGGAGTACTGGATGAACTGGTTGAGGATGGTCTCCTGGTAGTCGAAGTCGCGGCTCTCGAAGCGGGCGAAGGAGCGTACGCCGATGAGGTCGCAGTAGCTTCCCATCACGGGGATGGCCTCGAGGATGTGCTCGGACTTGTCGCCGTCCATGATGACGCCACGCTCGGTCTCCAGCTTCCAGGCGCCCTGGTTGATGTCGAGCACGATGACGTTCATGCCGAGGTTCAGCGCCGCCTTCTGTGTGCTCAGGCGGGTGCGCAGGCTGGAGTTGAAGAAGACCATCATCAAGGTCTTGTTGCGTCCCAGTTCCACGTATTTGAAACGGTCGTTCTTAATCTCTGTCGCTTCGGCAAGGGCGGCGTGGAGGTCGCCGATGTCTTGTACACAAGTAAATTTCTTCATGTTACTCTCTATATATTTGGATTCGTTCAATGTCAATATGTGTAGGGGGGAAGGGCTACGGTTGGCGTACCTGGCCGTCGCCCTCGATGAGCCATTTGTAGGAAGTGATTTCCTCCAGCCCCATCGGCCCGCGGGCATGTAGCTTCTGGGTACTGATGCCTATCTCGGCTCCGAGGCCGAACTGTGCTCCGTCGGTGAAGGCGGTGGAGACGTTGGTATAGACGCAGGCGGCGTCGACCCGGCGGCGGAAGGCGTTGGCGCGCTCCATGTCTTCGGTCACGATGCACTCGCTGTGCTTGGAGCTGTAGGCGCGGATATGCTCCAGCGCCTCCTCGAAGCCGGCTACGGTCTTGATGGCCATCTTGTAGTCCAGAAACTCGGTGCCGAAGCTATGCTCGTCGGCAGGCTGCAGCCACTCGTCGGGGTAGTGCCTCCGGAGGGCTTGGTAGGCTTGGGGGTCGGCGTAGAGCACAACCTTCTTCTCCTGGAGGGGAGCGCAAAGCGCGGGTAGGTCGACCAGTCGGCGCTGGTGGATGATGAGGCAGTCGAGGGCGTTGCAGACGCTCACGCGCCTTGTCTTGGCGTTGCAGATGATGTCGGCGCCCTTGCGCAGGTCGCCCGCCTCGTCGAAGTAGGTATGGCAGATGCCGGCGCCGGTCTCGATGATGGGGATGCGGGCATTGTCGCGCACGTAGTTGATGAGGCTGCTGCTGCCGCGAGGGATGAGCAGGTCGACGTATCCCACGGCTTCCAGCAGGGCGGCGGTGGCTTCCCGGTGGGCGGGGAGCAGCTCCACTACATGCGGGTTCACGCCGAAATCCTTCAGCACGTCGTGGATGACGCGGACGATGGCGCGGTTGGAGGCATCGGCATCGTGCCCGCCTTTCAGCACGCAGGCGTTGCCGCTCTTGAGGCAGAGCGAGAAGACGTCGAAGCTGACGTTGGGCCTGGCCTCGTAGATGATGCCTATCACGCCGAAGGGGACGCTCACCTTGGTGAGTCTCATACCGTTGGGGCGCACCGTCTCCTTCAGCACCCGCCCCAAGGGGGAGGGCAACGTGGCCACGTTGCGCATGTCGGCGGCGATGCCTTGCAGGCGCTCCTCCGTCAGCTTCAGGCGGTCGTACTTGGGGTTGGCAGGCTCCATGCGGGCGAGATCCTTGGCGTTCTCGGCCAAGATATAGGGCATCTCGGCCGTAGCGGCATAAGCCACCGCCTCGAGGATGCGGTTGATGAAGTCGTCGTCCAGCAACGCCAGCTCCCGGCTGGCCTCTTGCACGGCTGTCCATGTTTCGGTAAAGTTCATGCTCATATTCGTCTTCGCTCCTTAGCTTCGGTTTCGTTACCGATAAGTGCTGCAAATATAACGAATGATTGCGCATCCACCTTATAAAAGGTGAAATAAAAAGAGGTTGACTGCAAGCTCCTTGCTTGCGGCCAACCTCTCTTCGTGTCGTTTTCCTTGCGGCAACCTTACCTCACGATGCCTCGGGTAGATTCTTTCACGAACTTGACGATATGCTCTATCTCGGCGCTCATGGGCACTTGGTCTTCCACCCTCTGCACGGCGTCCTGCACGCTGAAGTTGCCTTGGTAGATGAGGCGGTAGGCGTTGGCTATGTGACGGAGAATACGCTCGTTGGTATGGTTGCGGGCTGCCAGTATCTCGGCGTTCACGCCGTGGTAGGCCACGGGGTTGCCGGCCATGATGATGTAGGGCGGCACGTCCTTGGAGATGCGGCAACCGCTCTGTATGAGCGACCACTGCCCGATGTGGCTCTGCTGGTGCATGATGACGTTGCCGCTGAGGATGACATGGTCGTCGAGCGAGCAACGTCCGGCGATGGTGGTGCCGATGCCCACCACGCAGTTGTTGGCTATCTGCACGTCGTGGCAAAGGTGTGCCTTGTCCATCAGGTAGTTGCCATCGCCTATGCGGGTGGCATCGCCGGCCTGGGTAGCGCGGCTGATGACAACGTTCTCGCGGATGTCGTTATGGTCGCCGATGATGAGGCTGCTCTCGTCGCCGGCATAATGAAAGTCTTGTGGCTCGGCACCCAGCACGGCGTGTTGGTGTATCCGGTTCCCTTTGCCCATCTTCGTGCCTTGCAGCACGCTGGCGTAGGGCATGATGATGCAATCGTCGCCAATCTCTACATTCTTCTCCACGTAAGCGAAAGGCATCACGGTGACGTTCTGCCCGAGCTTCGCTTGGGGGTCTACATAAGCTAATGGACTAATCATAATATCTGGTCTGTTTTAAAGTTAATCATTACGTCCGCCGCCCAATGCCTGGTAGAGGTTGATGACGGCTTGCATCTGGCTGTAGCGGTCGGATACCTCGGAGACTTGCGCGCTGAGGTAGGCCTGTTGTGCCGACAGCACTTCGAGGTAGGTCGACGTGCCCAGCTCGAAGAGCGCCCGAGTGTCTTCGGCAGCCTTCTTCGAGGAGGCTACTTGCAGGTTGCGGGCATCCACCTTCTCGCTGTTCTTCTGGTAGAGGCTCAGGGCGTTGCTCACCTCGCTGCCCGCGTTGAGCAGGGCTTGCTGGAAGGAGTTGCGTGCTTGCGCCTCTTGTGCCTTGGCCATCTTCAGCTGGGCGATGTTGGCGCCGTGGGCGAAGAGTGGCTGTGTGAGGGAGGCGATGGCGCTGGCCAGGAACTTGCCCGGGTTGATGATGGCCGACCCGGCGCTATTGGTCCAGCCGGC
Organism: Mediterranea sp. (in: CFB group bacteria); assembly: GCA_031261805.1. GTDB lineage: Bacteria > Bacteroidota > Bacteroidia > Bacteroidales > Bacteroidaceae > Bacteroides. The sequence goes on from JAISIX010000086.1 coordinate 7,791, forward strand.
CGAACCGCTCAGCGTGATGTTGGGGTAGAAGTTGGAACGGGCCACGTTGGTCTGGTAGTACGACTGCGCCAGCGACATCTCCGCTACCCGTACGTCGGGGCGGTTGGACAGGAGCTGCAAGGGGATTCCTACGGAGAACTCCGAGGGCAGCACTTGCGCGTCGAGCGTGCCACGGGGGATGCTGTGTGGCGCTTCACCCAGCAGGACGGAGAGTGCGTTCTCCGTCTCGCGGATGTTCTGCTCCAGGTCGGGGATGGAGGCTTTCACTTGCGCGTAGGCCGCGCGGCTCTGCTCCACGCCGGCGGAGTTGATGCTGTACATCGCTCCTTGCATCATGGCCTCCATGGCATCGGCGTTGCGTTTCAGCACGTCGGCGGTCTGCCGGGTGATGTCCAGCTGGCGGTCGAGCATCAGCAGGGTGTAGTACATATTGGCCACGTTGGCGATGATTTGTGTCTGCACGGCTTGCTTGTAAGCCTTGGCCTGTGTCAGCGCCGCGCTCGCTCCCCGCTTCTGGTTGAGCAGGCCCCCGAAGAGGGGTACTTGCCAACTGGCGGTGACGGGCAGGGAGTAGGTCTTCACGGCCGCGCTCTTGTCGAAGCTACTGATGGTACCTTGCGGCGAGAGTGCCAGGCCGGGGATGAAAGCCAGCTTAGCAGCCAACAAGGGAGCTTGTGCCGCCTTGATGGAGAGCAGAGCATTCTGCAGGTCGGTGTTGTGCGCCAGCCCTTGCTCAATAAGTGCCTGGAGCTGCGGGTCGGTGAATACCTCCTGCCAGGGTGTATTGCCGAAGTTGGTCGTATCCGAGACCAGGGTGTCGGTCGTCGACACCGGGTCGCGATACAGTCCGGCCGTGCTGATGTCGTCGGGCCTGTCGTACGACTTATAGATGTGGCAGCTGCTCAGCAGAGCAGCGGCGCACACCATATATAGGATTTGTTTCTTCATATTACTCTTTATCTCGTTTATTTCGAATACTGTTCAATCTCGGGCTGAGCGTCCGTGTTGTCGATATCCTCCCATTCCATCGGGCTGATCTTCTCTTGCAGGTATTGGAATACCACGAAGAGGGCGGGCACGACGAATATCTGGAATATCATACCGATGAGCATACCGCCTACGGCCGTGGTACCCAGCGTACGGTTACCGTTGGCACCTACACCGAAGGCAAACATCAGCGGCAGCAGTCCGACTACCATCGCCAAGGAGGTCATCAGGATAGGACGCAGACGGGCACCGGCTCCGAGGACGGCTGCCCAGGTGATGCTCATACCCATCTTGCGCCGTTCGAGGGCGAACTCTACGATAAGGATGGCGTTCTTGGCCAACAGACCCATCAGCATGATGAGGGCAATCTGCATATAGATGTTGTTGGACATCGTACCCATAATCATCTTCAGCATGGAGATGTTGCCGATGGCGCTCATGCCGTTGACGAACAGGAAGCTTCCCATCAACCCGAAGGGCACGGAGAGCAATACGGCGAGCGGCAGGATGTAGCTTTCGTACTGGGCGCTCAGCAGCAGGTAGACGAAGACGAAGCAGAGCAGGAAGACCAGTCCGGTGGTGCTGCTGCTACTCTCGGCCTCCTCACGCGCCATACCGCCCAGCTCGTAGCTGTAGCCGGTGGGCAGGTTCTGCTGCGCCACCTCTTGCAGGGCCTTGATGGCCTGTCCGGAGGTGTATCCGCCGGCGGGCGATACCATCACCTTCATGGAGGTGTACATATTGAAACGGGTGATGATGTCCGGCCCGTACACCCGGTTGATGCTGATGAACTGCTTGATGGGCGCCATCTCACCGTTGGCGTTGCGCACCTTGATGATGTTGAGCGACTCGAGATTCTTGCGCGAATAGGGGTCGGCTTGGATCATCACACGGTACATCTTACCGAAGCGGTTGAAGTTGGAGGCATACAGGCCACCGTAGTACCCCTGCATGGTTGTCAGGATGTCGGCGGGGCTGATGCCGGCCTTCTTACAAGCGGCGGCGTCGATGTCGATCATGTATTGCGGGAAGTTGGGGTTGAACGTCGTCTTGGCCGAACTGATTTCGGGGCGGGCCTCCAGCGCGGTGGTGTAGCTGTTCACCACGTCGAAGAACTTGTTCAGGTCGCCACCCGTCTTGTCCTGCATGTTCATCTCGATATCCGTAGAGGCGGAGTAACCGGGAATCATAGGCGGCGCGAAGATAAGTACCTGTGCCTCCTTGATAATCTTCTGCGCACGCATGTAAATCTCGGCCCCGATGATGGAGGAGCTTTGCGTGAGCGAGCGCTCATCCCAGTCCTTGAGGCGGATGAACATGGAGCCGTAGTTAGGTCCTTGTCCACCGATAAGGCTGAAGCCCGATACCAGGCCGCGGGTCTCCACGGCGGGGTCGGCGGCAATCAGGCTGTCGAGGCGGGCGAATATCTTCTCGGCGCGGTCCTGCGAGGTGCCGGGAGGCAAGGTGATGGCTCCCAGCAACGTACCGGTATCCTCGTTGGGCACCATACCCGTAGGGGTGCTTTGCATGAACACCACCAGCACCACGATGGCGCCTGCCACCAGTCCGCCGGTGAGCCACTTCTTCTGAATCATGAAGAGCACGCGTTTCTTGTAGCCCTTCAGGATATTATCGTACTTCCGGTTGAACCAGCCATGGAAACGGTCGACGACCGATACCTTCTTGCTGTGTCCTTCTTCACCGGCCGAGTGGGGCTTCAGGAAGATGGCGCACAAGGCGGGACTCAACGTCAAGGCGTTCAAGGCCGAGAGGCCGATGGCGACGGCCATCGTCAAGCCGAACTGGCGATAGAACACACCGGCCGTACCGCCAATGAAGCTCACGGGGATAAACACGGACATCATGACGAGCGTGATGGAGACGATGGCACCACCCAGCTCCTTCATGGCATCGATGGAGGCCTGCTTGGTGGAGGTGTAGCCTTGGTCGAGCTTGGCGTGCACGCCCTCCACCACCACTATGGCATCGTCCACCACAATGGCGATGGCGAGCACCAAGGCCGAGAGGGTAAGCAGGTTGATGCTGAAGCCGAATATCTTGAGCAGGAAGAAGGTACCGATCAACGCCACCGGGATGGCGATGGTAGGTATCAGCGTGGAGCGCATGTCCTGCAAGAAGACGTACACCACGATGAACACGAGGATAAACGCCTCAATCAGCGTCTTCACCACTTCGTGGATAGAAGCGAAGAGGAAGTTGTTGGCGTTCATGGTGATACCAATCTTCATGCCGGCAGGCAGCTCCTTGGCTGTCTGGTCCAGAATCTTCTGGATGTTCTCGATGGTGACGGTGGCGTTGGTGCCGGCCATCTGGTACACCAGGCAGGTCACGCCCTTGTGTCCGTTGGTCTGGTTGGCGAAGCTATACATCAGTCGGTCGAGCTTCACCGTGGCCACGTCTTTGAGGCGCAGCACCTCGCCGTCGGGCAAGGACTTGATGACGATGTTCTCGAACTCCTCGGGAGTTTGCAGACGTCCTTTGTAGCGGATGGTGTACTGGAAGGTCTGCTCGCTACGCTCGCCGAACTGGCCGGGGGCGGCCTCTACGTTCTGCTCGGCCAGTGCGTTGGTCACGTCGCCGGGCACCAGCTTGTACTGCGCCATGATGGCGGGGTTGAGCCAGATACGCATGGAGTAGTCGGCTCCCAGCACGTTGGCATCACCCACGCCCTGCACACGCTGCACCTGTGGGATGAGGTTGATTTTGGCGTAGTTCTCGATGAATGCGTCGCTGTACGTATCGCTCTCGTCGTAAAGCGAGAAGACGATGAGGATGGAGGTTTGCCGCTTACGGGTCGTCACGCCGACCTTGGTGACCTCGGCAGGCAGCAAGCCTTGCGCCATGGTCACACGGTTCTGTACGTTGACGGAGGCCATGTCGGGGTCGGTACCCTGTTTGAAGTAAATATCAATCTCACCCGAGCCGGTGTTGGAGGCGCTGGACGACATGTACATCATGTTCTCCACACCGTTTATCTGGTCCTCCAGCGGGGCGATGACGGAATTGAGCACCGTGGCGGCGCTGGCGCCCGTGTAGGTCGCCCTTACCGAGACGGTAGGAGGCGCGATGTCCGGATACTGGGTGATGGGAAGCGTAGCCAGACCGATGCCTCCCAGGATGACTATCAGGATGGAAATCACCGTTGATAGCACCGGGCGCTTAATAAATCTATCTAAGTTCATAGGAATCTCCTGTTTTGATTAGTTGAAAGCAGTGGCGAGGTTGCCGTCGTGCTGATCTTTCAGGTTCTGCTGGTAAATGGCCTCTTTCTGGGCAGGGGTGATGGGGCTTATCTTCTCCCCGTCTTTCAGGGTCTGTACGCCCTCTACCACAATCTTCTCGCCCGCCTTCACGCCGGAGGTGACCAAGTAAACCTTGCCATTGTCGAGGTTGTAGATGCTTATCTCGGTAAACTTCACCGTATTGTCGGGCTGCAGCACATACACGAACTTCTTGTCCTGTATCTCCGTGGTGGCCTCTTGGGGCAGGCTGATGACATCTTTCATGTCGAACGGTATCATCACGTTGCCGCTACCGCCGCTACGCAGCACATGTTGCTTGTTGGGGAAGATGGCGCGCATGCTTACCGAGCCGGTCGACTGGTCGATGACTCCCGTCACGGCATCAATCTTACCCTCTTCCTGGTACATGCTCCCGTCGCTCAGTTGCAGCTTCACAGCCGGCATCTTAGCCACTTCTTCGGCCAGCGTGCCACCCTCGCGGGTCATGGCCAGCAAGTCTTTCTCAGTCATGGAGAAGTAGACGTACACCTCCTCGGACATATCCGAGACGGTGGTCATCGGCGTAGCGATGCTGGGGCTTACCAAGGCACCGATACGGTAGGGGATGTCGTTGATGACACCATCCGACGGGCTACGTACCTCGGTGAACGAAAGGTTCTGGTTGGCGGCCACCAGCTGCGCTTGTGCCTGTGCCAGCTGTGCCTTGGCCTGTGCGTAGGTGTTCTCGGCCATGGAGAGGTCGTAGTCGCTGATAATCTGCTTCTGGTTCAGCGCCCGTTTGTTGTCCAACGTAATCTGCTGGGTACTCAACGCTGCCTTGGCGGTCTCGACGGCTGCCTTGGCAGTGCGGACGGCTGCCTCGTACTGGGTGGGGTCGATGAGGAACAGCAACTGGCCCTTACGTACGGTAGCGCCTTCGTCTACACATAGCTTGGTGATAAACCCTGATACCTGAGGGCGTATCTCCACATCTTGTTTACCTTTGATGCTGGCGGGATAGGATGTCGTCAGGTGCGCAGTGGTCTGCTGCAACTCTTGTACCGCGTATTCGGGCACTTTTCCGGTGTCATTGCCCTTGTTGCCACAGGCGGACAGGAGGGCTAAGCAAAATGCGATTGAAACAAATCTACTTCTCATACCTTATTAATATATGTTCTTTTTTAATGTTACACTTAGTTAGGGCGTTTTGTTCGTTCAGAGCAGCAGGTTTAAGGCAGGAAAGCCGAAAACTCTTTCCGTCGATAGAGTTTTCGGCTGCAAAAGTACCATAAATTTACGTCGGTTGTGCCTTCGCAACATGTTTTTTAACTATGTTTCTTACTTTAGCCGCTATGTGGCGCTGGCTGTCGTTTCGCCATGCTTTACCAAGTACTCGGCCGACTGAAGCATGGAGAAGCTATAGGTTTTCAGAGGCAGGAAGCTCTTGTCGGGAGTGGTGTGGGTGAGCTTCCCGTCGGGGGCGATGCGGTAGCAGAACTCCTGTCCCGTCTCGGGGTTGTAGAGGAAGAGCTTGGTGGCGTCGCGCGCGGCGATGAGGTTGTCGGCCGTATAGAAGATGCAGGGGCGTTGTTCACGCAGCAGGTCGATGCCGAAGTTGTTCTGCGTATAGTCCAGGTCGAGCAGCCCGAGGAGGGTGGGCTGTATGTCTATTTGTCCGGCAAAGCACTCTTTCTCCTCGGGGGCAATTATCTCGGGGGCGTATATCATCAGCGGGATGTGGTTGTAGGACTGTGGCAGCTCGCACTCCGCGTCGCCCACCAGCTTGCCGTGGTCGCCCTCCAGCACGAAGATGGTATTGGCAAACCAAGGCTGCTTCCGTGCCTCGGCGAAGAACTGCCGCACGGCCCAGTCGGCATATTCTACAATCTGCGTCTCGGGCTGGGAGGTGGTAGGGTGGAAGTAGGGCGGGATGACATAAGGCGGATGGTTGCTGATGGAGAGCAGCGTGGCAAAGAAAGGCTGCCCCGATGCCGCCTGGCGGTTCAGCACGGGGAGGGCGTACTGGTAGAGGAAGTCGTCCTGCACGCCGAAGCTGTTCACCACCTTCTCGCGCGGGTAGTCCTCCTGGGAGTAGACCTCGTCGAAGCCGTTGGTACGGAAGAAGGCGTTCATGTTGTCGTACTGCCCCTCGTGCGTCATGAAGAAGAGGGTGTGGTAGCCATGCTGCTTCAGCACGGTGGGCAGCCCCGAATAGTGGGGTATCACCGTGCCCTTCATCAGGTTGCGCTTCATCATGGCGGGGAAGGAGTAGTGCGTGGCGTACAGCCCATGGTTGGTATGGATGCCTGCCGAGTAGAAGCGGCTGAAGCTGAGCGAGCGGGTGTAGAGGCTGTCGAGGAAAGGCGTGAGCCGTTGCCGCTGGCCGAAGCGTTGCATGAAGCTGGCCGACATGGACTCCATCATGATGAGCACCACGTTGGGCCGCCGGGCCGCTATGCCGGTGGTGTCGCGGTGGGCGGCACGGTGGATGGCCAGGGGGGAGACGGAGGCCTCGCCCGAACGGTGCAGGTAGGCTTGGGCATTGCGTAGCGCCTCCTGTTCGTCCATCAGGTGCAGTTGTTTGTTCTCCGGGCGGAGGTCGTCCAGCACGCTGGTCAGGAGGTTGAAGGTGGGGCTGACCCCCAGCTGGTTGAGGAAGGCGTCGTGGCAGAAGTAGGCGGCGCTCACCTTGATGGGGTTGTAGCCCGTGCGTCCGCGGATGCCAAAGAGGCAGAGGCCAATGAGGCAGGCGCCTGCCAAGGCTTGCCCGCCACGCTCCAGGAGGGTGGGCGCGGCAGCGATACGGGCGGTGAGCAGGCGGAAGCGTTTCCCTACCTGCCGGACCCAATAGACGAAACCCGCCAGCACGAGCAGGAACAGGCCGATGTAGAGCCAGTACGACCGCTCGCCGGTAATCATCCCCACCGTGGTGCCGGCATAGCCGAACCACTCGAAGATACCGGAGTTGAGATGCCTGAAGAAGTAGCCGAAGTAGGGGATGTCCGCCGCGCTGATGGCGAACACACACCCATAGAGCACGCTGAAATAGACCGTGCAGGAGCGGAACAGCGCCTTGCCGCTATAGTCGCAGAGGGCACACGCCACCACGGCTACCAGCGCCGGCAGGAGGATGTAGCACCCGATGACGTTGTCGAACCAAACGCCGTGCAGCAGGGCCAGCCCCGACAGGCTGGGGCGCGAGAGCGCCTCGGCGGAGAGCTGGTGGTGCGAGGAGGCAAACAGGGCAAGCCGGAACAGGGTGGTAACCAGCAGGGCCGAGAGGTGTACGATGAAGAGGTAAGCGAGGAGGTGGAGAAAACGTTTCATGCTTTACGGTTTTTGTACGTATGGGTGTAGACGAAGTGAAGCAGGAGGAAGTTGATGGGTACCACCACCACCAGCACCACGATGGGTGCCAGGAACCTGCCGACGCCTATCCAGAGGAAGAGGTTGAGCAACCCCACCTCCAGCAGGTAGTTGACCAGGTGGCTCAGGCCGAACCCGGCGGCGTTCTTGGAGGAGGGCCGGGAGCGGAAGGTGAAGAAGGTGGTGAGGTAGTAGTTGCAGACGAGCGCTACTGCATAGCCCGCCGTGAACGAGAGGGTAGCTCCCATCACCAGCAGCGCCAGGCAGTACACGCCGTAGTGGATGGCCGATGCCGTGAGGCCCACGATGCCGAAGCGCACGAACTGCCCCAGCCGTTCGCGCCAGTCGGGGCAGGCACGGCTGAGCCGCGCCTCGAGCTTAGGAACGAGCGTGCTTTTCATCTCCCAGTATATCTTCTACGCTATAGAGTGGCCGGTGTTTCACCTCTTTATATATCTTGCCGATGTACAGCCCGACCCCGCCTACCGACAGCAGGATGATGCCCCCCACAAACCAGATGGAGAGCATCAGGGAGGCCCAGCCGTGCTCGGCCGTGCCGGTTATCAGGGCGTGGACCACATACACGCCTATCAGCACGCTGATGCAAAGGAAGATGGCCCCCATGTAGAGGATGCCATAGATGGGCTTGACGGAGAAGGAGGTGATGCCGTCGAGCGCCAGGCTGAGCATCCGGCGCAACGTATATTTGGAGTGGCCCGCCGTGCGGGGGCTTATCACGTCGTCGACCGTGGTAGAGGGGAACCCCAGCTGGGGGATGATGCCCCGCAGGTAGAGGTTGCGCTCGCCGTAGCGGGCCAGCTGGCCCAGTACCCGCCGGCTCAGGAAGCGGAAGTCGGCATGGTTGTACACGGCCTCTATCCCCATGCGCTGCTGCAACTTGTAGAAGGCCTTGGCCGAGAGGCGCTTCAGCCGCGGGTCGGCTTGGCGCGATACCTTCACGCCGTACACCACATCGTATCCGTCGGCATAGGCGTCCACCATCGCCTCAATGGCAGAGAGGTCGTCTTGCAGGTCGGCGTCGATGGTGATGAGGCCGTCACACCACTCCCGGGCGGTCATCATCCCGGCCATGATGGCATTCTGGTGGCCGGTGTTGCGGGCCAGGTTCACCCCTTTCACTTGTGGGTGGGTGCCGTGCAGCTGGCGGATGAGCTGCCACGTGTGGTCCGTGCTGCCGTCGTTGACGTAGAGCACAAAGCTGTCCGGCGTCACCTTCCCCTTCTGCGCCAGCTCGCCGAGCAGGCCGGTGAGGCGGGCGGCCGACCACTCCAGCACCGCTTCTTCATTGTAGCAGGGCGATATGATAGCGAGCCTTATCATTCTTGTCTTTCGTTTTTAGAGAGTTCTTCCTTCTGGAGCCGGGCCAGTTCGGAGTAGGTGCCAAAGGTGGCTCCCTCGACCCGGAACATCTGTATGAGGGCGGCCAGCCGCTCTTCCATCCCCTTCCCCGCGTGGTTGCGGATGATGAAGGGCATCTTGAACTCCGGGTGCTCGCCCAGCGGGTAGAACTCCCAGGGGTGGAAGTAGGTGTTGAAGTATCCGTCGTGCCTCCACGTCCACCGTGCCAGCGCCCGGTAGAGCCTCTGCGGCAGGTTGTGGCAGGAGAGCCAGAAGAGGGGGAAGCGCAGCCAGGGTGTCACCGAGGCGGGGATCTGCACCACGCCGTCGCGCACGAAGCAGGTGCGGGGCATGTTGAGGTGCATGTACCGGCCGGGGATGAAGGCGGGGTTGAGCGAGGAGTTGTAGAGGTAGCCTGCCTGCCGGATGTCGGTGTCGGACACGGGGAACATGCGGGGCTGTCGGTACCCCTCCACCGGCTGGCCGGTGAGCTGCCTGAGCACCTCCCGCGAGCGGGCCACGTCGGAGGCTTGCGGCTTCCAGTGGTCGCAACCATGGGCGGCCACCTCGTGCCCCTCGGCCACGATGCGGCGCATCACCTCGGGGGCGTTCTCGGCAAAGTTGGTGGTACAGAAGAAGGTGGCCCGCACGTCGTTCACCAGCAGGCAGTCCAGGATGCGCAGGGTGCCGTAGATGGAGACTTCCATCGCCGCTTCCAGCGGGAACTCCACCCCGTGCTCGCGCGGCACGTCGAACTCTTCGGTATCAAAGCTTAGCAATATCATGAGGCTGTTGTTTTTATCCTATTATCTATAAGGTGTACGTGTGGCGCGTCAGAGCTGCTGCATGTCGTTCAGCCGTTTGTAGTACCCGTCCAGGGCTATCAGCTCCTCGTGGCGGCCACGCTCCACGATCTGCCCCTCGTAGAGCACGCAAATCTCGTCGGCGTTCTTGATGGTGGAGAGCCGGTGGGCGATGGCGATGGTGGTGCGGGTCTTCATCAGCCGGTCCAGCGCCTCCTGCACCAGGTGCTCCGACTCGGTGTCGAGCGCCGAGGTGGCCTCGTCGAGTATCAGGATGGGGGGGTTCTTGAGGATGGCGCGGGCGATGCTCACACGTTGCCGTTGTCCGCCCGAGAGCTTACCGCCCCGGTCGCCGATGTTGGTGTGGTAGCCGTCGGGCCACTCCTGGATGAAGTCGTGGGCGTTGGCTATCTTGGCGGCCTCCACCACCTGCTCCATGGTGGCGTTCTCCACGCCGAAGGCGATGTTGTTGAAGAACGTGTCGTTGAAGAGGATGGCCTCCTGGTTGACGTTGCCTATCAGGCTGCGGAGGTCCGCCACGCGCACCTCGCGGATGTCGGTGCCGTCGATGGTGATGCTGCCGCCCGTCACGTCGTGGTAGCGGGGCAGCAGGTCCACCAGGGTGGACTTGCCCGAGCCGGACTGTCCCACCAGCGCCACGGTCTTTCCTTTGGGCACCGTCAGGTTGATATGCTTCAGCACCTCACGCTCGCCGTCGTAGCTGAAGGAGACGTCGCGGAACTCCACCTTCTCCTCCAGGCCCGTCAGCGCCTTGGGGTGGGCTATCTCGCGGATGTTATTCTCGGCCTTGAGTATCTTGTCCACCCGCTCCATCGAGGCCAGCCCCTTGGGGATGTTGTAGCTCGCCTTGGCGAAGTCCTTCAAGGGGTTGATGATGGCATAGAGAATCGTCATGTAGAACATGAAGATAGACGCGCTAAGGGCGGAGTTCTGCCCCAGTATTAGCGCTCCGCCAAACCAGAGTACGATGACGATGAGGATGGTACCCAGAAACTCACTCATGGGATGTGCCATCGACTGCCGAATGGCGACCCGGCTGGAGAGCGTGCGTAGCTCATCACTACACCGTGCGAAGCGTTTCACCATCTTCTCCTCGGCAATAAAGGCCTTGATGATGCGCAGGCCGCCGAGCGTCTCCTCAAGTTGCGACATGGTGTCACTCCACTTTGCCTGCGACTCCAGCGACTGACGTTTCAGCTTTCGGCCCACCTTCCCCATAATCCAACCCATGCCGGGCAACACGATGAGGGTGAACAGGGTGAGTTGCCAGCTGGTGGCAATCAGTGTACTGAAGTAGACGATGATCAGGATGGGGTTTTTCAGCAGCATGTCCAGTGAGCTGGTGACGGAGTTCTCCACCTCACTCACGTCGCCACTCATGCGGGCAATGATATCGCCCTTCCGCTCCTCCGAGAAGAAAGCCAACGGAAGCCGGGTCACCTTGGTATAGACGCTCACACGGATGTCGCGGGCCACGCCGGTGCGCAGGGGCACCATCACGGCCGAGGAGGCGAAGTAGCAACCTGTCTTGAGGAGGGTAATCACAATCATGAAAGCTCCCAAGCAGATCAAGGTCTTCACGGGGCCGTTCGTATTGATCATGTCCGAAAAGAAATAGTAGAAGTTGTTTTCCACTACATCTCCGAAGTCGCCGCTCCCCCACTCCATGAAGTGATACACCTCCTGGTCGCCCGTCTTGAACAAGATGTTGAGGATGGGTATCAGCAGGGTGAAGGAGAATACGTTGAAGACGGCCGACAGGATGTTGAGCACCACAGCCCAGCCGATATACCTCTTGTAGGGCGACACGAAGCGTCGCATCAGTTGCAGGAATTCTTTCATTGCGTGACGATAACTATGCGTTAAGGTTGCAAAGATAGCATAAAACGGGCGAAGTAAGCGCAGGTTCGCCCCTGTTTGTGGAGGGGGAGGCCAAAATTGGGGGCCGGACAAGAAAGAATAACTAAAGGTAGCGTTGCAAACTGCGACATGATTATTAGGCCATAAAATGGAAGTTAGGGGAGCATATTGTCGTCTTATAACAGGAAGGCCTGAAAGGCCCAAAGTGGCTGAAAGCATAAAGGGCAGCATAACGGTAATATTCCATTATGCTGCCCTTTCAGGGCGCAGCCTTTAGTGCATGCTACCTACAGGCTCCAGCCCGGCGTTTGCAGCAGGTTGTCCAGGGAGGTGGCGATGGTTCCCGTACCTATGGGGTGGAGGTAGTTCTTGTTTTCATCGAACGTGCGGTTCTTCAGCTCGTTGCCGGCATAGGCGTCGATGTAAGAGCGGCCGGTGACAGGGTCCTGGTAGAACTTCACTTTCGCTTTCTCGTAACGCCCACCGGCCTCAAAGTCGGAGGGGACGACACGCATGCCCAGCACCTGTTTGGTCAGGCGGTTGCCTTGTTTCCAACGCATCAGGTCGTCGTAGCGGGTGCTCTCGAACGAAAGCTCGATGCGGCGTTCCCGACGAATCTCGACCAAGAGGGGGTCGATGCCCGTACCCGTGTACTTAGGGTCTACCGGCACGTTGGTGATGTCCAGATGGGCCACCCCGGCACGGTCGCGTAGCAGGTTGATGGACTTGTCGAGGTCTTCCTGTGTCAGCGTGTTCAGCTCTGCCTTGGCCTCAGCGTAAGAGAGCAGCACCTCGGCATAGCGAAGGATGGGGAAGTCCGTGATTTCGCTGGCACCTTGCTTTGACTTCTCGGCGGGGTTGAAGTTCTTGATGTAGTAGTAACCGGTGAGCGAACGGGGAGTACCCATGCCGTCCAGGCGGGGGAACGACTTCTCGGGGGCGGAGATATCGAACATCGCCTTTGCGTTGTCCGCCGTGGGGTTCATGATGGTCTGCGACAGGCGTGCGTCGCGGTTCTTGAAGATGTCCTCCACGTTGGCATCGTCGTGTGGCAGGGTGGTGAGCGCCGTGGGCTGCCCGTCGCTCCAGAGGAAGTCCTCCACAAAGTCCTGCGTGGGCGAGGCGTAGAGCTGCGTGCCGCCATAGAGGTTGGCCGAGAAGGAGTGGCCGCCGTTGGTATTGTCGTCCACGTACAGGCGGGGCAGGATGACCTCGGGGTTGGCGTTGTCGCTCAGGTTGGTATTGGTGAAGAGCGCACGGTAGTCCGAGGCGGGGTTGCCGGTGTTGTACACCCGGTACTTGCCCGAGTCCATCACCTTCTGTGCGGCATCGGCGGCGGCGGTGAGCCACGTGTCCACGTCGGCGGTGGCGTTGGCATCGTCGAGGTTATCGTCCTTGTGATACTTCCGCCACGTGCCCTCGTAGAGGCAGATGCGTGCCTTCAGCGTATAGGCCGTGTACTTGTTCAGGCGGTCCTTGTTGGCGCCGTTGGCGGCTATCCACTCCTCGCGGGTGGGGAGGCAGATGGCGGCGCTGTCGATGTCGGACAATACCTGGGCCATCACCTTCTCCCGACTATCCTGCCTGCTGAAGAGCACTTTGGAATCCACGTCGAGCGGGGCGGTGACTAAGGGCACCCGTCCATACTCCTTCACCTTGTCGAAGTAGAACCAGGCGCGCCAGAAGTAAGCCTCGCCGGCGTACCAGTCGCGACGGGCCTGCGCCACGCCGGTAGCACGGTTGTAGTTGGCCAGGAAGTAGTTGCACTGGTACAGGATCTCCCAGTTCCAGTGGCCGTAGAAGCACTTGGAGGCATCGATACCCTCCTTGCCGGCGCCGAGGTCGGCCCATGTCTTCAGGTTGGCGTCGGTAGAGGCGAGGTTGTCCGATGCCGCCTCGAAGCAGAAGAAGCTGTTGCTCTTGGAGTACGAGGTGGTGGCGTTGCCGCTGAAGTAGGGGGCGTAGTTGTACTTTTGCCCCACGTAGTTATAGATGCCGTTGGTGTATGCCTTCAGGTCGGCCTCGGCCTTCCAGTAGTCGGCGTTGTTAAGTCCGGCCGACGGCGAGCGGTCGAGGAAGCTGTCGTCGCAGGCGGTGGCAGCCATGCAGGCGACGGCTCCCAGCAGTATATTCTTCAGTATATTGATTGCTTTCATATCAGTCCATTAAAAAGTTACGTTTACTCCGAGTGAAATCACCTTTTGGTAGGGGTATCCCAGCGCTCCCGTCTGTGCCTGCTTGTTCCAGGTGGTGTCGCTCGAGCCGGCGGTCTGCGGGTCGATGGGTGCGTGCAGGTGCGAGAGGGTCCAGAGGTTCTCGCCGCTGAGGTAGATTTGTGCCTTGGTGAGGTAGACCTTGCGTATCCAGCTTTCGGGCAGGTTGTAGCCCACGGTGAGTGTCTTCAGGCGTAGGAAAGAGGCATCCTGCATGTACTTGGTCTGTGCCTGCTCGTTGCGTGCGCCGCCCGATGAGTTGCCCCGTCGGGTGAGGGGGAAGTAGGGGTTGTGTGCCAGGTTCTCCTCGGCGGTCAACTGGGGGTTCCAGGTGTCGGTGAGGAAGCGTTGCTGGGTGACGTAGTACTGGGTGGCCAGCGGCCAGAAGTCCTGCGCGCTGGGCCAGAAGTTGCGCTTGCCGATGCCTTGGAAGAAGACATTGAGGTAGACGCCCTTGTACTCGGCGTTGGCGGCGATGCCATACATGAATCGCGGGGTGGTGTTGCCTATCACCTTCATGTCGCCATGGTCGTCGAGCTTGGAGGCACCCTTGTTGATGTCGCCGCTCCCGTCGAGGTCCTTGTACTTGATGTCGCCCATCTTCCAGCCACCGTTGGCGATGTAGGACTGCCCTTTGCCGTTGGCCCAGTCGAGGTCTTCTTGGGTGCTGATGAATCCGTCGGTGACGTATCCCCATATCTCACCCACCTTCTTGCCCACGTAGTAGGTGCTCCCGTCGTCGGCCCCGGCCTTCACGGTGTTGGGGTTGCCGTACCACTTGGTGATGGTGGACTGCGCGTCGGCCAGGTTGAACTTCACGCCGTAGGAGAAGTCCTTGCCCACACGGTCCTGCCACCCTACGTTCAGCTCCCATCCTACGGTCTTGAGCGAGCCTCCGTTGGTGTAGGGCGAGCCTGTGCCGATGAGTCCGGGCAGGTCCTTGCGTTGCACCAGCATGTCGGTAGTGTTGCGTCGGTACACATCCAGCGAGAGGTCGAGCCGTTGGCGGAAGAGGGTGAGGTCGAAACCGCCGTTGATGGTAGCCACCTTCTCCCAGGTGAGGTTGGCGGTGAGCATCCGGCTGGGCGCTTGTATATAGGTATTGGTAGAGCTTCCGCCAAAGGGGTAGTAAGGCGTGGTCACCCCGTTGTTCAGTATCTCGTAGGAGGGGTAGTATCCCAGTCCGCTGATGAGCTGGTTGCCCAGCACGCCGTAGTTGGCGCGCAGCTTCAGGTTGTCCACCACGCCGCGGGCGAACTTCATGAACGGCTCCTCGGAGAGGCGCCATCCTACCGAAGCCGACGGGGCGAACACGCTTCGGTTGCCGCGGGGGAAGCGCGAGCTGAGGTCGTAGCGCCCGTTCACCTCGGCCAGGTAGCGCTCCTTATAGTTGTACTCCACGTGGAAGAAGGCGCCCCTCAAGGCCTCCTCGTAGTTGTTGTTGTTGGGCTGCGTCACGCTGGTGGTGCCCGAGGCGAGGCTCAGCGACGGCTTGTCGGGGTTGATGAGGTTCTGCACCGAGGCGGTGTAGTAGGTATATTGCGTCAGCTCCTGGTTGAAGCCCACCTGGCCTTTGAGGAAGTGCGCGTCGGCGATGCGCCGCTCGTAGGTGGTATAGGCGTTGAAGGAGTAGTAGTCGCGCTCCGACTGTGCCAAGCTGTACGAGTCCGCACCCCAGTCGCCGGTGGGTGCCAGTATGAGGCCGGTGCCCTTGTTGCCCTTGATGGCGTTGTCTAAGCGCTTCTTGTTGGTGGTGTCGCGGCTGAAGACCCTCCGGTAGTTGTAGTCCACGTGTATGCGCCAGCCCTTCAGCGGGGTGATGTCGACCGCGGGAGTAAGCACTATCTCGTGCTGCCGGCTCACCTTGCGGCCGCCGTAGCGCAACAGGTACTCCTGGTTCTGGTCGTAGAACCAGTCGCCGATGAAGCCATCCAGCTCGGGGTGGGCGGGGTCGCCCAGCCACTGCCCTCCCTTGGTGGGCTGCGAGAAGATGAGCGCATGCCAGAACGTCTCCTTGTACTTCGTCGGCTCATCGTAGGTAGAGGTGTTGTAGGCCGCCTTGAGGTTGAGGGTAGCCCACTTCAGCGACTTGTTCTCCACCTTCAGCATGGAGTTCCAGCGGTTGTACTTGTCGGGGTTGATGCTCTCCATGCCCTCCTGGTGCTGGTAGGACACGGAGGCGTAGAAGTTGGTCGTCTCGCTACCGCCCGTCACGCTGAAGTTATGCGTCTGCCGGGGTGTCCAGTCGCGCACGAGGTAGTCCTGCCAGTTGGTGTACCCCACCGGCTGGTACTGCCCGTTGGAGTCGAATATATAGTTGGGCAGCGAGGGGTTGTCGAGCTTGGCCTTGATGCCGTCCACCACCTCTTTGGAGAAGACGGAGTAGTCGGCGCTGCCGCTGTTCACCATCCCTTGGTTGACGAAGGTCACGTGGTCGTAGCTGTTCTTCACCCACTCGGGCATCACCGTGGGGGCTGCCCAGGCGTAGTTGCCGTTGTAGTTCACGGTGAGCTTCTTGCCGGCCTGCCCGTTCTTGGTGGTGACGAGCACCACGCCAAAGGCTCCCTTCACGCCATACACCGCGGCCGATGCCGCGTCTTTCAGCACGGAGATGGTGGCGATATCGTTGGGGTTGAGCAACTTCAGGCTGGACTCCACGCCATCGACGAGCACCA
The DNA here is from genome assembly GCA_031261805.1 of Mediterranea sp. (in: CFB group bacteria). GTDB lineage: Bacteria > Bacteroidota > Bacteroidia > Bacteroidales > Bacteroidaceae > Bacteroides. Next base: position 24,317 of record JAISIX010000086.1, read on the forward strand.
GCGGGCTGCCGCCATTGACGGAGGTGATGCCGCGCACGTTGATGCTGATGTCCGAGTTAGGGTTTCCGCTGGTGGGCTGGATGTTCACGCCCGGCATCACCCCTTCCAGTGCCGTACCGATGGAGGCCACCGGACGGCTCTGCAGGAACTTGTCGTCGGTCTGCGCCACGGCGCCGGTCAGGTTGGCCTTCTTCTGCGTGCCATAGCCCACTACCACCACCTCGTCCAGTGCCTTGCTGTCTTCCTGCAAGGTGACTTGGAGCGTCCGTCCGGCCTGGTAGGCCACGCGTTGTGTCTGGTAGCCGATGTAGCTCACCGTGAGGGACCCTTTGGCCGGCAATCCCGAGAGGCGGAAGTGCCCGTCCATGTCGGTGATGGTCCCTATGCTTTGGGAGTTCTCGAGCCGTACGCTCGCACCGATGACCGGCATCCCCGTCTGGTCCACGACGGTGCCTGCTACTTGCTCGTTCTGGGCGAGCGTCGGATGGGTAAGTGGTAAGAATACCAGCAGGGCCAACAGGACCCTAAGGAGGAAAGTTCGTTGGTTGGGGGGAGTTCCTTGGCATCCCCGCTTGTGGTAGTCGTCTTTCATAAATCTACTTTTAAAATTAAACATCTCTTGCCTATTTTCAGTGAGACAGCCTTGCGTGTAGGTTCTTTCATCTTATTTAGGACGCCGCAAAAGTACGAAAGAATCCGTCGAGACCAAAAGAAACGTGAAAAATAACAGGAACAGCGGGTCGAACTCCCTTACCATCGGCTATTCAACCCCATTCGGGGTTGCAGGATTTAAGCCACCATATACCCCCGATTGCACCGGGGGTTAGCAAGATACAACGCCTCCGGTGTTACCCGTACAGACTTATGATACAGCACCAGCTTTCAGGCGAACCAACGGTTCTTCTCCCTAAGCAAACCGTTTGTCCCATTCGTTGGGACTTTTTTCCCAAGGTGCTGGGACTTTTTTTCCCAAGGCGGTGGGACTTTCTTCCCAAGGCGGTGGGACTTTCTTTCCCAAGGCGGTGGGACTTTCTTCCCCAAGGCGGTGGGACTTTCTTCCCAGCATGGTGGGAAAGATGAGACAATAGGTTGGCCGCCCGAGGCAGAGGCTTCCAGCCACCTTGGGCCTTTCAGGCCACCTTTGGCTGAGACAGCTTAGTGGCACGATGGCAGATAATCATTCGCTAATACTCCTTTGCCAGCAGGCTCTCCAGCTCCTCGGCGCTCAGGCGGAGGTGGAACTGCCCGTTGTAGGCCACGGAGATGGCGCCGGTCTCCTCGGAGACGATGATGGCATGCGCGTCGCTCTGCTGTGAGATGCCCATGGCGGCACGATGGCGCAGGCCCAACTCCTTGGGTATGTTGAGGTCGTGCGACACGGGTAGGATGCAGCCGGCCGCCTTGATGCGGTTCTTGCTGATGACCATGGCACCGTCGTGTAGCGGGCTGTTCTTGAAGAAGATGTTCTCGATGAGGCGTTGGTTGATGAGCGCGTCTATCTCGTCGCCCGTGCGGACAATCTCGTCCAGCGGCACGTTGTGCTCTATGACGATGAGCGCCCCCACCTTCTGCTTGCCCATGCTCAGGCAGGCCATCACCACCGGCATGATGTCGGCGTGTCCGAGGTCTTCCTTCTTGGAGCCTCGGAAGAAGTGGGCCAGCGCCCGGATGCGCCGCTGCGACCCGAGCGTGAGCAGGAAGCGCCGGATCTCGTCCTGGAAAAGGACGATGAGGGCGATGACGCCCACGTTCATCAGCGTGTCGAAGATGGACCCCAACAGGCGCATCTCCAGCACGCGCGTCACCAGCAGCCAGATGAGGATAAACACCAGGATGCCGGTGAACACCTTGATGGAGCCGGAGGCTTTCATCAGCCTGTACGTGTAGTACAGCAGGAGGGCCACCAGCAGGATGTCGATAAAGTCCTTTACGCCAAAGTCAAAAAACAGGTTCATGGGTGTGTGGGGTGTGGATAAGGGGGGATACTGATTCTTTTAGTTTCTCGACGATGCGGACGGCCTCTACCGCTTGGCGCACATCGTGCACCCGCAGCAGGTTGGCCCCCTTCGTCAGCGCCAAGGTATGGAGCACGGTGGTGCCGTTGAGGGCCTCCGCGGGGGTGCTGCCCAGGAGCTTGTACACCATCGACTTGCGCGACACGCCCACCAGCAGGGGCAGCTCGAAGAGGCTGAACTCCTCGAGGTGGGCCAGCAGCTCGTAGTTGTGCTCCAGTGTCTTGCCGAAGCCGAAGCCGGGGTCGAGGATGATGTCCTTGGCGCCCAGGTCGCGGAGTTGCTGCACCTTGCGGGCGAAATAGAGGAAGACCTCCCGCAGGAGGTTGTCGTAGTGGGGCGCTTCCTGCATGTCCTGAGGGGTTCCCTGGATATGCATGAGGATATAGGGTACGCCCAGCTCGGCCACGGTGGCGAACATCCGCTCGTCCATCTCCCCTCCGGCGATGTCGTTGATGAGGGCCACGCCATACTCCTCCACGCATTGCCGGGCCACGTCGGCTCGGAAGGTGTCGACCGAGACGATGGCGTGGGGGAAGTCGCGGTTCACTATCTCCAGCCCGGTACGTAGCCGGCGCATCTCTTCCTCGGGGGTGATGTGCTCGGCGTTGGGGCGCGAGGAGTAGGCGCCTATGTCTATGATACTCGCCCCTTCGTCTAGGATTTGCTTGGCGCGGGCGGCAATCTCCTGCTCTGTCTGCATCCGGCTTCCGGCATAGAACGAGTCGGGGGTGACGTTGAGGATGCCCATGACCTGCGGCTTGGCCAGGTCTATCAGTTGTCCCTTTGCGTTGATATACATCGATGGTCTCATCTATTCGTTGTTCTTCTTTGAAATTGGCACAAATGTAGCGATAATGCCAACGCTCTCCAAACATTCGCCACAGATTGCGGGGTTTGTACCGATTATTTTGGGCGATGAGAGTGCGGGAACCTGCCGCTTGGCGGGCTTCCCCGTGCTTTTATATTAAAAACCCTTAACGGGACCCCGCTATTTCACATTTTATTCCTTTCTTTGCACCAAATTTAGGTGTAGTGTCTCCCTACGTTAGAGGCGACACTTTATCAGACTAAGTACTTGGATGGAAAGACTCGATATAGACGCCTGCCCGCTGTGTGGCGGCACACGGTTGAGACACGTTATGACCTGCACGGACTTTTACGCTTCGGGCGAGCAGTTTGAACTCTGCGCGTGCGAGCAATGCGGCTTTATGTTCACGCAGGGAGCACCCGCGGAAGCTGAAATGGGGCGTTACTACGCCTCGCCCGACTATATCTCGCACACCGATACGCGCCAAGGCGCGATGAATTTCATCTACCACATCGTACGTTCGTATATGCTGGGCCGGAAGGCCCGGCTCGTGGCCCGTGAGGCACACCGCAAGACGGGGCGCCTGCTCGACATAGGCACCGGCACCGGCTACTTCGCCTACGCCATGGCACGCCGCGGATGGCAGGTGAAGGCGGTGGAGAAGAGCGAACAGGCACGCGCCTTCGCCCGGGAGCACTTCGAACTGGCGGTGAAGCCCGAGACGGCGCTGGCAGGCTTCGCTCCCGAGAGCTTCGACGTCATCACCCTGTGGCACGTGATGGAGCACCTGGAGGACCTGAACGGCACCTGGGAGCGGATAGGCAAGATGCTGGACAAAAAAGGGCGGCTCATCGTGGCCGTACCCAACGGCTCCTCCTACGACGCGCAACGCTACGGCGCCTACTGGGCGGCCTACGACGTGCCCCGCCACTTGTGGCACTTCACCCCCGACACCATCCACCAGCTGGCGGCCCAGCATGGCTTCGTGATGACCGCCCGCCACCCCATGCCCTTCGACGCCTTCTACGTGTCCATGCTCAGCGAGAAGCACCGCGGCAGCTCCCTCTCGTTCGCCAAGGGGCTGTATGCCGGAACATTAGCATGGTTCAGCGCGTTAAGGCAGAAGGAGCGTAGCAGTTCGATGATTTACGTCTTCAGGAAGAAAGGATAGGCGCCAGATGGGAAAGACAGGCAAACATAAGGCAGGCTCCCTGCTCGACATGCAGTTCGTCACCTCCAGCGTAAGCACCACCTTGGTGTTGCTACTGTTGGGGCTGGTCGTCTTTTTCGTGCTCACGGCACACAACCTCTCCGTCTACGTACGCGAGAACATCAGCTTCTCCATCCTGCTGAGCGACGACATGAAGGAGGCCGACATCCTCAAGCTGCAGAAGAAACTCAACGCCGAACCCTTCGTGAAGGAGTCGGAATACATCTCCAAGAAACAAGCACTGAAAGAACAGACCGAGGCAATGGGCACCGACCCTCAGGAGTTCCTGGGCTACAACCCCTTCACCGCCTCGCTCGAGGTGAAGCTGCACTCGGACTACGCCAACTCCGACAGCATCGCCCGCATAGAGAAGCAAGTGCGGCAGAACAGCAACATACAAGACGTGCTCTACCGCAAAGAGCTGGTAGACGCCGTGAACGACAACATACGCAACATCAGCCTGGCGCTGCTGGCGCTGGCCGTGCTGCTCACGTTCATCTCCTTCGCGCTTATCAACAACACCATCCGGCTGGCTATCTACTCCCAGCGCTTCCTCATCCACACCATGAAACTGGTGGGGGCCAGCTGGCGGTTCATCCGCCGGCCCTTCCTGCGGAAGAACGTATGGAGCGGCGTGGTAGCGGCCGCCGTGGCCGACGCCCTGCTGATAGGGGCGGCCTACTGGGCGGTGAGCTACGAAGCGGAGCTGCTGAACGTCATCACCCCCGGGGTGATGATGGTGGTGTGCGGCAGCGTGCTGCTGTTTGGCATCGTAATCACTTGGCTATGCGCCTACGTCTCCATGAACAAGTACTTGAAGATGAAGGCCAATGCCTTATATTATATATAATGTTTCAGTTATGACAACAGACAAACAACAATTTGCCTTCGATAAAGTGAACTTTATCCTTTTGGGCATCGGGATGGCAGTGGTCATCATCGGCTTCCTGCTGATGACGGGACCCGCATCGTCGGAGACGGCTTTTCAGCCCGACATTTTCAGCGTACGCAGAATCAAGGTAGCGCCGGTGGTTTGCCTCATCGGCTTCTTGTCGATGATTTACGCCGTGCTGCGTAAGCCTAAAACAACGGAGGAGTAAGCAGGCATGGAAGACTTGAGCACACTGCAGACTATCCTCATCGCCATCGTGGAGGGGCTGACGGAGTTCCTCCCCGTGTCGTCGACCGGGCACATGATGATAGCGCAGAACCTGTTGGGCGTACAGAGTACGGAATTTGTCAAGGCCTTCTTGGTCATCATCCAGTTTGGAGCCATCCTCTCGGTGGTGTGGCTGTATTGGAAACGCTTCTTTCGCGTCAACCACGACCCGCTACCGGAGGGCACGCCCGCGTTGCGGCAGCTGCTGCACCGGTTCGACTTCTACTGGAAGCTGCTGGTGGCCTTCGTGCCGGCGGCGGTGCTGGGGTTCATCTTCAGCAATAAGATAGACGAGCTGCTCGAGAGCGTGGAGGTGGTAGCCGTGATGTTGATACTGGGCGGCATCTTCATGCTGTTCTGCGACCGTATCTTCGCCAAGGGCAGTCCCGACACGGAGCTGACCGAGAAGCGGGCCTTCCGCATCGGACTGTTCCAATGCATCGCCATGATACCGGGCGTGTCGCGCTCCATGGCCACCATCGTGGGGGGCATGTCGCAACGCATGACGCGGAAAGACGCCGCCGAGTTCTCCTTCTTCCTGGCCGTGCCCACCATGTTCGCCGCCACCTGCTACAAGCTGCTCAAGCTGCTGATGGCCGACGGAGGGGTGGAGCTGCTGAAGGAGAACCTGTCGGCATTGATTATCGGCAACGTGGTAGCCTTCATCGTAGCGATGCTGGCCATCAAGTTTTTCATCAACTACGTCACGAAGTACGGCTTCAAGGCGTTCGGATGGTACCGCATCATCGTGGGAGGCCTCATCCTCGCCATGCTGCTGTCGGGACACTCCATAGAGATTGCGTAAAGGAAACGGGAAATAAGACATGATGGATTTTAAGGAAGGAGAAGTACTCTACTTCAACAAACCTCTCCGCTGGACCTCGTTCAAGCTGGTGCTCACCGCCCGCAACCAGCTCACCCGCCGGCTGGGAGTGAAGAAACTGAAGGTGGGACATGCCGGGACGCTCGACCCCCTGGCCACCGGAGTGATGATAGTATGCACAGGCAAGGCAACCAAACGGATAGAAGAGTTCCAAGGGCATACTAAGGAGTATGTGGCCACGCTCCGGTTGGGAGCCACTACGCCGTCGTACGACCTGGAACACGAGATAGACGCCACCTACCCCACCGGACACATCACCCGGGAGATGGTGGAAGAGGCCCTGAAACGCTTCGTCGGCACCATAGAGCAGGTGCCACCGGCCTTCTCGGCCTGCATGGTGGAAGGGAAGCGCGCCTACCAACTGGCACGCAACGGCGAAGAGGTGGAGCTGAAGGCCAAGACACTCGTCATCGACGAGATAGAGCTGCTCGACTGTGTGCTCGACGTGCCGGAGCCGACGCTCCGCATCCGGGTGGTATGCAGCAAGGGCACCTACATCCGGGCCTTGGCACGCGACATTGGGGAGGCGCTTCACAGCGGAGCGCACCTCACAGCCTTGGAACGCACCCGTGTGGGCGAAGTACGGCTGGCCGACTGCCTCGACCCCGAGCACTTCAAGGAGTGGCTCGACGGGCAAGAGATAGCTCGCGCCGACGAAGAAAGAAATTAATGTAATAAGCAACAGAGATATGAAGTTATCGCAATTCAAATTTAAGCTTCCGGAAGAGAGAATCGCGCAACACCCCTCCAAGTACAGGGACGAGGCGCGCTTGATGGTCTTGCACCGCAAGACGGGAGAAATCGAACACAAGATATTCAAAGACGTGTTGGACTACTTTGACGACAAAGACGTGTTTATCTTCAATGACACCAAGGTGTTCCCCGCCCGCCTGTATGGCAACAAGGAGAAGACCGGCGCACGTATCGAAGTCTTCTTGCTGCGTGAGTTGAACGAGGAGTTCCGCCTGTGGGACGTATTGGTGGACCCCGCCCGCAAAATCCGTATCGGCAACAAGCTCTACTTCGGCCCCGACAACTCCATGGTGGCCGAGGTCATCGATAATACCACCTCGCGAGGACGTACCCTCCGGTTCCTCTACGACGGACCGCACGACGAGTTCAAGAAAGCCCTCTACGCCTTGGGCGAGACGCCGCTCCCGCACTCCATCATCCACCGCCCCGTGGAGCCGGAGGATGCCGAGCGCTTCCAGTCCATCTTCGCCAAGAACGAAGGAGCCGTCACCGCCCCCACGGCCAACCTGCACTTCAGCCGCGAGCTGATGAAACGCATGGAAATCAAGGGCATAGACTTCGCGTTCGTCACCCTACATGCCGGACTGAGCAGCTTCCGCGACATCGACGTGGAAGACCTCACCAAGCACAAGATGGACTCCGAGCAGATGCTGGTCAACGCCGAGGCCTGCAAGGTGGTGAATCGGGGCAAGGACCGCGGCGCGAAGATTTGCGCCGTAGGCACCACCGTGATGCGCGTGATAGAGAGCGCCGTAGGTACCGACGGACACCTGAAAGAGTTTGAAGGATGGACCAACAAGTTCATCTTCCCACCCTACCAGTTCAGCGTGGCCGATGCCATGATTTCCAACTTCCACATGCCGCTCTCCACCCTGCTGATGATTACCGCCGCCTTTGGTGGCTACGACGAGGTGATGAACGCCTATCACGTGGCCGTGAAGGAGGAATACAACTTCGGCACGTATGGCGACGCCTTGCTCGTCATCGACTAACAAGACGCGATGGAGCACCACCACACAAGGATGAACCATTTGTACTTGAGCCTCGGCACCAACCTCGGAGAGAAAGAACAGAACCTCCGCCGTGCCGTCGACGAGATAGAAAAGCAGATAGGGACCGTAGTGTCCCTCTCTGCTTTTTATGCTACCGAGCCATGGGGGTTCCAGTCGGCCAACAGCTTCCTCAACGCCGTCCTCGTCGCCCTCACCCCACTCTCCCCCCTGGAAGCGCTGGAGCGTACGCAACAGATAGAACGGCTGCTGGGCCGTACCTCCAAGTCCATCGACGGCCACTACCACGACCGCCTCATCGACATCGACCTACTGTTCTACAACGACCTCGTGGCAACACTCACCACCCCCACAGGCGAACAACTCGTACTCCCCCACCCCCATCTGCTGGAACGCGACTTCGTGATGCTCCCCCTGGCCGAAATCGCGCCCGAACTGGTACATCCCGTAGCGGGAAAGACGATACGGGAGCTGGCAGGGTAAACAAGGTATCTCTCTCTTTTTCCATTCCTTCAACCACGGAGAGACATCTTTAACAAGATGTTAAAAACAACATCTCCGTTAAAGAAATAGACTCATTACATTGCATATTTGAAACGGAAACGTTACATTTGCACCGAATTCAAAAGGCGTTTTATTCATTAATTCTTTGAAATTATGAAAACTAACGAGTTCTTACGATTGGCAAAGGAAGCCGGCTGTCGCTTCGTATCACATGGAAAGGAACATGATTTATGGGTGTCGAAAGATGGAATCCCATTTCGAGTTCCAAGACATGGAAACAAAGAGATAGGGAGAGGGCTTCTATTCAATCTAAAGAAAAAGGCGGGCCTGAAATGACCCGCCTCCTTTTGAATTAACCACTAATAAAAAAGCAGTGTATGAAGAAAAAAGCAATTGTAGAAATGTACGAAGATGGCACGTATGGAATCTATGTGCCGGAAATGGCATGCTGCGCTCTCGACGGTACCGGCAACTCCGTACAAGAGGCGAAAGATTGCATGAAAGAGGCCTACGATGAATTTGTAGCGTATTTCAAGGCTCAAGGAGAAGTTCCCGAAGAGTTATCAAACTTGGAGCTGGAATACAAGTACGACGTGGCTTCATTTTTGGACGCTTTCGATTGGATTAATGTAACCAAGTTCGCCAAACGGGCGGGCATAAACGACTCATTGATGCGCCGATACAAGAATGGCTCCGCTTTTGCAAGCGAGAAGCAATGCAATAAGATACATCAATGCGCCGTAAATTTGGCAAAAGAATTGAGTGCAGCCATGCTCTAAAATATATCGCTTGTTAATCAAGCCGGATTAATGAGCCTTTTGAATTCACTCTCAGAAAAACAGTAAAGGCCGCTGAAATTCAGCGGCCTTTGCCATGCTTTGTCGGAATGAGGCGACTCGAACGCCCGACCCCTACGTCCCGAACGTAGTGCGCTACCAACTGCGCTACATTCCGATTGTCGGTGCGAGGAGGGATTCCCTCCCCTTTTTGACGGCGCAAATGTACGCATTAACGGCGAGACACCCAAATATATGCCTCTCTTTTTTGGTTTGATTAAGAATTAGAGGAGCCGCTTACTGAGGTAGCGCACCGGATACCACACCGAGAGGAAGCCTACGGCAAGCACAGTGACGAAGACGAGCACCACGTCCCACGCATGAACGCTCACAGGGTAAGAGTCGACCACGAAAGTACCTCCCCCCCCTCCCAAAGAGATGAGACCGAAGCGCTGCTGGAGGAAGCAGAGCGCCAAGCCCAACACGATGCCTGCCAGCGCCCCGAAGAGAGAGATGAGCCGCCCCTCGAAGAGGAAGATGCGGGAGATAAGCTTGTCGTTAGCCCCGAGGCTGCGGAGGGTCTGCACGTCGTCCTTCTTGTCGAGGATGAGCATCGAGAGGGAACCGATGACGTTGAAGCAGGCGATGGTAAGGATAAAGACCAAGAAGAGGTAAGAGATGAGCTTCTCTATCTCCATAATACGGAACACATCGGCCTGCTGCTCGTAGCGGTTTTGCACCACGAAGCCGTCGCCCAGCATCTGCTGGATGTGGGTTTGCACGGCGGAGGCATTGGCATCGGGCTTCAGCTTTAGCTCGATGGCCGACACCTCGTGGGTGTAGTCGAGCAACTGGCGGAGGAAAGCCAGGGGGACGAGGATGTACTTGGCATCGTAGTCCTGCTGGTTGACGGCAAACACTACGCCGGGGGAATAGAGGAAGTCGCGGTTGAACGACGCGGCCGGGTTGGCCATGTTCACCCGTGCGTTCCGTTTGGGCAGGTAGACGCGGAGGGGGTCGACGAAGGCTATGCCACAGCCGAGGGTGGACACCAAGTCCACACCCATCACACCGTAGTTCACCACGGCATCGTGCAGCTGGAACTTACCGCCTCCGTAGAGGATGCTATCGATGGCGGTGAGCTGTTCGAAGTTGTCTTCCACCCCCTTGAGCACCACCATGGCCTGCCGGTCCTTGTACTGCACCATGGCATTCTCTTCCAACGTCTGGGTACACACCTCCACCTCGGGAAGCGCACATACGGCTGCCACGCGAGGGTCTTGCGCGTCGAACACCTTACCTTCGCTCACGCTCACTTTCAGCTGGGGGTCGAAGGCGGTGAAGAGGCTGGCCACCATGTCCTGGAAGCCGTTGAACACCGAGAGGGTGCACACCATAGCCAGCGTGGCCAGCGCCACCCCGCACCCCGAGATGCCCGAGATGATGTTGATGGCGTTGTGTTTCTTCTTGGAGAAGAGGTAACGCTTAGCTATGTAGAAGGGGAAGTTCACTTCAGCAGCGAGTCAATCTTCTCGATGTAGTCCAGTGAGTCGTCCACGAAGAACTTCAGCTCGGGGATGATACGCAGCTGGTACCTCACGCGCGTGCCGAGGTCGTAGCGGATGGTCTTGGCGTTTCCGTTAATGTTCTTCACCGTCTCCTCCGCCTTCTCCGAGGGGAATATGCTGAGGTAAACACGGGCGATGCTCATATCGGGACTGATGCGCACGGCACTGACGGACACCAACATACCGTGGGTCGCCTTGGTCTGCAACAGGAATATCTCACTCAGCTCTTTCTGCAACAAACGAGCTATCTTGTTCTGTCTGGTTGTCTCCATATCTTTCTTTATTAATACGTTTCACACATTGATAAGCGGCAAATGTAGCGAATAGTTCGCACAATAGCCACATCTTGGCGGCTGTTTCTTCGGTTTTCGTACCGCTTTCCCCCACTTCGCTTCCTTTGTTTTAGGCGCGGGAGGTCGACGGGCAATAGGTCGAAGTTCGCTTTCTTTATGAAAAAAGAGCGGATGTGACGCAATAATTCGTATCTTTGCGCATTTGAAATAAAATACTTATTAATTTTCTTTTATACGCCTCCTCTTGCGAGAAAAGAGGTCTAATGATATATGGAACAGAAAAAGGACATCTTAAAAGAGCAGATCCTTTCGCTCGTAAAAGAGTACTACGACGAAACCTTCGGGCAGGCAAAGGACTTTGTCCCCGGCAAGACACATATCAACTACGGTGGACGGTACTTTGGACAGGAGGAACTCCTGAATTTAGTCGATTCATCTTTAGATTTTTGGCTCACAGCCGGTACTTGGGCACATCGTTTCGAGAAGAAGATGGCCGACTGGCTGGGCGTTAAGTTCTGTTCGCTGACCAACTCCGGTTCCTCGGCCAACCTGCTGGCTTTCATGGCGCTCACCGCCCAAGAGCTGGGCGAACGCCGTATCAAGCGGGGCGACGAGGTCATCACCGTGGCTTGCGGATTCCCCACTACCGTCACCCCCTGCATCCAGTACGGTGCCGTCCCTGTTTTCGTAGACATCACCATCCCCGAATACAACATTGACGTGACCCAGCTCGAAGCCGCGTATTCCAGCAAGACCAAGGCCGTGATGATTGCCCACTCACTGGGCAACGCCTTCAACATCGAAGCCGTCAAGGCCTTCTGCGACAAGCACAATCTCTGGCTGGTAGAAGACAACTGCGACGCCTTGGGCACCGAGTACACGCTGGATGGCGAGACACGCAAGAGCGGCACCTTCGGGCACATCGGCACCTCGAGCTTCTATCCTCCCCACCACATCACCATGGGCGAGGGCGGAGCCGTGTACACCAACGACCCCCTGCTACATCGCCTCATCAACTCCTTCCGCGACTGGGGACGCGACTGCTGGTGCATCGGTGGCGTGGACAACACCTGCAAGGCACGCTTCAACAAGCAATACGGGCAGCTCCCCTTGGGATACGACCATAAGTACGTCTACTCACACTTCGGCTACAACCTGAAGGTGACCGACATGCAGGCCGCCATCGGCTGCGCCCAATTAGACAAGCTGGATGGCATCGTAGCCGCCCGGCGGGCCAACTTCCAATTCCTGTACGACCAGCTGAAAGAGACCCCAGGACTGATTCTGCCCCGTGCGGAGAAGAACGCCGACCCCAGCTGGTTCGGTTTCCTGATTTCCGTCAAGGAGGACGCGGGCTTCACCCGCAACGAGCTGTCAGGCTACTTGGAACAACACAAGATACAGACCCGCAACCTCTTTGCCGGCAACCTGCTCAAGCACCCCGCCTTCGACGAGATGCGCGGTACGGGTGAAGGCTACCGCGTGGTAGGCACGCTGGACAATACGGACTACGTGATGAACAACACCTTCTGGATAGGGGTGTATCCCGGCATGAAGCCGGCCATGCTGCAATACATGGCCGACACCATCAAGGAGTTTGTCAACGCCCACAACTGATACCTCTTATTATATTAAGATAGAAGAAATGAAAGTAGTTATTTTAGCCGGTGGTTTCGGCTCGAGACTGAGCGAGGCCACCAATTTGATACCGAAGCCCATGGTGGAGATTGGAGGAAAGCCCATCATCTGGCACATCATGAAGACCTACAGCCATTATGGAATCAACGATTTCATCATCTGCTGCGGATACAAACAGTACGTTATCAAAGAGTACTTTGCCAACTACTTCCGACACAACTGTGACATGACGGTAGACCTCTCCAACAACCGCGTGGAGATATTGGACAACCACTCCGAGAAGTGGCGCGTCACGATGGTAGACACCGGCCTGAACACCATGACCGGAGGACGCATCAAGCGTGTGGAACCCTACATCGGCAACGAACGCTTCCTGCTCACCTACGGCGACGGAGTGACCGACCTCAACATCGCCGACACCATCGCCGAGCACGACAAAGCGGGTTGCCTCCTCTCCGTCACCGCCTACAAGCCCGGAGGAAAGTTCGGCTCGCTGGAGATAGACTTGGACACCAACCAGGTGAAGTCGTTCCTCGAGAAGCCGGATGGCGACCGCAACTGGATCAATGCCGGTTACTTCGTCTGCGAGCCGGGGGTGCTGGGATACATCAAGGAAGGCGACTGCACCGTCTTCGAAGGCAAGCCCATGGAAGAGCTGGCATGCGACGGGCAGATGCACGCCTACAAGCACCGGGGTTTCTGGAAGCCGATGGATACGCTGCGCGACAACTCGGAGCTGAATAAGATGTGGGAGAACAACAACGCTCCCTGGAAGGTTTGGTAACCCAAGACACCGACAGAGATGATAGACATATTCCAAGACTTTTATAGAGGAAAGCGGGTCTTAGTGACCGGCCACACAGGCTTCAAAGGTTCGTGGCTCTCCATCTGGCTGCACGAGCTGGGGGCTGAGGTCACGGGCCTATCGCTCGACCCCTCTTCCGACAAGGACAACTTCGTACGCTCGGGCATCGGAAGCAAGATAACCGACCTGCGGGGCGACATCCGCGACGGTGCCTTCCTCAAGGAAGCCTTCGCCCGCTACCAGCCCGAGATTGTATTCCACCTGGCCGCACAACCACTCGTAAGGGAGTCGTACGACCTGCCTGTGGAGACCTACGAGACAAACGTGATGGGTACCATCCACGTACTCGAAGCCATCCGCGCCACCCCGAGCGTGAAGGTAGGCGTGATGATTACCACCGACAAGTGCTACGAGAACCAAGAGCAACTGTGGGGCTACCGCGAGAACGAGCCGATGGGCGGATACGACCCTTACTCCTCCTCCACGGGATGTGCCGAGATAGCCATCTCGTCGTGGCGCCGCTCCTTCTTCAACCCCGCCGACTACCCACATCATGGCAAGGCCATCGCCAGCGTACGCGCCGGCAACGTGATAGGTGGCGGCGACTGGGCCAAAGACCGCATCATCCCCGACTGCATCCGCGCCCTCGAGGCACACCAGCCCATCAGCATCCGCAGCCCCCACTCCATACGCCCGTGGCAACACGTGCTGGAACCGCTGGGAGGCTACCTGCTACTGGCACAGAAGATGTGGGATGCTCCCACCGACTACTGCGAAGGGTGGAACTTCGGCCCCAAGCTGGAGGCGGTAGCCAATGTCTGGGACATAGCCTCCCTCGTGGTGGAGGAGTACGGACAAGGCTCGCTGGTCGATGTCTCCGACCCCTCTGCCCTGCACGAGGCCAAGCTGCTGATGCTCGACATCTCGAAAGCCTGGCTCCGCCTGGGATGGCAGCCACGCCTCACCCTCCACCAGACGGTGGAGCTGACGGTAGACTGGTACAAGCGCTACCAAGACGAGGATGTGTATCGCCTCTGCGTAGAACAAATCAACCGATATACCGACCGATGAAAACCATCCTGCTGACAGGGGGGAGTGGTTTTATCGGAAAGAACATCCAAGAGAGCTACCTCGCCTCCCAATACCAAATAGACGCCCCGTCGAGCCGTGAGCTGAACATGGCCGACGAAGAGAGCGTACGCCAATACTTCGACAGCCACCACCCCGACGTGGTGATACATGCCGCCGTGAAGCCCTGCCACCGCAACGCCAAGGACTTCAACAACCTCTTCTATACCAATACCCGCATGTACTTCAACCTGGAGCGCTATGCCGACCGGTACGAGAAGATGTTGGTCATCGGCTCCGGCGCCATCTACGACAGCCGCTGCTACCGTCCCAAGATGCGTGAGGAAGAATGGACCGACCATATCCCCGCCGACGAGCATGGCTTCTGCAAGTACGTCTGCGAGAAGAGCATCGAGCACAGCCGCAACATCTACGACCTGCGCGTGTTCGGCATCTTCGGCAAATACGAGGACTATGCCATCCGATTCATCTCCAACGCCCTCTGCAAGGCGCTCTTCGACCTGCCCATCACCCTCCGCCAGGACCGGAAGTTCGACTACCTCTACGTGGACGACCTCATGCCCATCCTCCAATGGTTCATCGAGTCGTCGCCCCGTCACAAAGCCTACAACATCACCCCCGACCATTCCATCTCCCTTCACGAGCTGGCCTTGATGGTACGCCAGATAGCCGATAAGCCCGACCTACCCATCCAGGTGGCACAACCCGGCATGGGGCTGGAGTACAGCGGCGACAACCAACGCTTGAGAGAAGAAAATGCGGGTTTGTCCTTTACGCCCATCAGAGAGAGCGTTACGTACCTATATAATTGGTACAAGGAACGTAAAGAGCTGCTTGATAAACAATGTTTGTTAGTTGATAAGTAAGAAGAAGCATGGTACCTACGATACAATATCTTCGTGGACATAAGTTTGCGCTTACGTTCATCCTTGTCATCTTGTATCAGTTCCTGTGCGCATTGCAAGGCTTCGATTTGTCCGACGAAGGTTGGGGAATGTATTTTTACCAGCAAATCTTCAAGAACCCCGAATGTGTAATAGCACAAATGCCTTATTGGCTTACCGGCATCATCGGCGGCGCATGGAACTACCTGTTGCCCCAAGGCGGGTACTTAGGCACAAGGGTTCTCGGCATCCTTTTGGTGACGGGAACCTTCTGCCTCTCTTACACTTTCTTAAAAAAGAGCATTCGTTCGGGATGGTTGCTGGTGGGCTTAGTGATACAGATTATCATTGTCGCCGGCGACCCCAAGCCCTATGGATACAATTCTTTAACCGTCTTTTTTGTACTCCTTGCCCTTCTTGCGTTTTTACGTGGCTTGGAGTCCAACAAGCTCCATTGGCTGTTTGGCGGCGGCCTACTACTTGGCATCAATGTTTTTGTCCGCCTGCCCAATATCGCAATCCTACCTGTGATGTTGTTGATACCTCTTTATTTGTATGAGAAAGATAGCCAGTGGCATTTCTTTGACAGGCGTCTGTGGATGGGCATCTTAGGCGGCGTCCTTGGAATCGTCGTAATGCTTGCAACCATATATATAGGAGGCTATTGGCCCTTATTCCAAGAAGCAATTTTGGGCGTGAGCGATAGTGCATCGGATGTGAACAACTCGCACGAATTGAGCCGTATGATTGTTCAGTACGCATCCAATTACAAGAACACAATAGGTGTAGGAGCAGTGGTGACCGCATCTGGTATCCTATATGCTTGGATAAAAAACAAAGATTGCAGTCGAGCGTTTAGAACAGTAGTCGACATACTGTTTATCATCCTTTTGGCCGTATTCTTCCTATGCACCAATTCTTCCTTGAGGAATATTGACCATTACTTCATCCATTTTATCTCCTATGTAGGCTTGGCACTCATCCTTTTTCGGACTCCAAAGACGAAACTCCGTTTACGCTATCTGGCTTGGGCTGCGTTACTCATGATTATACTGATTCCTTTGGGAAGTGACCGAGGAATCGTCACAATATGGGTATCCACTTGGCTGGCATTGCCTTTAGCCGTTTTCTCTCTGTTCCACTACCTTGATGGTAGAGGATGGCAAGGATGGATGAGCCGTCTTCCTATAGATAGAAACCTTGTCAAGAGATACGGTTACATGCTGTTTGCCGTATTTATAGGTGTGGGCATCTACCAAGATGACAACTGTGCCTACTATGATCCGGGAAGCCGACTCCAGAAAACGCATGCCATCAACAATGAATACTGTCGCTTCATTTATACCGTTCCCTATCGTGCGGAGTTAATGAACAATCTACTTCCCGTATTAAAACGATATGTGAAGCCAAACGACTATCTGATGGTGTACAATTTCATGCCTGGGATAAACTATCTGACGGATACGCGCTCGTACATCTCCAATTGCTGGTTGTGGTGCTTGTCCGGCTCAGAGATGGAGGAAGAGTTCAAAGCAGCCAAGATAGCAGGGCGTCCCCTTCCCATCGTGTTGAGACATCACTTTAGAGCTACCAGTCAATGGCAGCCATACGACCCCTCGTTTATTGATTCAAATCGCACTCGTGATGATTACTTCTCTCGATACGACCAAGTGAAAGCCATCAATGACTTCCTACAAACTAACAAATACAAGAGAGCTTGGACAAACGGGTATTTCGATATATTATTGCCACCTACCTTACCTACCCAAGGAAGTGGTGCCTTAAAACTTTAGAAACATGTACCAAAACTTAATCTTTAAAGATATGAATAAGATAAAACTGGCCGTAACAATTATTGGCGGAGGAATGTTCCTATTCCTACTATATAGCTTTGTTGTTCACCACTATTGGGGGCTTGGATATCCCTACGATACATTCCTCTGCTCTCAAATAGATAGCTTTATGGACTTCTACAATGTGAACGATTTCGTAGCTACGTTACACCCTTACGCTCCCGACATGGACGTTTCCTACCCTCCCTTTGCCCTTATATTGGCATATCCATTCTCTTGGTTTTTTGATTATAGCAAGCATGTCTCGCTTGCGGTACGAGATCATATCCTGCCCATCCTGAGCTATCTGCTCTTATTCGGCTACTTCTCCTACTTCCTATTGAGACAGATACATGGCGCCATTAAGGGGAATGGACGGCGGACGGATTGGGTGTATACGCTAATTCTCTTCTTCACCTATCCAGTCTTCTTCCTGTTCGACCGAGGAAATTACATCATGCTCACGTTTATATTCCTGTTCCTATTTGCACACTACGAATCCATTCATTCCCGAAAGTCGCTATGGTTCTTGGCGATGGCCATCGCCATGAAGATTTACCCCATACTCTTCGTATTCTTTTTCCTCGTAAAGAAGCGGTACAAAGACGTGTGTCGTATAGCCTTAATAACGGCTGGGCTTAGCCTCGCCCCGATGTTGGCCTTTAAGGGGAATTTCTTTTCCAATATAGAAAAGTTCCTCACCTGCCTCTTTTCCTTCTCCAAAGGGCATGTCAACGAGATTCAAAACATGTCATGGAACTCCAGCCTGTCGGGCTTGATAAAGATACCCGCCATGCTTTCCAACAATGGGGCAGTGCCCTACGACGTGAAAGTGCCTTACGTAGTATTGGTGCTCGTTCTTCTACTCGTGGTCTTATTCTTGCTGAAGAAGGAAGAGCGATTGGATCGGCAGATAATGTGGTTGACATCCTTGTCCATACTGGTGATGCCCGTCTCCTACGATTACAACCTCATCTATCTGTACATCCCGTTCTTGATGTTGCTGAAGGCGAGGGACTCATGGGACAAGGACGATTGGTTCTCCTTCCTCGTAATCTGCTTGCTGCTGATACCCAAGTCGTACGGCATCCTGTTTCACGATTGGATATGGAATGTCTCCATACAAAGCTTTATCAACCCCCTGTTACTACTGCTGCTGATATTGCACAGCTTCTACAAGCGTGTCTGTGGCTACGCAAAGACCTCCACTACTAAACCCCAAGCCAATGGCATAGAAACAAATATGGGCTGTAGTGAAAGATAGCGTTGCAAAATGTAATCTAAGAGAGATTGCCTCCTCATAGCCATTCCTCCTCCTCTGCATTATTACGTAGCGTGAAATAAAAAAACACGGCCGTGAACCGATTCATTCACGGCCGTGTTTTTTCAATTCATGCTACATGATTAGCTCTTTACTGAGAAGTATAGAGGAGAAGTGACTCCTCTATACTTCCTTCTTTTGTTCTTCTATTTTGTGAAAAGCTTAAATCCAGGCCTATTGTAATAGTATCCCGAAGGAGTTCCTGTCGAAGAATATGAATGCCAAAAGCGATTGCCACCCTGCTTTTTGCAATATTCTGTCATTCGGATTACACCATCTTCCTCGCTCTCTGCTGGGACGTAGCAATTAATCCCCGCATAAGTGTATCCATATTCCAATAAATGACTATCATTACGATCCGTCGTGTAGGCATGACATTGGAAGTTTTTTCCATAATTTCTTTTGAAGAAATATAATGGAATGGTTCCTGGCATTTGATTTTTATAGGCATATCCTACTAACTCTTGCAGTTGGTACCCATACCCCATTAGCATTTCTTGCTGATAACTAAATAAATAATCGCCAACCCATGGAATATAGAAGCGATAGATTGGGACCATTTCTTCCCCTTCTACCATTTCAAGTTGTCTGCTCTCAATGTATTGGATTGCGGCATTCTTTATCTGTTCTCGTTTTGTGGAATCCTCTACAAATTCCCAAATGGGGATGGCATTTTGCCAACCAATGTCCACTAATGCAGCGTTATTCGCAGTTACAGACTGCTCCCACGCCGCTTGATTTATAGTAGTGCTATATCCACCTCCTGAACTGAATGTGTCCGAACGCCCACTATTTGTTCCGCCATTGTATTCAACTGTACATTTCCACTGTGAATTTTTCGTGTTTAGTTGTGTAATTGTTTCTGTTGTAGATGAGGTACCTATATTTGCTCCTATTTTCCAGATGCTAAATTTGAGACCTGCCTCTACAATAGATTTCTTTCGTTCATAGCTGTTATTTCCAGTGACTATTGAGCGATACAGGAACGATAATCTACCACCTATCGTGATGTCGAGTAGCACATGAGTTCCATAGCGTTCTACAAACTGCTCTGGCGTACATAGCTCTAAGTTCTAATGAAAAGCAGGAGTGATATAGGGATACAACATAGAGACATTAGGAACATCCAAATAAAGTCTTTTTATTCTTTTAACTACATCTCCTCTAGCAAAAGAATAATTGGATGTATATTCAGTCTTTGATTGGTATTCAGATTTCTTTGAGATAGAACCTGAAAAAGACAAATGTGTACTACTTATCAATGAAGAGTCTGAGTTAGAACCCACACCAGCATTAAACCCTTTATTCTTAGACAATTCTTTTATAAATTCTGTCGCATTAGCTCCAGCATAAGTTTCCGTTGTGCCAATAGAAGTAGCTGGATAATAACAACGGTCACTATGGTCTCTTGCGAATGCTTCCATATTTATGACCTTATTCCTTATAGAATTGACATGAAGATAATCTCCTGTCATATCATAACCAAATCCCAATGCGTCCCATTCTCCATCAGCAGCCATTCTTGTTATTGGCGGTGATGTTCCATCGGGTGATTGTGGCAAAATAAGTTCTTCAGACATTGAAGGACTTTGAGTACAAGATACGATTGATAATGCGGATAATACAACGCAATACAAATGCTTCTTTTTAATCATTCTTTTTCAATTTTAGTGTTAATAATTAATGTAGTTACGAGCTATCAGGCAGATAGAGTATTGCTCACGCAAAATAGAACTGGCCGCAATCAGATATATTTGTCCAGCAATAGTTCCATGTTTTGATAACTCATTGCAAATATATGTATTTACTTGAATAAGCAACGCACCCATTGCATTTATTAACAAACATTATCAATTAAGATACTTTAGTAGCAGTAACACTTCTATATATCTGTTATTGTGCTTTATGTGTATCAGATATTTGCGATTCATCTGCTGTTCCACAAATTAGCCATAACAAAAACAACAAAAGCATTCCTATTGGCATACACTACAAACTGCTACACCGCAAACTTAAATATGCCAAAAGTCTTTTTTGCTTATGTCCTCTATCTGGAATATAAAAAACATTATCTTTGTGCGTTTTTTGATAGAATACTGTTATGCAAGCCACTCCTAAAGAAACGATAAAATTGTGCATACAAAATGCCAAAAGTGCCAGCTGGCTATGTCTTTGTCTGTCAAGCGTCCTCTTTTGTTGGGGCTGGCTTCATTGGTATATAGCCCTACCTCTCACTGTGTTGCCAGCCTATTGCTTCCGGCAAATGCCTCGTGGTAACAATGGAAAGGCAGCCGTTTCGCAAGCCGCCATCTGCAAGCCAATGAAAGCATTGCTCATTATAGAGACAGGGATACTTAGAGATTCTATGTCCGACCCAGTTCTTATGAATCCTAACTTTTTAGGTAACAGGGAGAACTTTTCTATCGTTACTAAACCCCTCCAGCCCCATGCCACTACCACTCTGGAATAAACTAAAAGGGACGTTCTTCAACAAGACGTTTCTCCGCTTCGCCATCGTCGGCGTGGTCAACACCCTCTTCGGCGTAGGTCTCTATTGCCTCTTTATCTACTTGGGGGTGCCCTATCGCCTGGCCGTGCTGTTGAGCACCGTGCTGGGAGTACTGTTCAACTTCAAGACCATCGGCACCTTTGTGTTCCGCAACAAGGACAACCGGTTGCTCTTCCGCTTCGTGCTGGCATACGTGGTGGCCTATTTCGTCAACATCGGCATTATCCACCTGCTGTTGCTCACCACCTCCCTGGGCGAGTACTGGGCAGGCATCATCGCCACGCCGGCAGTAGCCATCGTCTCCTTCCTGTTACAGAAACGGTTTGTATTCAGGCACTAACAGAGGGAGAATGAGAATGGACGAGCGAGAGGGGGGGTGCGGTAAATTAGTGATTAGCGGTGAGTGATTAGTGATTAGCCGTACACGATTCTGACACGGCGGTTGTAACTGAAATGAGGCTGTATCATAAGTCGGTAGTGGTAACGCCGGAGGCGTTGAATCTCGGTAACCCCCAGTGAAGCTGGGGGCTACCGACGAGCCTTTTTCTGCAACCCCGGAGCGGGTTGAAC
>JAISIX010000096.1 GCA_031261805.1 Mediterranea sp. (in: CFB group bacteria)
AGCATAAAGATGACTACAATGCAGCTACCGCGCAAGCTTATGCCGATATTGACGGCGATGACAGTGAAAACCCCGGAGAGGCTCTCGAATCCCCCTTTATAGATGTGGCAGACTACGTACAAGTGTTGACTGAAAAGTCGAATAACCCGAACATTGTCAAGCTCGGAGCCGAGTTTAAAAAAGCGGTTGACGAAGCTTTGATATACAGAGAAAGTGCTTCTATAGTGGATGACCTACTGATGTCATGGGGAGTTTCGCTGACCAATGGCTGGCTCTGGTCAGAGTTAGGCTATGGCAATGGAGCTTACGAAGCGACCGCATTTGATAAAGCTACCGGCTGGAGTCGCTGGCTCCAACTCAATGAAGAGCTACCCACCATGTTTCTGCCAAATCCCAGCGGAGATGAAAATGATGATGTAGACAAACGTCCCATCTATGGCAGACGTACTGCTTACCATGGCTTTCTGTGAGGGTCACCCCCTCACATCCGCCAGCACGAACCGCACATCCGCATACGACACCTCGTCGCCCAGCGCCACCTTGATGTCCGTCACCCCGGCATCGGCGTGTGCCTGGTGGTAACGGCGAATCTTGTCGATATGCTCGGCGCTCACCACCTGCTCCACCTTGATTTCACCCGAACGGACATATCCCTCCAAGTGCCCGGCAATAGTGCCCGTCACCAGCTCGCGCTGCTTCGCTATCTCATCAATCGTCATTCCCTGTTTGAACATCTCGTAGCTGATGGTCCTCGTGTCCTTCCTCTCTGCCTTAGAAGTGGACGGCACGAATATCTCCTTCATCTCCGGACGCTCCATGCGGTGTTCCTTCATGTAACGACGCACGATACTCAATATCTCGAAGCCATATTTCTCCACACCTTTCGCACCGAAGTAAGGGATGGCCTGCAATGCCTGCGGCGTATCGGGCAGAAGATTCACGATACCCATCAAGGCTTTTTGCTGCATGATGGTGTACACTGGCTGTCCGATGCTACGAGCCTTTTCCGTCCGCCATTCCGACAACGCCCGATAAAGGTCGGGATTCAGTATATCGGTAGGCACCTCCACCTTCATCCGTCCACGGGGAGTCTCGGAACCCGGCGTACGTGCCTTCCGCTCCCGCCTCTCGTTGGACGTCTTGGAGGCCGGGGCGGCACTACCCTCCCTTTCCATCTCCAACGTTGCCTTGGCTTTCCGCTTGAGATAGTCGGTCACCGCAAAAGGCTCGGTGCGCAAGGCGCCCAGCAACTCCTCCTTTATATAGAGGGCATCGTCCAAAGCCCCCTTGCGCTCATTCAGCAGCTTTTTCAGTTCTTTGTTGTCGAGCGGCATGCTCGTCTTGTCCAGCAGGGTGCGGATAGGCGTCAAGGCATCGAAGAAGTAGGTGGCCCCGGAGTGGATGCGCTGTTGCAACGTAGCATCCGTCTGATACTCCTCCTTCTCGCTCACAAGGCGGGTGTACTGGTTCTTGAACTTCTGAGCCACTTCCACCACCTTCACCCGCAGGTGAGGAGCCAGCTCCTTATATTCGGCCAGCTGACGCGGATAAAGCTTATAGAGGTCTTCATCCATCAAGCGCAACAAGCGTTTGTAGGCTTGCTCCAAGGAGTAGAAGTTGAAAAGTTCGCCCAACAGGTCGAGGAAGTAGGCCCGCTGCATGTCGTGCAGCTGTTGCGTCCCCGGCTCGTGCCGTTCAGCCTCCCGCGTGAAGCTGTCGACCAAGCTGTCGCTGATGATGGCCTCCTTGCGTAGAGGCGTTTCGAGCACCAGCCCTTCCAAGGTTTTGCAGCGACTGAGGGCCACATACGTCTGTCCATGGGCAAAGGAACCGGCGGCATCAATGATGGCTCGGTCGAAGGTGAGGCCTTGGCTCTTATGGATAGTGATGGCCCATGCCAGTCGCACGGGGTATTGGCGAAACGTACCCTCTACCACTTCGGAGATTTCCTTACTGCCTTCGTCGAGCACATATTTGCTATTGCTCCACTCTTCCATCCCCAACACGAAGGCCTTCTGTTCCCCCTTCTTCCGCACGCTGATGCCACCTGCATTGATAGTCACCACTTCGCCAATCATGCCGTTGTAGTATTTCTGCGCGCCCGAGGTGTCGTTCTTTAGGAACATAATCTGCGCGCCCTCCTTGAGTACCAATACCGGGTCGGCCGGGTAGGCGTATTCGGGAAAGTTGCCGGTGACTTCCGCCTTGAACCGCGAAGCCCCGCCGGGGAGGGAGGCCAGTTCGCGGTCGTTGACGTGCTGTGCCCGGTAGTTGTGTGTGGTCAGGCGGATGTACCCCTCCTCCTTGTCGGGGCGGAAGCCGGGCTGATAGCGCCGGTTCAGGTCGGCGAGCACCGCGTCGTCGGCCTTGTTCTCCCTTATCTTGTTCAACAAGGAGAGGAAGTAGGAATCGCTTTGCCGATACACCGTCTTTAACTCGATAGTGAGATAGTTGGTCTGCTTCAAGGCGTTGCTGGCAAAGAAGTACGGAGTCTCGTAGTATTTCCTCAGCATCTCCCACTCGTCGTCCTTTACCACGGGTGCCAGCTGTTGCAGATCGCCAATCATCAGGAGCTGTACTCCACCGAATGGTTTGTCGCGGTCGCGGTACCGGCGGAGCGCGGCGTCGACCGCATCGAGCAAATCGGCCCGCACCATGCTTATCTCATCGATGACGAGCAGGTCCATGCTCCGGATAATCTTCCGTTTCTCTTTGCCAAATCGGTAGTGGTTTTGCGCCGAGTTGAAAGTCGTATCGGGCACATAAGGAGCCAGTGGAAGCTGGAAGAAGGAGTGGATGGTGACACCTCCGGCGTTGATGGCGGCGATGCCTGTAGGGGCGAGCACCACCATCCGCTTGGGGGAGCGCTCTTTCAGTTGGCGGAGGAAGGTGGTCTTCCCCGTTCCTGCCTTTCCTGTGAGGAACAAGTGTGTGCCAGTATTTTCGATAAACTGCCAAGCAAGCTGCAGCTCAGGATTCGTTTCCATAAGTTTTTCCTTTTGCTTGCAAAGGTAATACCAAGCGGCCGATTTACCTAAACGAAGGCACAGAAAATCAAACCAATCGCATCAATCAGTATGTTAACTATTTATCTCATCCTCTGCCATGCGGGCTATAGATGCACGACTTTCAGTGAAAAGATGTACGACTTTAGACAAAGAGATGAAAGTAGGACGATTAAATCTTTTTCGAGTGACAATGGCTATTTCATATCCTTCTCGAGCAAGTTGGTTAGCGACCAATGATAAGGTGGCTTCCATCCCTCCTGCGTTATATAGTCCAGAGATAATATAGACAATTTTTATATTAGGGATTTTTTATATCAATGCCTTCAAACATCCGTTTAACACCTTGTTTAAGCAACTTCGCGGGACTGCCTCCAACCACTGAATATTCAGAGATATTGCTATAGTCCTTATTGCAAAGGCTATTAGACGCCACTATCGTATGATCCGGGAGTACTGTTCCCTTCATCACGTTAACCCTGTTGGCAATCCAACAATAAGAGCCAATTGTGACCGGGCGGGTCCTTGCAAATAGACTTCCATTATCAAGTGATTGCATATAGTGGAAGTCCGTGTCAAAAATTTGGCACTCCCAGCTCACATTTATTTGATTTCCAAAAGAGATGGACTCTTCGCAATAAATCTTGCTATTTGCCGAGATACTCACCTTATCCCCCAAAAAGACCTTTGCATTCTTCTTCACGTTCAGGAGAGAGCCGCATCCCAAATTGGTACGACCCGTAAACTGCACAAACCCTTCTATGTTTATAACCGTATGATTGCGTGGGAACATACCACTCCCCAACTTCCCAATTTTAATCATACCACGATGGACATTAGGAGAATTGAGGAGAACGGTCCCAGACAAATCTCCAAAACGCACCTTATGAAAGAAAACAAATGGCAGCCTAACGGCTTGTTCGAAAGGCAGCATCTTAAAATTGAAATATAATATGGCCCAATAATTACGGGACAGTATTTTCTTTATAAACATCCAATGCTTCATAAACAAACACTTTTTTTATCGTTCTTCCCAAAAGTCTCAGCCGACACCCTGCCAGAGGTGCCGACTGAGGCTTCTGCGGATACCTCATTCATGTCATGAGATAGAATTCAAACATTCAATCGTTTATTTTGCAGATGCTCACCCTGTTCCAATCCGGTTCACTAAAAGCATCGCCTACGCCCAATCCCTCGGCCGTGATACGGTTACCAGATATGCCATAACGAGATATCAAGGCGTTGCGCACAGCTTCGGCTCTGGCATGTGCGAGGCGTGCGTTCAGTTCCAAGTTGCCCTCTGGCGAAGCATACCCTTTAACGTTGACTGTAGCTGTGCCATGATGGTGCATGTAGGTAGCTATACGTGCCACATTGGGCATCTGCGAGGCATCAATAGTCGCGCGCCCTTGTCCGAAGAAGACCAATATCTCAAGCTGCTTGTCTTCCTTCACCTTGATGAGCGTATCGATTCTATCTACCTCTCTATCTACCGGCTTACGCACCAACAACTCCTTTATCCTCTTCTCCAACTCCTCATTGCGCAACTCCAAGGAATCAGTTTCCACCTTATAGTCGCTTGCCTTCTTGCGCAATCGGTTTACCGATTCATTCAGTTGCCCTACTTCCATATCATCATAAACGCGTACCTTGCTAATGTGTCGTTTCCCATGGATTTTGAAGTAGTAAGCGCCACCCACTGTCAGTTCAAATCCTGCATGATTAAAATTGAAGCTACTCCGCTGCGTATAGTCACCCTCCCAGTCCATGAAGTCGCCTTGCATGTCGTAGAAAATCACCGGACGTATATTAACTCCCCACTGTTTCTCTTTGCCAAAGAAACAGTTGAAGTTTAAGCCCAAGCGTGTGGACCACGAGTCGGGGTCTCCTCCCTTCTTCGTTGCATTATCGTAGAAATAATGCAGCCAGCCTATGCTGGCGATAGCCTCTACCTCGAAAGGCCGCGGCATACCTTGATACCCCCTGAATGCGTTCGTCAAGTTCACCTTGCCCACCACAGCGACCTCGCTCATATCGATGCCTGTGGCACTGGGGGTCATGTTGTTGTTTGCCATACCTTGCATCTCGAAGCCAAAAAGCGGCGTCAGTTGCTTACTGAGGCTGATGCCATAAACGGGTCGCATACTCTTGAAGAATGGCGCGTGCGCCAGAGGTGTTATCACCCCTATTCTTGTGCCTACCGACCAATTTTCAAGAAAGTTCGAGCTTTCCGTTACCATACGATTCTGTGCGTTTGCCACAACGAGTCCTACCATTAGGAACATCGAAATAATAATTCTTTTCATCTTACTTTTTATTTAAATTAATAGAACTTTGTCATTTTCATATATTATATCGATTCTGAAGACAGCGCATCTTCAGTAGTTTCTTGAACATCTTCACAAGTAGCTTTAGTAGAGCGGGCGAGTATTTGCCGCAACGCAGTAGAATCCGATTTGTCATAGAAAACCGTTTCCTCAGCTCGGGATAAGTCGAAAGGTTTTGGCAGGCTCTGGCCGCGTCCGTTTTTATCTGGCTAAATTCCTCCATCCAGATACTTCGTATCACAAACAGAATTTGCCTACCTACCAAGTCCAAGTGATATTCGTCCTCTAAACTCTTGCTTTGGAGGTACGCCTTCACCCAGCTCCAACATCTCCGGTACTCTTGATTCTTGCCAACATCCAAAGTTGCCGTCACCGAGACGGCATGTTGCCGATAAGCGAGACTTGGTTCCTGAACAAACACGAGCTTCTTCATAGATAAGAGCAACTGCATCATCAGGATGACATCCTCTCCCATCGAGAGGCCCTGTACAAACTCCACGCTGCCCGTTTTGTAAAGCACCCGTTTGTGCAGGTTGGCCCATACGCCCCACGGATAATGCGCTTGTAACAGTTCTCGGTAGTAGGATGTCGGGGGCATCTCGTCGGCAACGACGTGTTTAGACAGCTTCTTCCTCCCGTCCTCGTAAACGAAAAGGAACGGAGCCATCACCATGTCAGCCTCTGTCTGCACGGCCCTACTCACCAACCGTTCGATAGCACCGGGCAACAATGTGTCGTCGCCATCCAAATATTGTATATACATGCCGCTCGCTCGCTCCATTCCGCTCTTACGTGCCAAAGGCAAGCCCTCGTTCACGGGTTTATCACAAAGCGACACGCGCGTATCCATGTCGCAATATCGTTCTATCAGCGCCAGTGTGCCGTCCGTGCTCGCATCGTTGACCACGATGATCTCCAAGCGGGCATACGACTGTTCAAGCACACTGTCCAAGCAATCAGCCAGATACTTCTGCACGTTGTAGGCCGCGATGACGACCGATATCAAAGGACATTGAGTGTTTTTATCCATATATCATTTTATTATCTGATATCTAAAAAATGAATTATTCAAAAGACAGACGTTCCTGCAATCACATCAACTGTAACATGGCCATGAGCCAACGGTTGATGCGCCTTCGCCAACGGTTCATCGTCGCTATCTTCTTGCAATAGTCCAAGAAGCCTGTTGAATCGTCCGCTTGCAAATAGGCGAAAAAAGGTGCTTCATAAGCCAAACCTTCCGTTATTTCGCGGATAAAGCCCGAACGGAACTCCTCCTGGATGAACTTCCTAATGTCTTTTTCCTGAAGGCTTGATTCCCGATACATTGAGATGACGTGCTTATACAGGTAGCGGCACATCACTATCCGGTTGCTTTCCGAGGCCTTCGAGTAGTTATACTTCTTGATGATTTCTTTCTTCAGCGCATACTGCTCCTTCATGTCGGTGTAGTAATAAGGGCTATAGCAGGATGTCGCCCCTCCAGAGCGGTAATAGTAGACAGGATCGCCAATAGTCACAAGTTTTTGTATATACGGGAAGAGCATCATGCTCGCCATCAAGTCCTGTCCCCGCCTGAACGCAGGAGGTGCGGTCGCCACTCCTGACACCTCGAACAAGCTTTTCTTATACAGTTTGGCCCATAGTGCCACGTAAATGGCGTCGTTACCTCCAAAAAAGGTGATGAAATACTTATCGAACAGTTCCGGTTGCGTCACCTCCAACGCTTCCCGGCCATTCGCACTCTCCTTTTTCCACCATCCATGATTGTCGAACACATGCCACATACGTCCTTGCACCACATCTGCATCCGTCTCCGCCATCGTTTGCCAAAGCCGTTCCACGGCGGTGCGAGGCAGATAATCGTCCGAGTCGACCAACATCACGAGTTCCCCCATCGCGGCATTTATCCCGTCGACCCTCACCTTGTTCACCCCTTGATGGGTGCCGGAGTCAAGCAACCTGACGCGTCGGTCCTTTGCCGCGTAACGTTGGCAGATACGCCATGAACGGTCGGGTGAAGCGTCATTCACCAGCAACAGTTCTATGTGTGGGTAAGTTTGGTTCAATATGGAGCGGATACACCTCCCCACATATCGTTGTACCTTATATACAGGCACCACTATTGATATTATCGGTTTCTCATCTTTCATAACAGTTCTATTTTTACTTATTCGAATTTAACTTTCATCCTTTCCCCTTCCGCTTCAGGATGGACAACGCATAAGGCCGAAGGCCGATGAAGACATCGGCACGACAAAAGGCGCAGAAATAAACGACAGCGATACAAAGCAGCGTAAGCACACCGTTCGACAGGCTTTGGAGCAACATATTGTCCAATCTCACATAATGGCATAGTCCAATGGCTAAAGCCAAGGCCAAGAGAGCCACGCCGGTGTACCCCAAATACATCTTGTAGAAACTGGCCAATGAGCATTTGAACCCATCGCGGTACGTGATATAAGGCACGTACCAGAACCACGTCAGCAAGCCGCTAAGCAGCGAGCCGACGAATACGCCCGTCAGTCCCCACCAGTGCACCAAGCCGAACGAGAAGGCCGCGTTCAACAACGCACCTA
>JAISIX010000100.1 GCA_031261805.1 Mediterranea sp. (in: CFB group bacteria)
CAAAGGGACAATGGCAAATAGGCAGGCCTTGGAAAGGCGCAATCTTGCTCATAGCAATTCCTGTTGTGGTCTTGGGGATACGCCAACTCTATGGCTATATGCTCATGGAGCAAGGCGAAAAGTATGCGTTCGGTGGACAGCTGAACAAAGCAACCGACATTTACCAAAAGGCTACGCCCATTCTAAAAGACAACGGGATTTTCCATTTCTACTACGGTTCGGCGCTATCTTTAAAGAAAGAATACAATAGAGCGATTGAGGAGTTGGAGCTGTCATGCCAAAAGTCATCCAATCCAAGTAGCTTTCTCTTACTGGGTAATGACTATAAAGAGACGGGGAAGCATGAGAAAGCGAAAGGGGCCTATCTGACGGTAATCAATATGATACCCTCCAAACTTTATCCCAAATACCTGTTAGCAAAGCTATTCATTGGCGATAAAGAATATGAAGAGGCAAAAAAATGGGCGGACATCATTCTAAACACCCCTGAGAAAATTCCAACTACAGCAGGTCAGGAGATAAAAGCTGAGATGAGGACCTTCTTACAATCGAATTATAAATCACTAAATAATAAGAGACAATGAAAACTGTAAAGACATTGATAATGATGTTCTCGCTTACGCTGGCAGTAAGCGTTAGCGCACAAGAAGCCAAGTACGGATTTAAATCAGGCATCATCAAAAAGACATCCATCGCCATGGGACGGAAATTGGAAGGCACTACTTACGTAGACAACTACGGGAAGCAAGAGGCGATGGAAATAACCATCAAGGATGTGTATGGGAAAGGTATGGACCAGATGATGAGGACTATCACCGATAGCACTGGCATAACGGCTATCAACCTGACGCTAAACATGGGTACTCGCATGAAAAAGCCTCCTATTGAGCCTATTAATTACCTGCAATTGACACCCGAAGTGAGGGATAAGTACAAGATTGTAGACAAAGGAGAAGAAACAATAGCAGGGAAACCATGCCAGAAGTATTCTTTGGAGATAAACCAGAATGGGCAAAACCTGCAAACCAACACTTGGATTTGGGAGGGCTTTCCGCTTAAGATTGAAATCAGCAGCAACGGCATGTTGTTGTCCACCGAAACGGCCACGGACATACAAACAGATGTCCCCATCCCCGCTGAAGAGTTTTTAGTCCCTGAAAGGGCTATTATCACTGACAAATAGATTGTATAACTTTAAAATCATGAGCCAATGGAATAGATTGTGTAATTAAGCCCAAACAATGGGCAAAAGAAATCAAGAGTATTTAATTATTAACTAAATCGTTATGAAAACGAATAAGAAAGCAATTTTAGGAATGCTCGTGGCTATGGTTATGTCATTGGGCATTATGGGCGGAATGAATACAAAAAACAATGATGCAAATTTGCAACAAGCGACAGTCGTTATGACATATCAAATAGGGACTGGAAGATACACAGGCCAAGAAGGTGGCGTTATGGCCGTTGGCACTGCTATTTTAGGTGGGGTAACCAAGAGCTTAGGTGAATGTGCCGTTGGGCTAGGCTGGTGTCCAGCTGGTTGGATAGCAGGTGTTGGGTGCGCAATTGCAGGACTTTAAATTATTGTAAGACAAAAAACAGAGCACTTTACCTTTAAGGCAAAGTGCTCTATAAAGAACAACATTGTATGAAACATCTACATATAAGACTGCCTTTTATTGAAATATTGGCTATAGCAGGGACTCTTATCATTGCCTTGATGTATTCCGTAAACAAATACGTATTATACTCTTGTATAGGCATTATTGTCATAATTGCCATCCTACCCTTTTTGACAAACAAATCAAATGTTTATTTGGTAAATCTGACAAGCAAATCTAGGCATCTCTTGGAGAATTCTATTTTGTTTGCAATCATCTTTTTAGAAATCTATGTATTTCCTATAAAACAGCCAATACCCTTAGCGGCCCTTTTGTTTTCCGTTATCACATTGCTCATCTGCATGCAAAAGCAACTCTCCATAAGCGATAAAGGGATACGATATGTTCTTCATTGGAAGATTAATTGGGATATGATACAATCATGGGAATTTGATTCCAACACTCTAAGCTTAGTCCTTTATCTCAGAAATGGAGAAATAAAGTCAATACACAAAATACCACCAAAATACAGTAGTGATATCAAAGATTGCATTGAGGCGCATTTAAAGAGATAGGGCTGTAGTGGCACATTCATTTTTTCAAGACATATAGATACTAAATATGAGGAATCTAAATAGAAATATATTTTTATATTGCTTTATCATAGCAATACTCTTTTGGCTATTACCATTTTCTTTAGTTGTATGCTTTACTCAATCTATCGAGAATAACATAGTCAAAAAAGATAAAACCTCCACAAAAACGATGGACCGCATATTCAGTGCTATTTCAGAGAACAACAATGAGAAAGTCTTCATTCTAATCTTGGAGAACAATGCTAAAGGTTGTATAGTCAACATTATAGGTGGAGCTACAATAGGAGCAGGAACAATAATGAATACAGCATATAATGGAGCCTATTCAGCTTATGCGTTAGTTAATGCGCATAAGAGTGGAATGAGTGGACATTCAATACTAAAATTAACTTTGCCACATAGCTTTGAGTTGATAGGCTTTTGGCTATCCGGTAGTATAGGGTTCTATA
This sequence comes from Mediterranea sp. (in: CFB group bacteria), assembly GCA_031261805.1. Lineage (GTDB taxonomy): Bacteria > Bacteroidota > Bacteroidia > Bacteroidales > Bacteroidaceae > Bacteroides. The sequence continues at coordinate 2,647 of JAISIX010000100.1, forward strand.
TTGCTTGGAATCTCATTCAAGCAATGCGAGGGAATATCTATTCCACAAGGAACTTTTTTAAGACGATAGGGATTAGCGTCTTCATTATGTTCCTAATTATCGGGGCTGCAGCTTATGTTGAGGCATATATTTCCACCAACTATTTACAATATTAAAATGGACAATATAATCAGAAACATATTACAACTTAAAAAATGGTATGCAATAAGTATAGTAATGATATACAGCACATTGACAGCTGAGTTTTTCTCGACTATCAATGCCTTACTACCAATTGAAGCGGACTCAAAGGACCTATTCATGGTTATATTGCATGCGAACTACATTTTGACTATATTGTTTGGCTTCGTCGTCTGGTTAATCACAGCATTTACATTCTATTTAACTGCAATGTTATTCAACGGTCAAGGCATATTCAAGCAATTCCTACATGCTTCGGCTTATCCATATATTGTGGCAATTATAGGAGTAGTAATAGCTTTATCACTTTGCGATAATATTGATACAGCAAATCATACCTATACGCTGGAGGAGCTCTCTCATAACCATACCTTGAAATTAGCCATGGAAATCGTGAATTATTCGTTCATACCTTACTACGCCATGATAGCGGCATTGATTCACTATATTCTGCATATCAACTATCTACGAGCTATCCTCTCGGTTGCCATACCCATTCTATCAGTGTGGGGAGTGACAGAATTAATAAAGGCATTATAGATGAGACTCTTAAACATAGAATTGATAGAAGAAATCTATTTCTCCATCCGACAGAACAAGACGCGCACGTTCCTGTCGGGATTCGGCATCTCGTGGGGCATATTGATATTAGTCATCCTACTTGGCACGGGAAAAGGGTTTCAAGAAGCCATCATGAACATGCTTAGTGCATTCGCCCAAAAGAGTATCTACGTATATGGAGGGGTAACTTCCATGAAGTACCATAATATAAAAGAAGGGAGAACCATTCTGTTTGACGCTAAATACCTACAGTTCCTGAAGAGCCGTTATCCAGAGATTGAGGCAATTTCCCCAGAGGTCTCCGCTTTTATACCTGTACAAAGTGGCGACAAGACGGGTTCGTATAAAGTATGTGGTGTGAACGATGAGTATATGCATATTCGGATACTTCGCGTCAAAGAGGAGGGAAGACTGATTAATAAGAAAGACATGGAGCAAAAACGTAATGTGGCAATTATTGGAGAGCAAGTGGCTAAGGCCCTATTCGGGCGCAAAGACGCGCTTCATCAACAAGTAAACATATCCGGGCTGTACTACACAGTTATTGGAATATTACGAAACGAGGATATTTTCGGTGCTGCCGAGATAAACTCAATATACGTGCCTATCTCAAGCTACCAAGCGAATATAAGCGGTTCAAAAGAGTTCAATGCCTTCTGCCTATGCCTGACACAAGACACGGATTCAAAGGCTTTTGAGAGTAACTTGAAAGGGTACATATCTCACCAGTCCGATTTCTCCGTAAAAGACGACCGAGCAGTCTACATCTCTAATTTCGAGACACAGACATCGGCCTTTGAGAACTTGTTCAAGGGTATCCGACTCTTTATTTGGGGTGTTGGGATATGTTTCTTGATTAGTGGAATCGTCGGAATCTGCAATATCATGCTCGTAGTAGTAAAGGAGCGGACAAATGAGATAGGCATCCGGTTGGCAGTTGGCGCAATACCACGCTCCATTATCCAGCTAATGCTATTTGAATCTATCGCCATTACAACCGTCTCGGGCATAGTTGGGTTGATTATCGGAAAAGGGGTACTAATGTTCATCGACTGGTTACTGACCTTATCAGAAAGCAATTTAATCATGCAAAAAACCGATTTGGATTTCCAGACTGCTATCGTGGCCTTGGCAATCCTGGTCGTTAGCGGCATTGCCGCGGGCGCTTTTCCGGCCATCAAAGCGGCTAATATAGAACCGGTAGATGCTATACGTTACGAAAACAGAGGATAAAGATATGAAAGCAACCAAAATCTCATTAATCGCATTGTTCCTATTCGTCATAGGATTCATTACATACCGTTCCATCCATCAGGCCGACAGAATCGTTTATGCCACGGTTACCCCTCAGAAACGGAATATAAGCGAATCACTATATATTCCCGGAAATGTTTTCCCCATCAAAGAGATAGAAGTGAAATCTCAATTGTCTGGAATATTAGACAAGACATTTGTGCATATTGGAGACCATGTAACGATTGGGACACCCATCGCTTCCGTGAAGTTAGTACCCGGCACTTCCGATTTGGAGAAATTGGAGAGCAATGTAAATCTAACACAAATCAATCTGCACGCACAGCAAATGGAGTACAACAGAGAAAAAGACTTGTACGACAAGGAGCTTATAGCGCAGGAAGAAATGGATGAGGCAACAAGAGCCTACCTAACAGCTAAAGAGAACTATGTTTCGGCAAAGAATCTGCTGGATTTGCAAGAGAAAGGGAGTATTGTTTCAAAGAATATATCGAACATAGTGACGGCAAGTACAACCGGCACAATCATCGATTTACCTTTAGAATCGGGTGCGTCGGTAGTAGAGCGAAACAACTATAACCCAGGGACCACCATCGCAGTTGTAGCACAAACCAATTTATTCAGGTTCAAAACATTAGTACCAGAACAGCATCTAAAACATATCGCGTTAAGAGATACAGTTACCTTAACCTTCAACGCCTACGACAGCCTATCTGTCAAAGCCATAGTCAGCGAAATATCTTCCAAAGGAAGCGACGAAAACGGTATCATGAAGTATCCTTTGTACGCAGATTTCAAGATAACGTCTCAAATTCCTACATTACGCTCGGGCTATTCTGCCACTGCCGCTATTATTCTGAAACAGCGCAAAAACGTTCTTTCAATAGAAGAGAAATACATCACATACAAAGATGACTCGGCCTACCTATACATACAAAGTGAACGGGAAGCAAAGGAAGAAAAGAGAAATATCATAACAGGCATATCCGATGGGACATATACAGAGGTCATCTCTGGAATCTCACCCGAAGAGACTATAGTAACCGACAATAACGATGATAAGATTAAATAGGATCCATAAAGCCTACACGACACAGTTCAACAAAGTAGATGCGTTGAACGGCGTTAGCCTCTCAGTAGAGCAAGGCGAGATGCTCGCCATTATGGGTGCATCCGGCTCAGGGAAGTCAACCTTGATGAATATCATCGGGTTACTCGACAAATATGACGAGGGAGAATATTATCTAAACGACATTCTGATGAAAAACCTTTCTAAAGAAGAATTGGCTATGTATAGAAACCAATATATAGGTTTTGTCTTTCAATCAGCCAATCTCATCGCCTACAAAAACATACTGGAGAACGTAGCATTACCCCTATATTACAGAGGGATAAGCCGAAAAGAACGAAATGAAAAAGCTATGGAGAATTTGCAACTTTTAGGCCTAAGAGGTTGGGAGAGACACTATCCCAACGAACTATCTGGCGGCCAAAGGCAACGTGTGGCCATAGCAAGAGCCATCATTTCCAATCCAGCCTTAATTCTTGCCGACGAACCAACAGGGCAATTAGACTCCACAACATCAGATGAGGTAATGCAACTATTCAAGGAGGTTAACAAAAATGGCACGACAGTCATTCTCGTCACCCACGAGCAACGTATTGCCGAAGAGGCAAATCGAATTATTCATATTAAAGACGGAATACTAACGTAATCAAAGTATGAGGAATATAACATTATGGTTTATTACAGCCTGCCTCTTGGGCGGTTGTAGTCATAGCACTACATTCCAAAGAGTCTTGCCACCTATACAATACAATTGGGCGTGCGAAATAGAGCAACTAAGGCGGATTGATGAGTTACCCCTCTATCGTCCAGGCATTGTAGAAGAGGTTTCCAGTTATGATACCACGGGAGGCAATCAAGACGGTTTCTCGGGACGCTATTCATATATACGCAAAGAAGGTGACAAGTTGGTAATCGCCGACTTGAAAGGGCCGGGTGTTATTGAGCGTATCTGGACAGCAACACCGACCAATGACACATTAGAATTCTACTTTGACGGAGAACAAGCGCCACGATTACGAATATGTTTCGCCGACCTCTTCTCGGGAAAAGTGTATCCGTTCGTCCATCCTCTTTGCGGCAATCAATTGGGTGGCTGCTACTGTTATGTACCTATTCCCTACAAGCAATCGTGCCGGATTCTCTTTTGCGGCCCCAAAATGATGTTTGAACAGATAGAATACCGAAACTTGAATGGTTATCCAAACCTAAAGAGCTATAGGGCCAATCTCACAGCCAGAGAGAAGAGGGCGCTTGCGTCTGTATGCAAGATATGGAACGATACAATTCCTTCCCATACAAAGTACGCTATGGGGAAATCAGCAGACACGCAATTGACAGAAAAACATATTACATTACATCCAGGTGATGTGGCAACCTTTTTTGAGCAATCTAACGGAGGCCGTATTGCCGGCTTCGAGATAGATGGCGGCAAGGCTTTCGAGGGGACAACCAAAGATGTCTTATTGGAAGCTGTTTGGGATGATGCCTCACATCCTGCTATTCGGGTATCAATAGCAGACTTCTTTGGCTATGCTTTCGGCAAGCAATCCATGCAAAGCATGTTGTTAGGTTGCCGGAATGGCGTGAACTATTGTTATCTCCCAGCACCATTCGACCGACATGCTACAATGAAACTACTCTATGTAAAAAGCGACGGTACTTACCAACCCCCTATTCATATTACAACACGCGTATGGGCCAACAATCAAATACGCAATGATTATACTGAAGGACGACTTTATACTTGCTGGCGACAGGAATTCCCAAAGAGAGGTGAATTCTATCGATTCTTATCCCACAAAGGACGTGGGCACTATGTAGGAACCATCCTACTGGCACAAGGTTTTTGGTCTGCCAACACGGCATTCCTCGAAGGCGATGACTCCACGTACGTCGACGGGAAGATGCGCATCCACGGCACTGGTACAGAGGACTATTTCAATGGCGGTTGGTATGCCATGCCTGGGCGCTGGGATCGAAGGAAAAGCCTTCCTATCCACGGCGCACTGGACTACTCACTTCCTCTTTCGCATACAGGTGGTTACCGCTTTTTCCTATCCGATAAGTTTTCTTTCGAACAAGATTTTTACACAGGCATTGAGCATGGAGAGACAGACAATGACTACCCGGTAGTATATACTTCAGTGGCGTTTTATTATGCGGACGCATTATAACTGTCGCTCCTATATCTCCTTGCCCCATACCTCCAACATCCTGTTTACAACTGACTATAACCACCTTCAGGAGCACCCTCTCGTCCACCCATTCTTCAACTGGACGAACGAATTGCACGTTCATTGACCAGCCATCCATTAACAACGAAGACACCATGCAGGAAATCAATGACTTTATCGATTCTTTATAAATCCTCAACGCATCATTTTACTCGAGCCGCACCTTACTTCTTACCGCTGTAAGCCCAACCGCCATCGCACCCTCCCCGTTTTGAGTCACCTTACATTTTAAGTTTTACGCATCACAGCACCAGAGAATGACATTTTTTTATAAATTTGCAGAACCAACAACCAACGTATAACAAAAGACATTATGACTATAGCACAATTAGACACTGAATTGCCACGTCAGCCCAGCTTCACCAACCATGATGAAATACGGCTGCGAAAGGCTATCGACACCATTAAAGAAACATATATCATTAACGCATAAAACACCCTACCCATGATGACAAAAGAAAATTTCGACTACACCCTTATCCCGGGTAACTTTATCTATTGCCTCAACCAGCAATGCCCCCGTTCCGGGGAGTGCCTGCGCTACCTCCTATCCGCCCATGAGACGGAACAGGAAGATGCGCTCACGATAGTCAGCCCGGCACTCGCTATGCGCCCCTGCCGCTTCTACGCCCCCGACCGGAAAGTATCCTTCGCCCTTGGCATCACAGAGTTCTACGACCTGATACCTCGCAAGGCAGCACACGCCATCAAGCAGAAGCTCATAGCCATCTTCTCACGCACCACCTACTACCGCTGGAAACGCCGCGAACGCCTCATCTATCCACAAGAGCAAGACATTATCCTCCAGATTCTACGGGAAGCCAACGTCTCCACCCCACCCCATTACGACGAGTATATAGAGCAATATGACTGGCAAAGCCCCATGAGGAATCCGCATCTATAAAACCTCCCCATCCACCAAGCTTCACCCGGAAACTTATGGCCGGACAAGTCGTTGCCGAGGAACAAACTGGAGGTAAGCGAAGAGGTGGATGACACCGTAGAATATGTAGCATTTTCGCACTAAAACAACCCAATTGTTCCACCTCGATGGAACAAAAGTTCCACCCCGATGAAACTTTTGTTCCACCGAGGTGGAACAACAATCTCGCTTTATGGCTCTCATAAACAAATATTACGCCCTGCCATAGATACTTTTAAAGTGGGGTTCGAGATAATCAGGAAGGGAAGACATATTGGACAATACAATATAAATATGTACGTTCATTATTTGCCCCTCCCCTCCTTTCAGGCACCGCCGTGCCAGAATCGTGTATGGCTAATCCCCCTCCCCTAAGTTTTTCACCCATTCCTACCTATCCTTATTCATATTTTATGTAAGTTTGTGCCTCCTAAGATAATAGAAAGAAGATACAAACGTGATTTCAGTAGAAGGACTATCCGTAGAGTTCAATGCCACTCCGCTTTTTGAGGGCGTGAGCTACGTGATAAACAAGAAAGACCGCATCGCGCTGGTGGGCAAGAATGGAGCCGGCAAGTCGACGATGCTCAAGATATTGGCGGGGCTACAACAGCCTACGCACGGGGTAGTGGCGCTCCCCAAGGATGTGACCATCGGCTACCTGCCGCAGGTCATGATACTCTCCGACCACCGCACGGTGATGGGAGAGGCAGAACTGGCTTTTGCCGAACTCTTTGAGCTGCAGGCGAAGATACAACGATTGAACGAGGAGTTGGCCGAGCGGACGGACTACGAGTCGGAAGCCTACCGGCAACTCATCGAACGCTTCACCCACGAGAACGACCGCTACCTGATGCTGGGCGGCACCAACTACCAAGCCGAGATAGAACGCACGCTGCTGGGGTTGGGCTTCGTCCGCGAGGACTTCGACCGCTCCACCTCCGAGTTCTCCGGCGGATGGCGCATGCGCATCGAGCTGGCCAAGCTATTGCTGCGCCGCCCCGACGTGCTGCTGCTTGACGAGCCGACTAACCACCTCGACATCGAGAGTATACAGTGGCTGGAGAACTTCCTCGCCACCCGAGCCAACGCCGTGGTGCTGGTAAGCCACGACCGGGCGTTCCTCAACAACGTCACCACCCGCACCATCGAAATCTCCTGCCGACAGATATACGACTACAAGGTGAAGTATGACGACTACGTGACGCTCCGAAAGGAACGCCGCGAACAACAGCAACGGGCGTACGAGAACCAGCAGAAACAGATAGAAGACACAGAGGCTTTCATCGAACGGTTCCGCTACAAAGCCACCAAGGCCGTGCAGGTGCAGAGCCGTATCAAGCAGCTGGAGAAGATTGAACGCATCGAGGTGGACGAGGAGGACAACTCCACCCTCCGCCTGAAGTTCCCCCCGGCCAGCCGGAGCGGCAACTACCCCGTCATCTGCGAGGAGGTACGCAAGGCGTACGGCGACCACGTGGTGTTCGACCACGTGGACCTCACCATCCACCGGGGCGAGAAGGTGGCCTTCGTGGGGAAGAACGGCGAGGGAAAGTCGACCTTGGTGAAATGCATCATGGAACAGATAGACTTCGACGGGAAGCTCACCATCGGCCACAACGTACAGATAGGGTACTTCGCGCAGAACCAAGCGCAGATGCTCGACGAGAGCCTCACCGTGTTCGACACCATCGACCGCGTGGCTACGGGCGACATCCGCCTCAAGATACGCGACATACTGGGAGCGTTCATGTTTGGTGGAGAGGCGTCGGACAAGAAGGTGAAGGTGCTGTCGGGCGGCGAGCGAACCCGACTGGCCATGATACGGCTGCTGCTTGAACCGGTCAACCTGCTTATTCTCGACGAGCCGACCAACCACCTCGACATGCGCTCCAAGGACGTACTCAAGGAGGCCATCCGCGACTTCGACGGGACAGTGATCGTGGTGAGCCACGACCGCGACTTCCTCGACGGGCTGGTGACGAAGGTGTACGAGTTTGGCGGAGGTAAGGTGCGCGAACACCTGGGCGGCATCTACGACTTCCTTCGCAAGAAGCAGATAGAGAACCTAAGCGAGTTACAGAAAGCCCCCTCGCTCTCCGCCTCACCCACGACATCGACCAAGGCCGACGATGGTACGACGACACAACCCACGGGCAACAAGCTCTCCTACGAGGCACAGAAGGAACTGAACAAGAAGACCAAGAAACTGGAAAGGCAGGTGACCGACTGCGAGACCTCCATCGAAGAGACCGAAGCGGCCATCGGCATGATAGAAGCCCGGATGGCTACTCCCGAAGGGGCATCGGATCAGCGCCTGTACGAACAGCACCAGAAGCTGAAGCAACAGCTGGACACCACTGTGGAGGAGTGGGAACGCCTCTCCATGGAGCTGGAGGCACTGAAGGGAGACCAGTGAAAGGACAAGAAAGATAAGACAGTATGTGAAACATAAATTTATTTGTAGCAATATGAAAAGAGTTAAGTATGTACCAATCCTGGCCGTATGCATGATGATGACAGCATGCAACAGCAAGAAAGAGGCGGTCCTCACCACGGGCATCGACCTCGCCAACATGGATACCACGGCACTACCGGGTACCGATTTCTACCAATATGCCTGTGGGGGATGGATCAAGAGCCACCCTCTCACCGACGAATACTCACGCTTCGGCTCCTTCGACCTCGTGGCGGAGAACACCCGCGAGCAACTGAAAAGCCTTATCGCCGAGCTGGCCACAAAGAAGGACAACGCACCCGGAAGCATAGCGCAGAAAGTAGGCGACCTCTACAACATCGCCATGGACAGCGTGAAGCTGAACAAGGAGGGCGCCGAGCCTATCAAGGCAGAGCTGGCAGCCATCGGCAACCTCGAGGACAAAGAGGGCATCTACACCTACCTGGCCGAGGCACAGAAACTGGGCATCCGGCCCTACTTCCACCTCTACGTGGGGGCCGATGACATGAATAGCTCGGTGAACCTCGTACAGACCTACCAAGGTGGGCTGGGCATGGGACAGCGGGACTACTACCTGGAGAACGACGATAACACCAAGAATATCCGCACAAAGTACGTGGAGCACATCGGCAAGATGTTCCAACTGGTAGGCTTTGACGAGGCCACCGCCCAGAAAGCCGCGAAAGCCGTGATGGACATCGAGACACGCCTGGCCAAGGTCTCCCGCTCGCAAGTGGAGCTGCGCGATCCGCATGCCAACTACAACAAGATGGACCTGGCCACACTGAAAAAGACCATCCCCAACTTCCCATGGGAGACGTACTTTACAAACTCCGGCCTGAACGGTGTAGAGGAGGTGAACGTAGGACAGCCCGAATTTATGAAGGAGATGGCCAACCTCATCGACAAGACCCCATTGGACGAGCAGAAGCTCTACCTGCAATGGAACCTTATCGACAAAGCGGCCTCGTCGTTGAACGACGCCCTCGCTGAGCAGGACTTCGACTTCTACGACCGTACCATGTCAGGACAGAAAGCGATGCGCCCCCGTTGGAAACGCGCGGTAGGTGTGGTAGGCTCCTGCCTGGGCGAAGCATTGGGACAGATGTACGTGGAGAAGTACTTCCCCGCCGCCGCCAAGGAGCGCATGGTATCGCTGGTGAAGAACCTGCAGGTGGCACTGGGCGAGCGTATCAAGGCCCTGCCCTGGATGAGCGACCCCACCAAGGAGAAAGCACTGGAGAAACTCGCCACCTTCCACGTGAAGATAGGTTATCCCGACAAGTGGAAAGACTACTCGTCGCTGATGGTCATGAACGACTCCTACTGGGCCAATCGCGAGCGTGCCAACCAGTGGGAATACAACGACATGATAAGCCGCTTCGGCAAGCCGGTGGATAAGGACGAGTGGCTGATGACCCCGCAGACGGTGAACGCCTACTACAACCCCACCACCAACGAGATATGCTTCCCCGCCGCCATCCTGCAACCGCCCTTCTTCGACATGAACGCCGACGATGCCTGCAACTACGGAGCCATCGGCGTGGTGATAGGACACGAGATGACTCACGGATTCGACGACCAAGGACGCCAGTACGACAAGGATGGCAATATGAAAGACTGGTGGACGAAGGAGGATGCCGAGAAGTTTAAGGAACGGGCACAAGTAATGGTTAATTTCTTTGATAGCATACAGGTCGCTCCAGGTGTGTACGGCAACGGCTCACTGACACTGGGAGAGAACATCGCCGACCACGGCGGACTGAAGATTGCCTACCAAGCCCTGCAAGAAGCCATGAAGACGCACCCGCTGACAACGGCCGACGGATTCACCCCCGAGCAACGCTTCTACCTCGCCTTCGCAAGGGTATGGGCCGGCAATATCCGCCCCGAAGAGATACTCCGCCTCACCAAGCTCGACCCCCACTCGCTGGCCAAATGGAGGGTAGACGGAGCACTGCCACAGATAGACACGTGGTACAGCGCATTCCACATCACAGCGAAAGACCCGATGTTCATCCCTCAAGACAAACGGGTAAACGTCTGGTAATAAAAGCCGACTGAGGCACCCTAAAACCCTAAAGCGTTGGTTCTACGGTAGTAAGAGCCAACGCTTTTTTTTATTATTTCACGTCTCTTTTAGTAGACAGGCTAAACAATATTTCGTAACTTTGCGCACCTAATATCTAATAAGCGTTTCAATGTCAGAGGATAGAAAAATAAAAACTGCTTTGGTATCGGTATACCATAAAGAAGGTTTGGACGAAATCATTACCAAACTGAATGAAGAGGGTGTGCAATTCTTGTCGACAGGAGGAACACGCCAGTTTATAGAATCGTTGGGTTATCCTTGCCAGGCAGTGGAAGACTTGACTACATACCCCTCCATCTTGGGGGGTAGGGTGAAGACGTTGCATCCGAAAATCTTTGGAGGCATCCTTTGCCGTCGTGGTCTGGAACAAGACATGCAACAGCTGGAGAAATACCAGATTCCGGAAATCGACCTGGTCATCGTAGACCTCTACCCGTTTGAGGCCACCGTTGCCTCGGGTGCCTCCGAGGCCGAAATCATCGAAAAGATTGATATAGGCGGCATCTCGCTCATCCGCGCGGCCGCCAAGAACTATAACGATGTAGTCATCGTAGCTTCCCAAGCCCAATACAAGCCCCTGCTGGACATGCTGATGGAGCATGGCGCCACCTCCTCGCTCGAAGAGCGCCGCTGGCTGGCGAAAGAGGCGTTTGCCGTGTCGTCCAACTACGACAGCGCCATCTTCAACTACTTCGACGGGGAAGAAGGGTCGGCCTTCCGCTGCTCGGCCAGCAACCAGAAGACACTTCGCTACGGCGAGAACCCGCATCAAGCAGGAGCCTTCTACGGCAACCTCGATGCCATGTTCGACCAGATTCACGGGAAGGAAATCTCCTACAACAACTTGCTCGACATCGCCGCGGCCATCGACCTCATTGATGAGTTCGACGACCTCACCTTTGCCGTGCTGAAACATAACAATGCCTGCGGACTGGCTTCGCGCCCCACCGTGGTGGAAGCGTGGCAAGATGCCTTGGCAGGCGACCCCGTATCGGCTTTCGGCGGCGTACTAATCACGAACGGCGTCATCGACAAAGAGGCTGCCGAGGAAATCAACAAGATATTCTTCGAAGTCATCATCGCCCCCGACTACGACGTGGACGCACTGGAGATACTGGGACAGAAGAAGAACCGCATCATCCTGGTGCGCAAAGAAGCCAAGCTGCCCAAGAAACAGTTCCGCTCCCTGCTCAACGGCGTGCTGGTACAGGAGAAAGACCTGGACGTGGAGACGGCTGCCGACCTGAAGACGGTGACCGACAAAGCGCCGACCACCACCGAGGTGGACGACCTGCTGTTTGCCAACAAAGTGGTGAAGAACAGCAAGTCGAACGCCATCGTACTGGCCAAAGGAAAACAGCTGCTGGCCAGCGGGGTGGGACAAACCTCTCGCGTGGATGCCCTGAAGCAAGCCATCGAAAAGGCCAAGGCATTCGGCTTCGACCTGCAAGGGGCCGTGATGGCGTCCGACGCCTTCTTCCCCTTCCCCGACTGCGTGGAGATAGCCGACAAAGAAGGCATCACCGCCGTGATTCAGCCTGGAGGCTCAGTGAAGGACGAACTCACCTTCACCTATTGCAACGAGCACGGCATGGCGATGGTCACCACCGGCATCCGTCACTTCAAACATTAATTATTAGTTCTTCATTATAGAAAGATTATGGGATTATTCTCTTTTACGCAAGAAATTGCGATGGACTTGGGCACTGCCAATACCATCATCATCACCAACGGAAAGATTGTGGTAGATGAGCCATCGGTTGTGGCGCTCGACCGCCTTTCGAACAAGATGATTGCCGTGGGTGAGAAAGCCAAGATGATGTACGAAAAGACCCACGAAAGCATAAAGACTGTCAGACCCTTGAGAGATGGGGTGATAGCTGACTTCTACGCCTGCGAACAGATGATGCGCGGACTTATCAAACGGGCCAATACCCGCAACCACCTCTTCTCGCCCTCGCTACGCATGGTGATTGGCGTACCATCGGGCAGCACCGAGGTGGAGTTGCGTGCCGTGCGCGACTCGGCCGAGCATGCCGGTGGACGCGACGTCTACCTCATCTTTGAACCGATGGCAGCAGCCATCGGCATCGGTATAGACGTGGAAGCGCCCGAAGGAAACATGATTGTCGACATAGGCGGCGGTTCTACGGAGATTGCCGTTATCTCATTGGGAGGCATCGTGTCCAACAACTCCATCCGCATTGCGGGCGACGACCTGACAGCCGACATCCAAGAATACATGAGCCGCCAGCACAACGTGAAGGTGAGCGAGCGTATGGCCGAACGTATCAAGATAAACGTAGGAGCCGCCCTGACCGAGCTGGGAGAAAGCGCGCCGGAAGACTACATCGTACACGGGCCAAACCGTATCACCGCCCTCCCCATGGAGGTGCCGGTATGCTACCAGGAGATTGCCCACTGCCTGGAGAAGTCCATCTCCAAGATAGAGACGGCCATCCTGAGCGCCTTGGAGAATACGCCTCCCGAGCTGTATGCCGACATTGTACACAACGGCATCTACCTGGCAGGAGGCGGAGCGTTGCTTCGTGGGTTGGACAAGCGATTGACCGACAAAATCAACATTCCGTTCCACATCGCCGAAGACCCGCTTCACGCCGTAGCCAAAGGTACGGGGGTGGCGCTGAAGAATGTAGACCGTTTCTCGTTCTTAATGAGATAAGAATATCATCCCGGGACATCGTTCATGCGAAATTTAATAGATTTCTTCCTGAAATACAATTACTGGTTCCTCTTCATCGTGCTGGAGGTAGCCAGTTTTGTTTTATTGTTCAGGTACAACCGCTACCAGCAGAGCGCCTTCTTCACGTCGGCCAACGTAGTGGCAGGAGGCGTGTACAAGGTGTCGGGAGGTATCTCTTCCTATTTCCACCTCAAGACAATCAACGAGCACCTGCTGGACCGCAACATGGCGCTGGAACAGCAGATAGACAACCTGGAGAAGGCGTTGAAAGCTTATCGGGTGGACTCCACTACCCTACAGAGCATCAAGGCGATTCCCCCTACCAACTACCGCCTCTTCAAGGCCAATGTGATAAAGAACAGCCTCAACATGGCCGACAACTACATCACCATCGACCAAGGCTCCAACGACGGCATCCGCCCGGAGATGGGGGTGGTGAACGGCAGTGGCATCGTAGGTATCGTCTACAAGACATCGCCCTCCTATTCCGTGGTCATCTCGGCACTGAACAGTAAGTCGAGCATCAGCTGCAAGATAGCCGGGAGCGAGTTCTTCGGCTACCTGAAGTGGGAGTATGGCGACCCACGCTACGCCTACCTGAAGGACCTGCCACGCCACGCCGAGTTCAACCTGGGCGACACGGTGGTGACCAGCGGCTTCTCCACCGTTTTCCCCGAAGGGGTGATGGTGGGCACGGTGGACGATATGTCCGACTCGCACGACGGCCTTTCCTACCTGCTGAAAATCAAACTGGCTACCGACTTCGGCAGGCTGAACGACGTGCGGGTGATAGAGCGCATGGGACAACTGGAGCAGAAAGGACTTGAAAAGGAGGCTACGAAAGAATGATTACGACCTACATACAACGTATAGGATGGTTCGCAGGACTCCTGCTGTTGCAGGTGCTCATACTGAACAACGTGCATATATTTGGGTATGCCACACCTTTCCTGTACATCTATTTCGTCCTTAAACTCAGCTCCGACACATCGTGCAACAGCCTGATGATATGGGCATTCTGCTTAGGGTTGGCTGTCGACATCTTCTCCGACACGCCAGGAATCAACGCCGCGGCCACCACCTTGCTGGCCTTCCTGCGCCCCTCCTTCCTGCGCCTGTTTACCCCCCGCGACAACTTGGACTCTTTTGTGCCTTCCATCGGGAGCATCGGTGTCTCCTCCTTCTTGAAGTACACCGTGGTGTGCGTATCCGTGCATCACTTGGTGTTGCTCTCTTTGGAGCTTTTCTCGTTGGCAACGTTCGGGTTGCTGCTATGGAGAATAGTTGCCTGCACCCTGCTGACCATCGTCTGCGTGCTGGCTGTAGAAGGAATCAGGAAATAAGCAGCGGATATGGCAAAAGACTATCGATTTGAGAAACGAAAGTTTGTGATTGGGGGGGTAGCCATCGCCATTGTAGTGGTCTATGTCATACGGCTTTTCACCCTGCAGATTTCGACCGACGAATATAAAAGGAACGCGGATAGCAACGCTTTCCTCAACAAGATACAGTACCCCTCGAGAGGGGCCATCTACGACCGGGAAGGTAAGCTGTTGGTATTCAACCAGCCAGCTTACGACATCACGTTGGTGCCACGAGAGATGGTAGACCTCGACACGCTCGACCTCTGCCAGTCATTGAACATCACCCGCGAACAGTTCCTCCGCATCATGGCCAACATGAAGGACCGACGCCGCAACCCAGGCTACTCCCGCTACACCAACCAGCTATTTATGTCGCAGCTATCGCCCGAGGAGTGCGGCATGTTTCAGGAAAAGCTCTTCAAGTTCAAAGGCTTCGCCATCCAGCGACGTACCATCCGCCAATACACCTACGACGCGGCAGCCCATACCTTGGGCGACATCGGTGAGGTGTCGGCCAAGGAGATGGAGAACGACGACTACTACATCCGTGGCGACTATGTAGGGAAGACCGGCGTGGAGAAGTCCTACGAGCCATACCTACGTGGCGAGAAAGGGGTGGAGGTGATACTCCGCGACGCACACGGCCGTATGCAAGGGAGCTACATGAACGGAAAGTACGACCGCGCCGCCATCCCCGGGAAGAACCTCAAGCTGGGATTGGACATCGACCTACAGTTGCTGGGCGAGCGGCTGATGAAGAACAAAATCGGTAGCATCGTAGCCATTGAGCCGGAGACGGGCGAGATTCTCTGCATGGTATCCTCGCCGGGGTACGACCCCCACCTGATGATTGGCCGTCAGCGAGGCAAGAACCACCTGATGCTACAGCGTGACAAAGACAAGCCCCTCCTGAACCGCGCCATCATGGGAGTCTACCCACCGGGGTCGACCTTCAAGACGGCACAAGCGCTCACCTTCCTGCAAGAAGATATCGTCACGGCGCAAGCGCCGGCCTTCCCCTGCTCGCGCGGCTTCCACTACGGCAGACTGACGGTAGGTTGCCACTCACACCCCTCGCCACTGCCATTGATACCAGCCATCTCCACCTCGTGCAACTCCTACTTCTGCTGGGGGCTGTTCCGAATGTTCGGCGACCGCAAATACGGTTCTCCACAGAATGCCATCACCGTCTGGAAGGACCACATGGTGGCACAAGGCTTCGGCTATAAGCTGGGGGTAGACCTTCCCGGCGAGAAACGAGGACTGATACCTAACGCCCAGTTCTACGACAAAGCCTACAAGGGGCACTGGAACGGGCTGACCGTCATCAGCATCGCCATCGGCCAAGGCGAGATTCTGGCTACCCCGTTACAGATAGCCAACCTCGGGGCAACCATTGCCAACCGTGGCTACTTCGTACCCCCGCACATCGTGAAGGAGATTGAAGACAACCCCTTGGACAGCCTCTACCGCCACCGCCGCTACACCGGCATCGAAGAGCAGCACTACCAGACGGTGGTAGAAGGGATGCGCTCGGCAGCCACCGGAGGCACCTGCCGTATGCTAAGCCTGATGACCCCTGAGTTGAACGCCTGCGGCAAGACCGGCACAGCGCAGAACCGGGGACACGACCACTCCGTCTTTATGGGCTTCGCCCCAATGGACAAACCCCAAATCGCCATTGCCGTCTACGTGGAGAACGGAGGCTGGGGCGCTACCTACGGCGTGCCGATGGGCGCCCTGTTGATGGAACAATATATGGAGGGTAAGCTCTCGCCTGCCAACGAACAGAGAGCGGAACAGATAAGCAACCAAGTGATATACTATGGTAACGAGGAACGATAGTCTCTGGAAGACATTGGACTGGGTGACGATTGGCATCTACCTGCTGCTCGTGGCCGGTGGATGGCTCAGCGTCTGCGGAGCCAGCTACGACTTTCAGGACCACGATTTTCTGGATTTCACCACCCGTGCGGGCAAGCAGTTCACCTGGATTATCTGCTCCTTCGGACTGGGCTTTGTCCTATTGATGCTCGAAGACCGCATCTACGACCTCTTTGCCTACCTTATATATATAGGTATGATAGGGTTGCTCATCGTCACCATCTTCGTGGCGAAAGACATCAAGGGATCACACTCCTGGCTGGTGCTGGGGCCGGTGAGCCTCCAGCCTGCCGAGTTCGCCAAGTTTGCCACGGCACTGGCACTGGCCAAGTACATGAGTTCCTACTCCTTCAGCATCAAGCGCGAGAAGTGCGCCCTGATGTTGGGGCTTATCATCTTCCTACCCATGCTACTCATCATCGGGCAGCGCGAAACGGGGTCGGCCCTTGTCTACATGGCCTTCTTTTTGGTACTCTACCGAGAGGGGATGCCGGGCGTGGTGCTCTTTGCAGGTATCTGCGCCATTGTCTACTTCATTATAGGCATCCGTTTCAACGATGCTCTCCTGGCCGACACCTCTACCCCTTTAGGAGAGTTTGTCGTCCTGGCGCTCATCTTGCTGGTGGCTGGCGCCATGGTCGGCACGTATCGGCGGAAGTGGGCGCAAGCACGCTGGATAGTGGGCGGAAGCGCGCTGGTGCTGCTTGTAGCCTACCTCATCTCGGAGTATCTCTATCCATTCAACTTAGTGTGGGTGTTATGGGGGCTATGTGCGGTGGTCGTCTGCTACCTCCTCTACCAGTCGCTCAGCACTCGGCAACGCTCCTATTCGCTTGTAGCGCTGTTTACCATCTGTTCCATCGGCTTCTCCTATTCCAGCGACTATGTGTTCGACAATATCCTGGAACCGCACCAGCAGATTCGCATCAAGGTAGTGCTGGGTATGGAGGAAGACTTAGCCGGTGCGGGCTACAACGTCAACCAGTCCATGATTGCCATTGGCTCGGGCGGCCTCACCGGCAAAGGGTTTCTCAATGGCACGCAGACCAAACTCAAGTACGTGCCCGAGCAAGACACCGACTTCATCTTCTGCACGATAGGTGAAGAGCAAGGCTTTGTTGGCTCCACTGCCGTCCTGCTGGGCTTTCTCATCCTCATCCTACGGTTAGTCTACCTCTCCGAGCGGCAGCCCACCACCTTCGGGCGGGTGTATGGCTACTCGGTGGTGAGCATCTTCCTCTTCCACCTCTTCATCAACATCGGCATGGTATTGGGCCTCACGCCGGTCATAGGCATCCCCCTACCCTTCTTCAGCTACGGAGGCTCCTCCCTTTGGGGCTTCACCATCCTCCTCTTCATCTTCCTGCGGATTGACGCCGGCCGGAACAGGCGGTACTGATTACCGCTCTATCCGTATCCCGATGTCATTGATTCCCGGGAGCTGTTCGTCCTTCATCCCGCTACATACGGTGACGGTGTACTCACCGGCTCCTTGCGTGCGTACGCTCCGTGCCAGCCGCTCCGACTGGTAGAGGCTACCCCAACCACGTCCGGTCCAGTCACCCTCGGCAGTAGCCAGCGTGAAATCAACCCGGTTGCTCACTACCTTGGTGGAGTCGCTAAAGTTCTGGCCTACGAGGAGTGAAAGGTTGAGGTACGGGTACTCGGTACGGTTGCGCACCTCCACAAAGAGGCGGAAGGTAGTAGGAAGACTATCGGCCACGGATACCCGAAAAGAGAGTGTATCACTCTTCTTCCACCCCTCCGAAGGGAGCGAACGATACGAGTGATACACGACAGGGGTATCGCAAGCCGCCAGTAGGCAGCCAAGGGCGATACCAAGCAGCAGCTTACTCTTGTTGAGCAGGCTTCTCATTGTTTTGGGGTTTCAGTTTGGGCTTTTCGCGATTGGGTTGCTCACGATTGGGCTGCTCTCGATTGGGTTGCTCACGATTGGAGTTCTGTTCTCTACGAGGAGGCCTATTTCCACCCTCTTCCCGCCGTACAGGCCTTTCGCCACGGTTGCGGTTATTGTTGTTATTAGGACGGTTGCCTCGCTCCTGCTGCGGGCGCTGTCCGTTGCCACCACCCTGCGGAGCACCTCCCTGCTGAGCGCCTTGCGGACGACGTCCACCTTCGGCCCCAGCTTGTTGCAGGCGGTTGCCGGCGCCACCCTTCTTCTTCCGTTTGTTACGGTCGAAGCGGGTGAGGCTGTCTTGGTCGAGCAGGTCGGCCGAGCGTTTCGGCTCCGGTCGGTTTTCTGTCTCGAGCAAGCTGTCGGGCTTCGCCCCTTTCTTATTCATGTTGATTACCTCAAAAGCCCGCCTGCCGCTGATGGTTACCAAGTTGGCGGCAATGACCTTGTCGGTGGAGTAAGTAACTTGGTTGGTCAGGATATCGGCCTTGAAGAAGTGATAGGTATTATCCTTCGTCTCCAACTCCACCTCCTTGGAAGGGAGGCGTTTCTGAGCTTCCACGTAGCAATCCACCTCATAGTTGAGGCAGCACTTCAGCTTGGCACACTGTCCGGCCAGCTTCTGCGGGTTGAGCGATATGTCTTGATAGCGGGCGGCACTGGTCGACACGGAGACAAAGTTTGTCATCCAAGTGGCGCAGCACAGCTCCCGGCCACACGGACCGATGCCGCCGATACGGCCAGCCTCCTGCCTTGCCCCAATCTGCTTCATCTCGATACGGACGTGGAAAGCTTCGGCCAGCACCTTGATGAGTTGTCGGAAGTCCACCCGCTCGTCGGCAATATAGTAGAAGATGGCCTTGTTGCCATCGCCCTGATACTCCACATCACCAATCTTCATGTTCAAGTTGAGGTTGAGGGCTATTTGCCGCGAGCGAATCATGGTGTCGTGCTCGCGAGCTTTGGCCTCGTTATACTTGTCCATATCCACCGGCTTGGCCTTGCGGTACACCCGTTTTATCTCGGCATCGGGCTTGAGGTTGGCTTTCTTCATCTGCAGCGGCACCAAGGTACCGGTGAGGGTCACCACACCGATGTCGTGCCCCGGGGTAGCTTCTACGGCTACCACGTCACCCTTTTCCAACGGCAGTTTGTTGCTGTTGCGGTAGTATCCCTTGCGGGTGTTCTTGAACTGAATCTCCACCATGTCGCACTCCTCGGCATTGCCGGGTATATCGGCCAACCAGTCGTACGTATTCAGTTGCTTATCTTGTCGGGAGCAGCCTTTACAGCAAAGACCGCCACATCCATTATTAAGTTTATATTCCATTTCTTCTTGGTATTATGCTGTTGCTATATTGATTTCATATCGTTACTATTCTACTTGACTACTTACCAAACCTACTGTTTCAGCAGCACAATCATCTTCAAGGCGAAGTCGAAGAACACCATCTTGGGGTTCACGTTCTGCCCGATGTGCAGTTGCGCTTCACTCAGTTCGTCCACGATGCCCATCACGTTGCGTTCGTTGACAAACGGCGCGAAGCGGCTGGAGAACTGCTGTTCTTCCCGCGTGAGGTAGACGAGATCCGGCCGGTGGAAGTTGTAGATGAAGTTCTCCCGAATCATGCGTTGGCAGTAGTCCAGGAGGTTCTTCTGACGTTCACGCCCCATGGCGGCCACCTTTTCGCTCCACAGCTTCATCTCCTTAATTTTCCGCTGGTAGGAGAGTCGCATCAAGTTTATAAAGAGGTCGAGGAAAAGCTGGTTCTCCTCACTAAGATGAATGGTCTCGAGTGCCCGGATGAAGTTACCATTGGCCAAGTGCGCGATGGCGGCACTGTCAGTCGGTGGTACATAGAACTTATCTTCCAGCGCTTGTGCGATGGCGGCTTCCTCTATAGGGGGGATGTTGATGCGTTGCGTACGGCTCAGGATGGTCTGTAGCATCATCTCGGGTGCTTCGGACACAAGGAGGAAGAGCGTCTTCGCGGGCGGTTCTTCGAGCAACTTCAGCATCTTGTTGCCAAAGGCATTGTCTTTGTACATCCGTTCGGGCAGCCAGATGATGCAGAACTTGTATCCACCTTCGCTCGCCTTCAGGCTCAGCTTTTTCGTTATCTCGTCGCTCTCCCTGCTGTAAATCCAAGCTTGCTTGTTTTCCGCGCCGATAGCGTCTATCCAGTGGTTGAGCGTGAAGTAGGGGTTGTCGAGCACGAAGGAGCGCCATTGGCCGATATAGTCATCGCTCACCGCAATCTTGTCCGAGCTTCCCTTCTTCACTACCGGGAAAGAGAAGTGCAGGTCGGGGTGCGCCAGCTTGTTGAACTTCACGCACGAGGGACACGTGCCGCAAGCGTCCGTCTCCCCTCGGTTGGAGCAGGCGATGTAGCGTGCGTAGGCGATGGCCAGCGGTAGCTTCCCCGCTCCCTCCGGCCCGCAGAAGAGCTGGGCGTGGGGGATGCGTCCCTCGTTCACCTCCGTTATGAGGCGTTGCTTGAGAGCCTGCTGTCCGATGATGTCCTTGAAAAGCATATCAGTAGATTTGTTTGGCCACCTCCTTGATACTGTCCGTAGCGCCGATGGAGTAAAAGTGGATGCTCGGCACACCACTGGCCATCAGCTCTTTGCACTGCCGCACACACCATTCGATGCCCACTTGCCGGGCATCTTCGTCGGTCTTACACTTCAGGGTCTCCTTCACCAGCTCTTCGGGCAGGTCTACCTTGAAGGTCTTGGGTATCATGCTCAGCTGCGACAGCTTCTTGAAGGGCTTGATGCCAGGGATGATAGGCACGTCGATGCCTGCCTCCCGGGCCATCTCCACAAAGCGGAAATACTTGCGGTTGTCGTAGAAGAGTTGCGTCACGGCGTATTCGGCGCCGGCCTCCACCTTCTTCTTCAGCCAGTAGAGGTCGAACTCCATGTTGGGCGCCTCCTCATGCTTCTCGGGGTAACATGCCACGCCGTAGGAGAAGGGCGTTTTGGTGGCTTTTATCTCCGAACCGTCCACAAAGATGCCTCGATTGAAGTCGTTGATTTGCCCCTGCAACTCGATGGCATGGCGGTAGCCATCACCCTCGGGCGTGAAGGTGGACTCATGGCGGGCCTTGTCGCCTCGCAGTACCAGCAGGTCGGTGATATTGAGGAACTGTAGGTCGAGCAGCACGTACTCGGTCTCTTCGCGGGTGAATCCGCTGCACAGGATATGTGGAACTACGGTGATGTTGTACTTGTTCTGTATGGCAGCGGCCACGGCTACCGTGCCCGGTCGGCGGCGCAGTCGGTAGCGCTGAAACATCCCGCCTTCCAGTTCTTTGTACACATATTCGCTTCGGTGCGTGGTGATGTTGATGTATTGCGGGTCGAACTCCCGCAGCGTATCAATAGTTTGGCACAGCTTTTCTATTCCGTTGCCCTTCAGCGGGGGAAGTATCTCGAAAGAGAAAGCTGTCTTCTGATTCTTATGTATTAAATCGATAACTCTCATTTTTGTTGCTAATGTACGTTATGCTATACTAAGCGTGCATATTGCGACAAAAATACGAAAAAAAAGAAGACCAGCGTTATAAAAGCTCGCAATTCACCCACCCATGGTCGAATTTTGCCCCATATTTGCGGTAAAAGTTCAGCGCGGGTTCGTTCCACTCCAGCGCTTGCCACACCATGCCGTGCAGGTTGCGCGCTCGCATTTCGTCCATCAGCTGTTCAAAGAGCCGTGCGCCGACACCTTTTCCCCGCATCCCGGGTTCCACGTACAAGTCCTCCAGATAAAGGCGTTGCCCTTTCCAGGTGCTGTAACGTATGTAGTAGAGGGCAAAGCCTACGACAGCCCCGTCTACCTCGGCCACAAAGGCCCACCATACCGGTTGCTCCCCAAAGCCACTCTCCTCGAAATGCGACAGGCTGACAGTCACCTCATCGGGTGCTTTCTCGTAGAGCGCCAACGCTTTGATAAGTTCGAGCAGGCGCGGGCAATCCCGCCGTTCCGCTCTTCGGATATTGATTTCTTCCATCATTCAAGCTTTTCTCCTTTGACTTACGAAAAAAGAGGAACGTATCCTCCTACAGGATACATCCCTCTTTTATCTTGTCGAGTCATATAAACCGGGAGCTTATCCCTTGTTGATGTTGACTCTTTTTTCTTTGATACGGGCTTTCTTGCCAGTAAGCGCACGCAGATAGTACAGCTTGGCGCGGCGTACCTTACCAACCTTGTTCACCTCGATGCTATCGATAGCCGGCGATTCGATGGGGAAGATTCTCTCTACACCAATCGTGCCCGACATCTTGCGTACAGTGAAACGTTTCTTCTCTCCGTGACCAGAGATTTTAATCACAACACCGCGGTACAGCTGCACACGCTCTTTGTTACCCTCGGTGATACGATATGCCACCGTCACAGTGTCGCCGGCCTTAAAGCTCGGATGCTGTTTGCCGGTAGCAAATGCTTCTTCTGCAATTTTAATCAAATCCATTGTTGTTATTATTAAATTGTTATCGTTACAACGCAACATACCAAGCTTCTCATTCTCTTGACAGCGATTGCGCGAAAGCGGCGCAAAGTAACGAAATAAATGGCAGATAGCCAAATGAATGGGCAAAAACCTTTCCGAGCCACCCCCTTCCCTGCAACGGAGGAGGGACATGCAAACAGGCCACAGTCTTCACGACTATGGCCTGCACTATTTCTGTCAATCCTTTCTTTCCACCAAGAAAAGAGAAACTCAAGAGAATAAATATCAACTAAAAACAAAACAAAGGGTTTATCAATCCGCCACGTTTGCCTTCTTTATCAATACAAGGGGAATCCCCTTATCGTTTGTCGTTTGGGTAGTTTATACCGAAATCAAAAGAGCTAACTATAATATCCTAATGCGTAAAAGAAGGCAGAGCGCCGCCTTTTTCAAGGAGAGACCATATCTATATAACGCTAAACTTTAGCCAATTTGTTCACTAAGGAACGCTTATTTTCGGCAAAAAGCCTTGAAAGTCCCAACTAATTGCTTTACTTTTGCGCTGTACCAAATATTTATAGAATGAAACAGACTATTGCCAAAAGCTGGGCATTGCCGGCATTGGTAGGAGTATTCCTACTGGCAGCCTGCCGACCGACAGGCCCTAAATACGAAGTGACAAACGTGGAGGGCGGCATGGTGTCCATCGACTCCGTGTGGGATGCTCATCCCGATGCAGACGCAGTGGCCCTGCTGAAGCCATACAAGCAGAAGTTGGACTCCCTCATGAACGAAGTGATTGGCGTGAGTGCCATGAAGATGGACAAAGACAAGCCCGAGAGCCTGCTCTCCAACCTCGTGGCCGAAGTGTTGCGGACTTCTGCCAGCCACGTGCTTCAACACCCGGCCGACCTTGGCATCATGAACATTGGCGGCCTGCGCAACATCCTGCCCCAAGGCGACATCACCGTGGATGAAGTCTACGAGATACTGCCTTTCGAAAACTCCCTCTGCGTGCTCACCCTCAAAGGCACAGTACTCCGTCACGTACTGGAGGACATAGCCGCCCAGCACGGACAAGGACTTAGCGGTGCCCGACTGGAGATTTCGAAAGAAGGCAAACTACTGAGTGCCACTGTACAGGGCAAACCTATCGTGGACGAGAAGGAGTACACCATCGCCACCATCGACTACCTGGCCGAAGGGAACGACGGCCTACCCTCGCTGCTACAGGCCGAGAAGCGCGACTGTCCCGACGGGATGACCCTCCGAGGCCTCTTTCTCAACTATGTACGCCAACAGACAGCTGCCGGAAAGCAAATCACGTCGGCACTCGACGGACGTATCACCATCAAATAGCGACTCGTGACAACTAAAAAGGAATAAAATGAAGAGACTACAACGTACACTCCTGCTCTGCTTCGCACTCACCTTGGCCTGCTTCGCCGGGGCGCAGGAAACCAAACATATCACCCTACTGCACACCAGCGACGTACACAGCCGCATAGAACCGCTGACACAGAAAGGGGACACCTATTATAATAAAGGCGGCTTCGTGCGCCGGGCCACCTTCATCGAACAGTACCGCAAGGAGCACGACAACGTGCTACTGTTCGACTGCGGCGACATCTCGCAAGGCACACCCTACTACAACTTCTTCAAGGGCGAACTGGAAATCAAGTTCATGAACCTGATGAAATACGATGCCATGACCATCGGCAACCACGAATTTGACTTCGGCATGGACAACATGGCACGCATCTTCCGCATGGCCAACTTCCCCATCGTCTGCGCCAACTACAACCTGGACGCTACACCGCTGAAGGACATCGTGAAGCCTTCCATCATCCTCGACCGCTTCGGGCTGAAGATTGGAGTATTCGGCCTAAGTCCTGACCCCGCAGGATTGATTCAGGCTGAGAAATGCGAAGGCGTAGTGTTTGAAGACCCCATCGAAGTAGCCAACCGCACGGCAGCCGCGCTAAAGGCTGAAGGTTGCGCCTTGGTGGTTTGCCTCTCACACCTCGGCATCCAGGAAGATGAGCGAGTGGTGGCCCACACCCGCCACATCGACGCCATCCTGGGCGGACACTCCCATACCTTCATGCCGGGACCTAAAATGTACCTCAACATGGACGGCAAACAGGTACCCATCATGCATACCGGAAAGAACGGCGTGTTTGTGGGATGGATGGAACTGGAACTGAAAGCCATTAAACACTGATAAATAAGGAATGATAATACTGTGTCGCGAGCCATTCGGGCAGTTCCGGTCCCGAAATGGCTCGCGGCACAGCTTCCCTCCACAACCCCCAATGAGAAAATCCTACGCATTCTTTCTGCTTTTATCCCTTTTACTTGCCACGAATGATGCTCTGGCTCAGCCGTCGGCAACCACCCCCTCTTCCAGCCCTACGCCTTACTTTCTGAACAAGGCTTTGAAAAACGAGGGATGTCGTCACTGGGTAGACTCGGTGATGACCCGGCTCACACTGCGCGAGAAAGTAGGGCAGCTGTTCATCTACACCATCGCTCCACAAGAGACCAAACAGAACCTGGCGCTGCTACACGAGGTAGTGTCGAACTACAAGGTGGGCGGCCTGCTCTTCTCCGGCGGGAAGTTACCCAACCAGGTGATACTGACCAACCGGGCACAACGAGAGGCGAAAGTGCCGCTGATGATTACCTTCGACGGAGAGTGGGGGCTGGCCATGCGCCTGCGGGGAACACCCTCGTTCCCCCGCAACCGAGTGCTGGGCTGCATCCAGGACAAACGCTTGTTGTACGAGTACGGCCAAGAAGTAGCCCGCCAATGCCGACAGTTAGGCGTTCAGGTCAACTTCGCCCCCGACGTGGACGTGGACAACAACCCTCACAACCCAGTCATCAACACGCGCTCCTTCGGCGAAATCCCCAAACAGGTGGCCTACAAGGCCGTGGCATACGCCTCGGGACTGGAGACGGGCGGGGTGCTATCCGTCAGCAAGCACTTTCCAGGGCATGGAGATACGGAGGTCGACTCGCACAAAGCCCTGCCACGGCTACCCTTCGACAGGTCGCGGTTGGACAGCATCGAGCTATTGCCTTTCCGTAAGGTCATAGCCGCCGGCATGGGTAGCATCATGGTAGGACATCTGCAGGTGCCCGCCCTGGAAGCAGAAGGGACACCGGCCTCGCTCTCGCACAAAATCGTGACCGGTCTGCTGAAAGAGGAGATGGGGTTCGGCGGCCTGGTGTTCACCGACGCACTTGCCATGAAAGGGGTATCCAACCAGCCAAACGTCTGCCTGCAAGCCCTGAAGGCCGGCAACGACCTGCTACTCGTGCCACGCAGGATAAAGGAGGAACTGGCTACCGTGATGGCAGCCATCCATAAAGGTGAGCTACCGGAAGAAGAGATTGACCGCAGGTGCCGGAAAGTGCTGATGTTCAAGTACGCATTAGGGCTACGCCGCAAGCAGCAGGTGCAGCTATCGGGTGTGGAGCAACGCATCAATACCCCTCAGACACGAGCCTTGATTCGCCGGCTCAACCTGGCTGCCATCACGATACTCGACAACAAAGAAAATCGGCTGCCTCTGCCCGACAAAGTCCCCGGAATAGCATTGCTCGAAGTGGGAAAAGCAGACGAACTGGCCCGACAGATAGGCACGTACACACAAGTAGCCCGCTTCCACCTCCCCCCCAGGCAAACGGCCGAGAGCTACGCCCGTCTTCGTGACTCTTTGTCAGCCTACCGGCGTATCGTCGTTGCCGTGAGCGAGAAACAGACAGAAGAGTACCGTCCCTTCTTCGACCACTTTGCCCCTACCGCTTCGGTAACCTACCTTTTCTTTACGCCCCAGAAGTCGATAGAAGCTTGGAGCGATGCCGTAGCCCGCGCTTCGGCAACCATCTTGGCACACACCGCTACGCCCGAAGTCCAACGCCGGGTAGCCGACGTATTGTTTGCCCGCGCCACTGCCGACGGACGCTTATCCACCAGCATCGGCAGCCTCTTCAAGGCAGGGGCGGGCATCACCCTCAGGCAGGGAGCCACACCTGCCATCCGCCCTACCGACGTAGGCTTCTCCCCCACCCTTCTCGAACGCATCGACAGCATCGCCCAAGCCGGCATCCGGGCGGGCGCTTACCCAGGATGCCAAGTGGTGGTGCTGAAAGAAGGACACACGGTGATAGACAAAGCCTACGGCACCTATAGCGGGAAAGGGAGCGCGGCGGTAACCCCTACTTCCCTTTACGACCTGGCCTCGCTCACCAAGACCACCGCCACCCTACTGGCGGTGATGAAGCTTTATGACGAAGGGCGAATCAGCCTGGCCGACCGGATAGGCGACTTCGTACCCTTCCTGCAGAATACCGACAAGGGCGGCATCACCCTTGCCGACCTGCTGTTCCACCAATCCGGCTTGCCACCCTGGATTCCATTCTACCAGGAAGCCATCGACAAGGAGAGCTACCCCGGCCACCTCTTCAGCAGCCGAAAGGACGCACGCCACCCCCTACGCACCGGCACGCACACTTGGGCCAATCCGCATTTCTCCTTCCTGAAAGCCTACGTATCCCCGACGAAACAGGGAGCATATAACGTACAGATAGGCGACGACCTCTGGCTGAACCGCTCCTTCCGTGGCGTGATAGAACAAAAGATATCCGAGGCCACCCTGAAGCCCAAACGCTACGTGTACAGCGACCTCAACTTCTTATTATTAGGAATGATGGTGGAACGGCTGACCGGTCGCCCCTTGGAAGAGTATCTACAGCATGAATTTTATGGCCCGATGGGACTGAAGCGCACCTGCTTCCTACCCCTACGGCAATTTGCGAGAGCCGAGATAGTGCCCTCCTCCGACGATCGCTTCCTGCGCAAACAGGTATTGCAAGGCTTTGTCAACGACGAGAGTGCCGCCTTCCTGGGCGGGGTGGCAGGCAATGCCGGCCTCTTCTCCACAGCCGAAGAGGTAGCCCGCATCTACCAGATGCTGCTGAATGGTGGGGAACTGGAAGGGCATAGATACCTAAGCCGGGAGACGTGCGAACTCTTCACCAGCCGCGTGTCGGCCATCAGCCGTCGCGGCTTGGGCTTCGACCGCCCCGACACGAAAGACCCCGAACGAGGTAACTGCGCCCCCGGCACTCCGGCCGAAGTGTATGGACACACCGGATTCACCGGAACTTGCGCATGGGCAGATCCGGTGAATCGAGTAGTGTACATCTTCCTAAGCAACCGAACTTATCCGGACGTGACAAATCGCGCCCTCATTCGGCTAAAGATTCGCCAGCAAATACAAGGAGCTATTTACCAGCCCCCGTATAGATGACGAACTTAGAATAGAGGCTTCAGCAAATCGGGTATTTCGACCTTTTCCAATTCCAGGTCGTCCACCCGCGACTTGCCGTCGGGAGTTAGAGTAAAGTACATCTGACGACGGTCCTCGTCGCCCAGCGTCCGCTTAATCAACCGTTTCTCCTCCAGTATTCGCAGCATTTTTGACGCATGCGAAGGACTTAGATTCGTCCGTTTGGCCAAGTTGGTAGCTGTCATTCTTTCTCCGGCCCTTTTTAATGTACAAAGAATCATCGCTTCATTCAGCGAAATCTTGTACGTAGCCTCAAACGCATTCTCAAAGTCACTCATTGCTTTGAAGACATCACGCATTGCACAAATCGTTTTCATATCTCTAATTGTTGTTTAGGTATTTATAATATAATTATCGTTTTCAATCAGATGAAGAGGTTCAAACCAGCATTCTCTGCCCGTTCCATATAGGTGGCTACGCCGCCTATGGTCACCTCGTCCAGTAGTTCTTCCCGTTTCACGCCCATCACATCCATCGACATTTGACAGGCGATGAACTCCACTCCATTGTCCAAGGCTTGCTCTCGCAGAGACTCCAAAGAATCAATGCCTCTTTTCTTCATTATATAGCGCATCATCTTTCCGCCCACGCCCCCCATGTTCATCTTGGAGAGTTTCAGTTTCTTCGAGCTGGAGGGCAACATCATGCCGAACATCCTCCCGAATATATCTTTCTCCACATGGGGCTTTTTAAGTTTCTTGATGACGTTCAGCCCCCAGAACGTGAAGAAGATGGTAACCTTCTGCCCGGTGGCCGCTGCGCCATTTGCCAGCACAAAGGTAGCCAAACTTTTGTCTAATTCATCACTGAACATGATAAAAGTTTTCCCTCTGTTAATTGTAGAAGAAACAAAGTTCTCGGCTTTTTGTTCTCCCTTTTCAATAATTACTACAACTTTGCCACCTTCGGACACATTAGAAATGAGCTTGTTACCCGTGCTGGCACACCATGCGGCAGCGTCGCGCGGGAACCCCGGGTCGGTGGCAACAATTTCAACACGCTCTCCTATCCCCACCGTATCCATTATTTTTTTCATCTTCAGGATGGGACCGGGACATTGCAAGCCACAAGCGTTCACCTTTATGCTTTTCACCGCAGCAGCGGCAGGGATTGCTGCCGACATCGGTTTCGCAGATGCCTCCTCGGGCGCGACGACGGGAGATGTCCCGTTCGTGTTCTCTTCGCGGATGACAATGGGGTCGGTGGCGGCAAGGTAGGTTTTGAGGCCGCCCACCAAGTTGTACGCATCAAAACCGTGCTGCAACAGGATGCGACTGGCCAAATAGCCTCGCAACCCTACAGCGCAAAAGGTGTAGATAGCCTTCCCTTTCGGTAGCTCGTCAAGGCGCAGGCGCAACTCATCCAAGGGGATGTTGACAGCACCGGGCAAGGTGCGCAAGGCATACTCATCGGCGGTGCGTACATCCAGCAGGAACTTGCTGTCGACCGAGAGGTCGCGTAGTTCACGCCAATACACCGGTTTGGTTTTGCCCAGGATAATGTCTTCGGCAACATAACCAGCCACGGCTACCGGGTCTTTGGCCGAGGAGAAGGGAGGCGCGTACGCCTGCTCCACCTCCATCAGGTCGAAGATGGTACCCTGTCGTTTGACGACCAGCGCTATCTCGTCGATGCGCTTGTCCACCCCGTCGTATCCCACTATCTGGCCACCGTACAACTTACCGGTTTGCGGATGGAAGGTTATCTTGAGGTCCAGCGGCATGGCATCGGGATAATAGCTGGCGTGCGAGGAGGGGTGTATGGTGACCGAGGTGTATTCGATGCCCAGTTGGTGAAGCCGCTTGCCGGGAAGCCCGGTGGCAGCCACGGTGAGGTCGAACACCTTGGCGATGGAGGTGCCGATAGCTCCCTCGTAGGTACGCTTCTCGCCCAACAGGTTGTCCGCCACGATGCGTCCTTGCCGGTTGGCAGGCCCGGCCAAGTAGTTGAGCCAAGGCTTACCGGTGAGGGGATGACGGAACTCAATAGCGTCGCCGATGGCGTAGATGTCCTCGTCGGAAGTCTGCAGGTAGTCATTCACGGCGATGCCTCCTGCCTCGCCGATGGTCAGTCCGGCGCTCCGTGCCAGCGTGGTCTCCGGACGCACGCCGATGGAGAGCAGCACGATGTCGGCAGTGAGCGAGTGTCCGTTG
The DNA here is from genome assembly GCA_031261805.1 of Mediterranea sp. (in: CFB group bacteria). Taxonomy (GTDB): domain Bacteria; phylum Bacteroidota; class Bacteroidia; order Bacteroidales; family Bacteroidaceae; genus Bacteroides. The sequence goes on from JAISIX010000100.1 coordinate 33,254, forward strand.
TTGAAGAGCACTTTCAGCTCTCGTCCAGCCTGTTCAAAGCCCGTCACCACGTGTTCCAGATAGAGGCCGACCCCTTTCTCGCCCAAGTGTTGATGCACCAGCGCGGCCATGGAGTAGTCGATGGGAGCCATCACCTGGTTACCCATCTCCACGATAGAGACCTTGGCACCTTGGGCGTGCAGGTTCTCGGCCATCTCCAGCCCGATGAACCCTCCGCCTATCACGACGGCCCTGCGGGGAGCATGTTGGTCCACGTAAGCTTTGATGTGGTCGGTATCGGCTACATTGCGTAGCGTGAAGATGCCCGGCAAATCGATGCCCGGCAAGTTAGGGCGAAAAGGGATAGCGCCGGTAG
>JAISIX010000186.1 GCA_031261805.1 Mediterranea sp. (in: CFB group bacteria)
AACGTCTTCTGCGGGTGCAGATAGAGAACCGACCGGCAATTGATGTCATCAAGTTGTACGATAGTAAGAACACCTTATTCTATTGCGACCCTCCTTACATACACGAGACCCGTGGGGACAGCAACGCTTACGGTTATGAAATGGACGATGCCGCACACGTACAATTAGCAAAGGTACTTAATGAAGCAGAAGGACTTGTTGCCATCTCTAATTACGAATGCGCTCTGATGGATAAACTATATCCGGCTCCCCAATGGACAAAAGTGTATAGTCCGCAGAAGACCATCCACTCTACCAAAGATGTACGTCAAGAAGTGCTATGGGTGAACTACGACATTGAATCCTTAAAGAACAGAATAAACTTATCCTTATTTCAGAATGAAGAATAATCCGGCAGGGGTGTTAGAACGCTTCTACAAGCAAGCAGTAGAAAGTGTTGCATCCTCTTTTATAAAGGACGTAACAATACTCAACATGGTAGAGGCTATCTGCCGATGCAACGCTAACAAAGCACCTATCAGATTTTTGATGTCGTGCCTATTGGCAAAGATTTGTAACTCGAGTGTTGACATTCGAAAACCTTATACGGAGATAGAGGGCGAAGACGCTTATTCCGGCAGATTCTATGACGAGACCTACATAGAACCTTTCATCCACAAGTATGCGTTGCCGTGTAATCCCACAACAGCTTACCTCACACCCGCTTTTCGGAACATTGACCGTTTGCTTACTCCTGACCTCGTATTGGTAGGCAGACCGAGAGAAGTGTACACTAACACCCTCTTGCTCTTGGACAAAGTTCACTCTTCCCTGCTTGCTCCCGAGACTCTTCTAACAGAGATACTACGTTTACTGCTGGTCATCAAAGCAGAAGACAAACAGCGAATGGAACAGTTACTCGCCGAATTGAAACCGGCAGACACGTTGCCTTTGTCAGTAGAGGAGATTGTCACGCTACTGCGTCAACACTTAGCGTGTAAGCATTCAAGCCGCTTGCCGGTTCTTATTGTTGCAGCCGCTTATCAAACGGTGAAAGATTGTGTCAGCGAGGTCAATAAACCACTTGAAGCGCACAATGCGGCCGACAAACAAACCGGTGCTATTGGCGACATTGAAATCGTTTTGAGTGACGACAACAAGCTCGTGACCTGTTACGAAATGAAAGACAAACGTATCTTGAAAACAGATATAGACATTGCGCTACAAAAGCTCTCTGAGCAGACCTCCAAGATAGACAACTACATTTTCATCACCACTGACGTGATTGATGCAGAAGTAGAAGAATACGCCAAAAGCCTCTACGAGAAGATGGGAGTAGAGTTTGCTATTTTGGATTGTATTGGTTTTATCAAGCACTTTCTGCACTTCTTCCATCGGTATAGAGGTGCGTTCCTTAGCAACTATCAAGAGATGGTAATTGCCGAACCGACCAGTGCTGTACCGCAACCGCTGAAAGAGGCGTTCTTGGCGTTGAGAAGAGTGGCGGAAGGGGATAGAAGATGAAAAGGCTGCCTAAAGAATAGACAGCCCAAATGTCTTTCTACAAATTAGACACATCCTGTAAGAAAGTCACTCTACATCATCCCCTTGGCGGGAAGGGATCATTCCCATAGCTATGTTTCTCACGAATTTCGCCACCTGTTCCGTGAATAGCTACTTCCTGACCATTGTTCTGCGCAATCTGACGCGCTCTTTCAAATGCTTCTTGTTGAGTATTAAAATTACCCGAACTTCGTTGAGCATTTTCCTGTGTAACTTTCCATCCACCATTTGGATTTGGTACTACATGAATAGTCTTTCCCATATTTACCTCCTTTCTGTTTTTAATCAACGTAAAGAAGTGGCTACGTCGACGCCACATTGTTAGCTCAAACATAATCTTGTATTGTTCTTTCCTCAGGAATATAGCCAAGTTCTTTGTTTTTCTGAATAAGGATATATGCCAGCTTTAGATAATCTTGTGGTGTCTCAGACCAATCAGAAAGAACATCTATGATATGTTCCATATCTTCTGTTGAAGCCATGCGCGAATCACCACCTCGTACACCATATTTCACTTTATCTTTTTCATGATGTGAAAGTAGTGTACTTACTAAATTTCGGATAGGCTTAGTGATGTCGTTATCCTTAGGTAAAAAATCATTCATGAATTTTTGAATGTTACCATAATATAAATTATAAGATTTGTCTGGGTCTTGCAAAGGAATACCCAAGGTCTTAGATATCTCCTCTGAAGCTGTGTTATGACCAAATAAATCTCCATCATTTTGTCGACGGCTGTCAACAATCCTATCAACGGCAGTTATTAACTGCTCCAATTTACTTTTCGCTAATTCCATATTTTTAAATTATTTGTTTATTATACAAATTATTACGAATATACTCAATGGCTTTATTAAGGTTCTGATAGCCGATAGGGTCAAACTGTACATTTCTAATCGCGATATCAGACGAGAACAAACAATTTTGTCCACCATATTTCTTAAATTCGTTTATCTGTTGCTCTTTAGGCAAGCTTTCCAAATAAATTCCATATATAATGGAAGGGTCTACTGCTATTTGAGATGCCAACATCCTTACTTTTATGGGGAACCTCACAATACTGCTTAATCTAATGCGGATTTCTTCTGGTATTAGCACATTTAGAGCAAAGAGATCCGCTTTTTCCTCATTGAACAAAATATCTTGTTCATCTCCAGCTGAAATATGATACGACGACTGAAGCATATTATAATCATTGATAACATGATATAGCTCGTGTATCAGTGACATCCACAGCTTGTGGTATTTCTTCTTCATATCTGTAATAACAATGCATGGTTTGTTATCCATAAGCATTGTTACGCCAAAAGAACCTGTTTTCGAAATATAAGGTTGAGTCAAGACAGTTACTCCTATACGATACAAAATAAGTATTACTTTCTCGTATCCATGTATTTGGTCTTCTGTATATTCATGAATGCGTTTCACAAACTCGATGAGTAATTCTCGATTATATTCATATGGATTGTTTATTACTTTAAATGTTTGTATAGCACATTTTAACCAAAAAGAGGTCATTTTAGTCGCTTTTTCTTCTGCAATTAGCCTCTTTGATTTGCTAAATAAGGTCGGAAGGACAGCAAACATCTCATATTCATATATGCTTTGTTGTAACCCTAAGAAAGCGCACAATTGGTCTTCTATCTCATCTATTTTAGCACGCTTTTTAATGACACCCACATCTTTTAAAGTCGGAATATCAAAATGCTTATATAAGAACGCCAAACGTTTTGACCTTTCAGAAGAATCATCCTCATCTGTCATATCATTCTTGTATGCTCTTATAAAATCGGATTCTTCCATGTTAAGAAACTGCATAATAGAAATGGCTTGAGAAAATTTCAAGTCACCTCCTTCGGATAAATATTTTTCAAACATTCGCCTGTTAATATTCAACTGATCTGCCAATGAAGAAACTGGTATCTCATTCTCGTTAATGACTTGTTTTAAAATACTTCTAAGAGAAGCATTTTTGTCATCTACTGTTTCTTTTTTGTGGACTATGAACATATCCTATTTATTTTTGTGCAAAGATGGATATTTATTTTCAAACCTCCAAATTTCATTGTGCATTTTTGCGCAATGAAATTTATTTTATTCAATAAATCTCTGTTTATCAGGATAGTGCAAATTGTATGAAAGCCCTATATAAAAGGAAATTTAGTGTCCTCACCACTTCAACTCCGGCAAACTGTTTATCGCATCCTCCTTCAGTTTATCCACCGCACGAGTGTACTTCTCTGTGTGTTTCAGTCCGCTATGCCCCAGCAAGCTGGCTACCGTTTTGATATTGGCATCATTATTCAGAATGTTCACCGCAAAAGAGTGCCGGGTACAATGCCAACTGATGTGCTTGTCAATTGGGCTTATTGATAGATTGGGTTTATAGGAAATGAAGAATGAGGTATTCGGGGGAGTGATAACGAGCAGCGACTGAATCCTTGACGGAATGCTGACCGGCCACAGAATGAATGGTTATAAAGCGTGACAATCTGTCTTATCGTATCTATGTAGCCTTACTTTCTTCGCAAAGCAAGGATAAGCTCTTTATTCCCATTCAAATACTTGAATTTTAGGCCTTATTATTTTCGGGATTTTCGTCGCAGCGAAAAACTTTTTTCGCTGCGACGAAAATTAATTTTCGCTTCACCGAAAAAGTATTTTCGCTGGGGCGAAAATATGCTCCCGCAGGAGCAAAATATTCGCTCGTTTGAAAAAGGCCAAAAAAGGGTGTGTAAGTACATTAAGAAGATTTACAATTGCCTTTTTGTTTGGATGTAAGGTAGGCTGCAGAAAGCTGGAGATGGCAAGGCAAGCTGACGGGGTGGAGAACTTGGCGTCGGTGCCTTTCAGGGGCAAATGTGTGGGGAACTAAAAAATCCTCCTTTGGCTTTCGCCCATCCAAAAGTTTGGCTTATCTTTGCAGCCGAATTGGTTCTGCCTACCCATTCGGGTGGGGCAGATGAAAAGGGAATCGGGTGTAAGTCCCGAACAGTCCTGCTGCTGTGAAGCTCCATTCAACTTTTCGGCATTACTCATTACCACTGACAGCTTGTGCTGTTGGGAAGGAGCCGGAAAGGGAGTCAGTCAGAAGACCTGCCATCATTCATTGACCACTTGCCCTCATAGGGTTAGGGCAAATGGTACGACGTATTTAATAAAAAACTTCCGTGAGTGGTTCACCTATGCCCCGTCGGGGCAGGGACTGCCGTGTGCTGACTTGTCGGCCTGTGCTAAGCACTTATGGAGGTATGGTATCATTAAATAGTAACCTAAAAAGTGAATGGAATGAGAGTGACTTCTTGGCGCCTGATAGGCGCATTGGCCCTTTTGATGGGCATCACCGTGGCGTGTAGCGACGCCGAACTTCCCGGAGTGGACAACCCCGGCGAACGACCTGTGCCGGAAAAACCGGCAGACCCCACCCCCTACGTCACCCGTGTACTCGACTATCGGCCTGCGCCCGGACAGTTTGTGAACTCCATACCCGAGTATGAGGAGGGCGATACGCAGGAGACGATGAACGGCAAAGTCCTCGATGCCCTTTGCGAAGGACGCAAAGGACTCGTTAGCCTGGGTGGCTACGGCGGCTATGTGGTGGTAGGCTTCGACCATACCATAGCGAACAAGCCGGGGCTGCGCGACTTCCGCGTACTGGGCAACGCTTTTGAGAACAGTTGCGAGCCGGGCATCGTCTGCGTGGCCTACGACCGCAACGGCAACGGGCTGCCCGACGAAGACGAGTGGTACGAGATAGCCGGTAGTGCGCAGCAAGGCATCAGCGAGGCTTGGTACGAGAAAGCCGGGCTGGCCGGCAACGATGTCAACGTCGTCTCCGCGTACGAAATCACCTACCAGGCCACGACGGATGGGAAGGCCATCGGCTGGAGCGACAACCAAGGGCAAACGGGCACGATAGGTGGTGGTGAAGGGGGAGCGAAGACCAGCCCTGCGGCACGCTTCCCCCGGTGGATTAGCGACCAGACGCTCACCTTCCGGGGCACCCGTCTGCCGCAGAACGGCCTGAACGAGCCACAAGATGAATATACGGCGGAGTACCATAAGCTCTACCGCTATGGCTTTGGCTATGCCGACAACGTTGCGAACACAAACGACGATGCCTGCATCGACATCGGCTGGGCCGTGGACAGGGAGGGCAAACCCGTCGACTTGCCGGGCGTGGACTTTGTGAAGGTCTACACCGGTGTGCTGCAAACCAATGGCTGGCTGGGCGAGTGCTCTACCGAGGTGATGGGGGTGGAGGACCTGCACCTGCTTACCCCGTCGGCCGGCACAAACGAAGGCGGAGGGGTGCAGGAAGCCGACTCGCAGCCGAACCCGCCCGTACGGGCCGCAGGTTTCTACGTGCTCAACGAAGGGTGGTTTGGACACGCCGACCCGGGTTCGGTGAACTACTTCGACGTAGACTACGACAACAACACGCTCACCCCCCATTACCGCATCTACCAGGAGGCCAACAAGGACGACGGCAACAAGGGCCTGCTACGGGGAACGACCAGCCAGTTTGCCACCATCTGGGGCGACAACGTGTATATCCTGGCCAAGCAGGGCACGACCGTCACCATAGCCGACGCGAAGACCTTCAAGACAAAAAAGACATTCGGACTTAACGGACAGCAACCCAACTTCTTTTTGGGAGTTGATGAAAAGAAAGGATACATTGGCACCCGGACAAGTGGGGTGAACGGGGGGATTAGCATCGTCGACCTCGAGAGCATGACAGTGACGGGAACCGTGCCGGGCATTGTCTATCAGATAGGTAATATGTGCATGTCCGACGGCAAGATATTTGCCCTCGCGGACCGCAAGGTGTACGTCATCGACCCGCAGACCGACCAGTTGATAAAGACCATCTCGGAGACGTACGACGGGCGGAAGCGGTTCAACCGGATTTGCAAAAGCCTGGATGGCCAGATATGGATAGTGGGCAATGGTGTGGTGACTACCGGTGCGAAGGGGCATCTGGCGAGGCTGAACCCCACGACCCTTGAGCTGGAAGAGAAGATTGAGTTCCCCGACGGGTTTGCCATTGGCGAGAACTGGGGTGCCTTCAACGCCGGCGACCTCTGCGCCTCTACCCAGCGTAACCTCCTCTACTGGAGCAATGGCACGCGCATCCTGCAGTACGACGTGGACCACGGTACGTTCAATACCGACTTCTTTGCGTTGGGTACCAGCGAATACAAGCAGGCGCAGGAGATACTCTATGGCGCCGGCATGAGGGTCGACCCGCTCACCGACGAACTGATACTCACCACTTGCCAAAAGGGATATGGCGTGAACTACGCCTACAACTGGGTGTACCGCGTCAGTCCTCAAGGGCAGCTGCTTTCGCGCACGGAGCTATTTGGCAACAACAGCAACGACAACACGGGCGGCAACCGTGGCGACCGCTATTATTGGTTCCCTGCCATCCCCTTCTTCCAAGATGCCAACAAACCGCAAATCCTGCTGAACAGCATCGCGCTGAAGGGTGGCGAAGAGACAGTGATGGACCTCAGCGCAAAGATGGTGGACTATGACAATATGCCCGGCGATATGGTGAAGCGGGTTCGTGTGCCCGAAGGCTCTTCATTGCAGGCCCGCATTGAAGGGAACAAGCTGGTGCTGAAGGGCGACATGCCCGGCACGAGCACCCTCACCCTTGCTGTCATGTCTAATGGCGTAGTGGTGGAAAAAGAGGTGAGGGTAGTGGTGCGGTAACGGCGCAGGCGTATACCATACATCTACTTATATAGTAAGGCACGGATTCAACAGAGTTCGTGCCTTCGCTATATATATCTACTTTGTCCGACCGAAATTCTTTGAACAAATGAGCTACGCTATTCGTTCCTTTAAGAAAGATACGTCAATGTTAATAACTACCGCAACCTAAGGAAAATGGCGGAAACGTTCATCTCTGAAGGGTATTTTAACCTGTTCTACCTATTTCGGAGCCTCTAATCATGGCCAAAGAAGTCTTTCTCTGTAAAGTCTGTCTGTAGGCTTGAATCCTTAATCATTCCAGATGGCAAAGTGAATACTCTCAAGGGAGTGCCTGCGACAATTGTTTTCACATATTTGCGGCTGATTTCAATATGTGATAATTGCGTAAACCTTGGTCTTTTGGAAAAACAACCATAGCACAGAGCAATGCGCTAAAAAAAGAAGAAAATGCTTATGAAGAGAATGAGAACTACGTTCTTGTTGGCCTGCCTCTCTGCAGGCGTAAGTATGATGCTCGCACAAACACCCAAGCGGGTGGCGGGTGTCGTTGTGTCCGAGGGGGACAACGAACCTGTCATAGGAGCATCCGTGTTAATCAAAGGCACTTCTATCGGCACCGTCACGGACATCGACGGGAAGTTCTCGATAGGCAACGTGCCCAGTACAGCCAAACATTTAAGAGTGAGCTACGTCGGTATGCAGACACAAGAGGTCCCGATTAAGGAAGGTACCCTCCGTGTAGTCCTGAAGTCGGACTCGGAGGTGCTCGACGAGGTCGTGGTCACCGGTATGCAGCGCATGGACAAACGCCTGTTCACAGGCGCCACCACCAAGCTCTCGGCCGACGCGGTGAAGCTGGACGGCTTGGCCGACATCAGCCGCGGCCTCGAAGGTCGTGCCGCCGGCGTGTCGGTGCAGAACGTGTCGGGAACCTTCGGCACGGCGCCCAAGATTCGGGTGCGCGGGGCCACGTCTATCTACGGTAGCAGCAAGCCGCTATGGGTGGTGGACGGCGTGATTATGGAGGATGCCGTGGACGTGAGCGCCGACGACCTCTCTTCGGGTGATGCGCAGACGCTTATCAGCTCCGCCATCGCTGGCTTGAACTCGGACGACATCGAGAGCTTCCAGATACTGAAGGACGGCTCTGCCACCTCCATCTATGGCGCTCGCGCCATGGCGGGCGTGATTGTGGTGACTACCAAAAAGGGCAAGGCGGGGACAAGCCGCATCAGCTACAGCGGGGAGTTCACCACCCGGCTCGTGCCCAGCTACAACGACTTTAACATAATGAACTCCCAGCAACAGATGGGGGTTTACAAGGAGATGCAACAGAAGGGTTGGCTGAACTTCTCAGAAACTGCGCGCTACGCCGACAGCGGCGTGTACGGCAAGATGTACCAGCTTATCAACACGTACGACCCTGTCACCGGACGATTTGCCTTGTCCAACACGGCTGCCGCCAAGAACGCTTACCTGAAGGCGGCCGAGATGCGTAACACCGACTGGTTCTCGGAACTCTTCTCCAGCGCGATTAGCCAGAACCATTCGGTTAGCCTCAGCTCGGGCACGGATAAGGCCTCCTTCTATGCCTCGTTGAGTGCGATGCTCGACCCGGGCTGGTATAAGCAAAGTAATGTGAACCGTTACACGGCCAACCTGAATGCCAACTATAACATTCTGAAAAATTTGAGCATGAACCTGATTGCCAGTGCTTCTTATCGTAAACAAAGAGCGCCGGGTACACTTTCGCAGGATGTAGACGCTGTGAGCGGAAGGGTAAAGCGCGACTTTGACATCAACCCTTATTCCTATGCCCTGAATACCTCGCGCGCGCTCGACCCGAGGGAGTTCTATACAAGCAACTACGCTCCGTTCAACATCCTGCACGAGTTGGACAATAATTATATCAACTTGAACATCGTAGATGTGAAGTTCCAAGGGGAACTGAAATGGAAGGTGATTCCTGCATTGGAATTAAGCGTGCTAGGCTCTGTGAAATACCAAGGTACGCAGCAAGAACAACGCATCAAGGATACCTCCAACCAAGCCGAAGCATATAGGGCAGGATTGGATGATAAGACCATTATGGACGCTAATCGACTTCTATATACAGACCCTTCAAACCCCTACGCATTGCCTATATCCATCCTGCCCGAAGGGGGTATCTACCAACGTGCCAATTACCGTATGTGGAGCTACGACTTCCGCGCGACAGCCAATTATAACCACGTCTTCAACGAGAAGCATATCACGAACTTCTTTGGGGGTATGGAGGTGAACTCCATCGACCGTAGCAAGGACAACTTCCAAGGCTGGGGCATGCAGTATGACATGGGCAACATCCCTTTCTACATCTACCAGTATTTCAAGAAAGGGATAGAGGATGGCAATAAGTATTTCTCCCTTGACGAGACTTACAGCCGGAGTGCGGCATTTTTCGCTAATGCCACCTATTCTTATAACGGGAAATACACCGCCAACGGAACGATACGTTACGAGGGTACCAACCGGATGGGCAAGAGCCGTTCGGCTCGCTGGCTGCCCACTTGGAATGTGTCGGGAGCGTGGAACGCACACGAGGAAGACTTCTTTAAGAAATGGCAACCAGCGTTCTCGCACTTTACGTTGAAAGCCTCCTACTCACTGACAGCCGACCGTGGCCCGGCTAATGTGACCAATTCGCAGGCGATTATCTCCAATTACGCCCCTTTCCGTCCATTCACCGATATACAAGAGACAGGCATGTACATTAAAGAGCTGGCCAATGAGAACCTGACGTATGAGAAGAAGCATGAGCTAAACATAGGGGTGGACATGGGATTCTTGGACAACCGCCTCAACCTGGCCATGGACTGGTACAAACGGAACAATTATGACCTGATAGGCCTTACTAATACGGAAAGCGCCAAGATTCTGCAATTTGCCAATGTCGCGTCAATGAAGTCGCATGGCATTGAGTTTACCATCTCTTCCCGGAACATAGAGACAAAGAGTTTCCAATGGGACACGAACCTCATTTTCTCCCAGACGAAGAATACAGTGACTGACTTGCGGCAGAACTCCTTGGTGATGGACTTGGTCTCCGGCAATGGCTTCGCCATGCAGGGCTATCCGGTACGTAGCTTGTTCTCCATCCCGTTTGAGGGCCTAGACAAGAATGGCATCCCTCAGGTTCTCAACGAGGAAGGGGAAGTGACGAGTACCGCCATCAACTTCCAGGAACGCGACAAGGTGGGATACTTGAAGTATGAAGGCCCTACCGACCCTACCATCACCGGCAGCCTGGGGAATATGTTCAGTTATAAGGGATTCCGGCTGAACGTGTTCATGACCTATTCGTTTGGCAATGTGATTCGCCTGAATCCTGTATTCAGTGCGACATATACTGACCTGACTGCTATGACGCGGGAGTATAAGAATCGGTGGACCTTGCCGGGCGATGAACAGAAGACGAATATCCCTGCCATCTTGAGCCGACGAGATTATGATACAGAGGAAGATTATAGATATGCGTATAACGCATACAACTATTCTACCGTACGCATCGCCAAAGGGGATTTCATCCGCATGAAGGAGGTCTCGTTGTCTTACGACTTTCCGAAAGCATGGATTACCAACTTGAAGCTGACCAACCTTTCGTTGAAGCTCCAAGCCACCAATCTGTTTTTGATTTATGCCGATAAGAAACTCAATGGACAAGATCCGGAATTCTTTAACTCGGGTGGAGTGGCCGCACCTGTCCCCCGACAGTTTACGCTGACGTTGAAATTTGGTCTTTAACTTTCTAAAAACAGTAATAAATATGAAAAAATATGGATATACCCTGTTCGTGAGTCTTGTTCTCTTGATGGGGACACTGCTGGCATCTTGCTCGGATTTCCTTAGTAAGGTGCCTGATAGCCGGACCGAGGTGACCTTGGACAATGTCAACAAGCTGTTGCTGTCGGCATACCCCACTACCGCTTTTTGCCAGATAGGTGAACTCTCTTCGGACAATACGGATGCTTATCCCAGCAATTTCTCCTCGTTCAACCGCCTGCAAGAGGACACGTACAAGTGGGCCGACACGGGGCAGAACAACGAAGATTCCCCCAGTACTATATGGGAGTCGTGCTATATGGCGGTGGCCTCTTGCAACATGGCATTGGCTACGATTGAAGAGGCCGGCAATCCCGCCTATTTGGATGCCGTTAGGGGGGAAGCGTTGGTGTGCAGGGCATACGCACATTTTCTGCTGTCCAATGTTTTTTGTAAAGCGTATAGTTCCACGGCCAATGCCGACTTGGGTATGCATTATATGAAAACGGTTGAGACGGTCGTAAGCCCCCATTACGAACGTGGAACATTGGAAGATCTTTATAAGAATATAGAGTCGGACTTGTTGGAAGGTATGCCGTTGCTTAGCGACAATGTATATGCAGTACCCAAGTATCATTTCACCAAAAGAGCTGCTTATGCTTTTGCAGCCCGTTTCTACCTGTATTATGTAAAGGCCGATAAGTCCAATTATGATAAAGTCATTGAGTATGCCGGCAAGATATTGGGGGACAATCCTGCACTTGTGGTACGCGACTGGAGGGCGCTCGGAGCATTAGGTGAGAATGGTAATGTGCAGCCCAATGCTTACGTGGATGTTGGCAATGATGCGAATATCCTTCTTGTGAGCGCCAGTTCTTATTGGGGATATGTTCATGGACCCACTGATTTGGGTGAGCGTTACAGCCATGGCCCGATGGTGATATCGGAAACTTGCAGCTCTGTGGGGCCATGGGGCAATGGTTATTACATGAAACCTTGGAGCAATGCAAGTTCCTTGCCCACTAAATACATTCTGCGAAAAGTGGGCGAATATACGGAAGTGGTGGACGCAATTGCCGGAACGATTAATGGTCACATTCTCAATGCGGCATTCACCACGGACGAAATATTGCTTTGCAGGGCAGAGGCTTACATCATGAAAGGGAGTGCTTTTTATCCGCAAGCCTTGGCCGACCTAAATATCTGGCAAACAGCCTTTACGTCCACCAATACAGCGCTTACGGTAGCCTCTATAAACGACTTTTATGGCAATTTGGCGTATTACAAACCCCTTGAGCCTACCGTGAAGAAGGAGCTTCACCCCGATTTCGCCATCGAGGACGGTACGCAAGAGAATTTGATCCATTGCCTCCTTCATGCCCGGCGGTTGACGACTTTGCACGAAGGGCTTCGCTGGCAGGATATCAAACGATATGGGATTGTAATCTATCGTCGTTCCTTGAGCAATTCAGGAGCGATATCTGTAACGGACGAGTTAAAGGTGGATGACCCGCGGCGTGCTATACAACTGCCAAGTGACGTTATATCGGCTGGTGCCCAGCCCAATCCTCGGAATAAGTAATCTGATAAAAGAATGAAACTGATGAAAAAGTATTTAGTCTATTTATACATCATTGTTACAACCGGGGCTGTATATGCCTGCAACAATGATGAGCCTATTGATACCGCGAACAGTATCTTTACGGATACGGAGCAGGATGTGACGGGCTTTGACACTTGGTTGCTGAATAACTTCGTGCGACCTTATAATGTCCAAGTGAAGTACCGCTTGGACGATACGGAGACTGACGTACAATATGACTTAGTGCCGGCCGACTATGACAAGGCCGTGGCGCTGATGAAAGTTGTAAAGCATGTTTGGATGTCGGCTTACGACGAGATATGGGGCGTGGACCAAACCCGGATCTATGTGCCTAAGCTCATACATCTTATCGGTAATGTGGCTTATACCCAGTCGGGCGAGATTCTCGGTCAGGCTGAAGGTGGACTGAAAGTGACGCTGCTCCGTGTGAATGAGTTAGATTTCTCGAAGATTGATCCAGCTATGCTTAATGAATATTATTTCAAGACCATGCATCATGAGTTTACGCATATCTTGAACCAGAAGAAACCTTACGACCCTGCTTTTGAACGTATCAGTGAGGGGAAATATGTGGGTTCAGATTGGTATCAGCAAACAACTAATAAGGCTTTGGGGCAAGGGTTTATCAGCCCGTATGCCATGGATAGGGCCACCGAAGACTTTGCGGAGATGGTATCCATGTATGTTACCAATACGGCTGCGCAATGGGAAGCTTGGCTGCGAATGGCAGGTGGAACGGGACGCCCCATTATTGAGAAGAAGTTCAAAATCGTGTACGATTACATGAACGATTCGTGGGGGATAAACTTGGATGAGCTTCGCACCATTGTCCAACGTCGGCAGAATGAGATACCCTTATTGGATTTGAGTACCCTTTAAAAACAGAAATACGATGAATGGAATGAAGATATATGGATTATTGGCAGGCGTGTGCCTATTGGCGCAATCTTGCTATTTTAGCGAGGAGGACATCTTCGACCAATCCTCGGCTCAGCGTGCGATGGCATCTGTAGAGGAGTGTCAAACAGCACTGAAGAGCGCTTCCAACGGTTGGCTTATGGCTTACTACCCTGGATCCGAAGGACCGGTATATGGAGGCTACAACCTTATCGCCAAGTTTGATGGAGAAAAGGTGCAACTCTCCGGCGAGATGGCAACGCCCAATTATGTAGCTGGTGCTGTGGCAGAGTCTCTTTATAAGGTCTCCTCTTTTCAAGGGACGGAGCTAAGCTTCGATGGGTACAATGAGGTTATTCATCATTTTTGTGAACCGAATAGTTTTTATGACCCGGGCTATCAAGGTGACTATGAGTTTATTTTCCGTACAGTGTCGGCCGACCGAATAGAACTGACGGGCAAAAAGTATGGTAATACGGTGGTGATGACACGGTTGCCGGATGGTTTTGACGGGAAGACCTATTTGGAGGCGGTTTCTGCCTTGGCAACTGATGCGGCGTATGCCCGGTTCGATGTTCAGGTGAACGGGAAAATACTGACGACCTTTGTTGAGAATGGACATGCTTTTACTCTATCACAAATGGATAATACGGGTGAAATCAATGAAACGATAATCCCCTTTATTTATACGGACAAGGGAATTCAGCTGGCGGACACCCTCCGCTATGGAGGGGTGGAAATGACAAGCTTTAGTTGGGATTCGAAAGCAATAACTTATACCTGTATGGATAATGGGGTAGATGCTAAGTTGATTCTTAACGTGCCGGAAGATTTTAAAAAATATATAGGTAACTATATGCTCCAGACTACCAACAATGCGGCGATAGCCTGTTCGTTAGAAGCTAAGCGGTTGGGGTCCACTTACTCCTTGAAGTTAAATAGGAAAGGAGTTGACTTAGAACTGGTGTTTACGTACAATGCGAATACAGGCTGTATAGATTTGATGTCACAGGTTGTGGCAATAACCGGGAGTGATACATACTATTTCTATCCAGGGTATGGTAGTAACTTCTTCCCTTATCCAGGGGTCGGATTTATAGGGGAACTCCAAAAGGATACTCCCATGACTATCGGATTTACGTATAACAATAATAATCCATCAGTAAATACAATCTTGCTATTGTATGAGCGCTCAGACGGTTGGTATCTATTGGATAGCTTTGCAAATCCGGTGCTTATTAAACAGGGTTAATCTAAAAAGGACAATTATGAAACAAATAGCGAAGATTTTTATCTTATTGGCGTGTGCCCTGTCTATCGTTTCCTGTGGAGACGATGCCCCTGTTGGAGCAGGACTAAAGATATTGGGACGTGATGTGAACATCACTGCTGTAGGCGGTAAAATGACGGTCAACTTATCAGTTCCGGCGGATAAAGTGACTTCCAATGAAGATTGGTGTGTAGTTGCTATTTCAGGAGCTGTTGTCACTGTTACCGTTGAGGAAAACTTGGCGATAGAAGGAAGGACTGCTTATGTCACTGTCTCAAGAGGGATCGAAGAAGTTTCGTTTCCAGTTACGCAAAAGGGAAATATAGTACCCATGCCGGAACAGAAAAGCATCACTTTCGGTGCCGATGGCGGCATACGAGAGGTCGCAGTGAAACATGGTACCTCTTTTACCGCTTCTGTTGAGGCAGGTGCTTCTTGGCTAACAGCAACTATAGAGGGTGACATGTTGAAATTGAGCGCTGTCCCCAACAATACGAGTGGACAGTTGAAGGCGATAGTCGTAATAGCAAGTGGTGCGTTGAGTGCTGAAATAACTGTGACGCAAACGGGCATCGTTCTTATTCCCGATCAGACTACTCTTAAGCTTTTGAATGAGGATACCGATTCTTATGAGATAGCGGTGAATAGTACGAAACCTTTTACAGCCGTTTCCAATGAAGGTTGGCTCACAGTAGTGGCAAATGCAAATTCGGTTACGCTTACTGCCACGGATAATGGAACGGATCCTTCAAGAACGGCTATCGTAACGCTCACCTCAGGCGAGCTGACGGCGACGATTACTGTGACGCAAGCATTGCCCGCTTATGCAGACTTTCTGGGTAAATGGACGTTGACTGGCGATGACAATGGCACTCCGTTCTCTTACAACTTGAGCATTGTGCAAGATGTAGAAGGCACATCCTACAAAGTAACAGGATGGGGAAAATCCATTGTTGCGACAGATAGTCAATACGCCATAACTGTAAACTATGATAAGTCTTCAGGTCTTATATCTATCGCGTCTCAATCCGGTCTCGGTACATATACAGATGGCGAAGAGTTTACGGTTGCCTATCACGGAAACATAGGAGAGGAGGGCTCTTATGTTTCCGGAGATTATATCTGCTATATAGGCCGGTTGCGGAAAGATGGCAGTGTAGCATGGGGGAATGGTAGCGTGACATTGTCCGGAGGTGATTCATATAGTGTAGTAGGGGCAAACTATTACTTAATACGTGCAAATGGCACCGCCGCCTCATTCACTGTAGACTCTTCTCCATTCATGCGGCAGCCTGTGATGACGAAAGTTTCTGCTAATACCCGCACACCCACGGCTATGACACGTAGTAGTGTAAACACTCTGAAAGTGAAGGCTGACAGAGTGAAGGTGGCTAAATAGGAGTATATATATATGTAAAGGCACGGACTCCACTGGGTCCGTGCCTTTACATATATGAGTGTATGCATTCCTCGCTTACTTGGCAATCAGCAGATAGTAGTTCTTCTTGCCTCGCTGAACGAGCAGGTACTTGTCGTTGAGTAGACGGGAGGTGTTGATTACCTCGTCGAAGGAGGCGAGCTTCTCTTTGTTGAGCGATACGCCTCCGCCTTGAACGAGCTTGCGCATCTCACCCTTGGAAGGGAAGACAGCAGCTTGGTCGGTGAAGAGGTCGACGGCTTTCACACCGGCGGCCAGCGCATCGCGCGAAATCTCAAACTGAGGTACCCCCTCGAAGACGGCCAACAGCGTGGCTTCATCGAGCTTGTGGAGTGCCTCGGAGGTGGCGTTGCCGAAGAGAATGCCCGATGCCTCGACGGCAGCGTTGTAGTCGGCCTCGGAGTGTACCAGGATGGTCACCTCCTTGGCGAGGCGCTTCTGGAGTGTACGCAGGTGGGGAGCTTGGCGGTGCTCGGCGATGAGAGCGTCAATCTCTTCGCGACCGATGGAGGTGAAAATCTTGATGTAGCGCTCGGCGTCGGCGTCGCTCACGTTGAGCCAGAACTGGTAGAACTTATAGGGGGTGGTGTAGCGGGCGTCGAGCCAGATGTTGCCCGACTCCGTCTTACCGAACTTGCCTCCGTCGGCCTTGGTGATGAGCGGGCAGGTGAGGGCGAACGCCTCGCCACCGTTGGTACGGCGAATTAGCTCGGTACCGGTGGTGATGTTGCCCCACTGGTCGGAGCCGCCCATCTGCAGCTTGCAGCCCTTGGTCTGGTAAAGGTGGAGGAAGTCGTAGCCTTGCAGCAACTGGTAGGTGAACTCGGTGAACGACAGTCCGTCGCGCGCTTCGCCGTTGAGGCGGCGCTTTACGGAGTCTTTGGACATCATGTAGTTCACGGTGATGTGCTTGCCCACCTCGCGGGCGAAATCGAGGAAGGAGAAGTCCTTCATCCAGTCATAGTTGTTCACCAGCTCGGCACGGTTGGGTGCGTCGGACTCGAAGTCAAGGAACTTGGCCAGTTGCTTCTTGATGCACTCCTGGTTGTGGTAGAGGGTCTGCTCGTCGAGCAGGTTGCGCTCAGCCGACTTCCCCGAAGGGTCGCCAATCATTCCGGTAGCG
>JAISIX010000231.1 GCA_031261805.1 Mediterranea sp. (in: CFB group bacteria)
GCCACCGTCGTTGTTCGGGTTGAACCTCGGACGATAGGGGCGTTGCGGCTGCTGGTCGCCACCATCCCGGTAGTTGTTGTACGAGGGACGTTGCGGACGGTCATTGTAGTAACCACCGCCCCCACTATATGGGCGTTGCGGGCGGTCGTTTCCGCCATCGGCATTGGGGTTGAACCTCGGACGGTACGGACGCTGCTGGTCACCACCATCTCTGTACGACGGCCTTTGCGGACGCTCATTGTAGTAGCCGCCACCCCCATACGAACGTTGTGGACGGTCGCTGCTGGCTTCGGCATTAGGATTAAATCTGGGGCGATACGGACGCTGCGGATGCGACTGGTCATCCCCATCACGGTTGTAGGATTTGTTGTTGCCCTCGCGGTTGGCATTCTCTTCGTTATTGAAAGAGTTCTCACGCCATTCTTCGTTTTCTGTGCTCATTGTCTTTTATTCAATAAAAATTAGGACTTGGCCTCACGGCCTGATTTATCACTCACGGTTTAATTAATGATTAAATATTAAGTTATACACTTGTTTCTACCTTATATATAACAATCAAACGCCCGTATATGTATGGGGTGTGATTGCTCTTAACTCTTTTTTTATGTTTTCGCCTACTTCCAGCCCCTCAATGAACTCCTTGATGGAGACTTCGGTGATGGCTTGGTTGGTACGCGTCAACGCTTTCAACGCCTCATAAGGATGCGGATAAGCTTCACGGCGAAGTACCGTTTGGATGGCTTCGGCCACCACGCTCCAGCAGTTGTCGAGGTCGCGGTAGATGACCGGCTCGTTTAGCAACAACTTCCGCAGCCCCTTCAGCGAGCTTTGGATGGCGATGACGATATGCCCCAAGGGCACCCCTACATTACGCAACACGGTAGAGTCCGTCAAGTCGCGCTGCAGGCGCGACACGGGCAACTTCACGGCCAAGTGTTCCAGCAGGGCGGTAGCAAGACCTAAGTTCCCTTCGGCATTCTCGAAGTCGATAGGGTTTACCTTGTGCGGCATGGCGCTTGACCCTACCTCACCGGCTTTTATCTTCTGCTTGAAGTACTCCATGGAGATATATTGCCAGAAGTCGCGGTTCATGTCCACCATGATGGTATTGACACGCTTCAGCCCATCGAACACGGCAGAGAGATTGTCATAATTGGATATTTGGGTGGTGTACTGCTCACGCTCCAGCCCCAGTTTCTCGGCCACAAAACGATTGCCAAACGCCCGCCAATCGTACTCGGGGTAGGCTACATGGTGGGCGTTGAAGTTACCGGTTGCCCCCCCAAACTTAGCCGTGATAGGACAAGACTTCAGCGTGGACAATTGGCGCTCCAGCCGATAGACGAACACCATCACCTCCTTGCCCAAGCGGGTAGGCGATGCCGGCTGCCCATGCGTACGGGCCAGCATCGGGATGTCCTTCCACTCATCTGCGTAAGTTCGCAGTTGCGCTATCAGCTCTTCCAGCTGTGGGTAGTATACATCGTTCAGTGCGTCCTTGATGGACAGGGGTACGGAAGTATTGTTGATATCTTGGGAGGTCAAGCCGAAGTGGATAAACTCTTTGTACTCATCCAGTCCTCCGAGCTTGTCAAACTCTTCTTTCAGGAAATACTCGACAGCCTTCACGTCGTGGTTCGTCACGTTCTCAATGTCTTTCACTCGCTGTGCGTCCGCTTCCGAGAAGCGGCGGTAGATATCGCGCAATGTTTCAAACAAAGCCTTATCCACTCCTGCCAATTGCGGCAAGGGCAGTTCGCACAAGGTGATGAAGTACTCCACCTCCACCCGCACGCGATATTTTATCAGTGCAAATTCAGAAAAGTAAGCGGCCAATGCTTTCGTTTTGCCTCTATATCGGCCATCTATCGGTGAGATGGCTGTCAACGCATCCAAATTCATAGTTACTTATATATAGTATTATCTTCTTATAGCGTACAAAAATAATGCTTTTCTTTCGTTCGCAAGCAAAAAGGCAAAGAAAGTTTCATGATAAGCATAAAAAAAGCCTCGCGTAATCACTACGCAAGGCCTGATAAAGGTAATTTCATTGAAAAATTTCGTGGGCGCTGAGGGATTCGAACCCCCGACCCTCTGCTTGTAAGGCAGACGCTCTGAACCAGCTGAGCTAAGCGCCCCTACACTTCCGTTTCAAAAGCGATGCAAAGGTACGGCTTTTTTCCAATCCTCCAAATCTTTGGCGCATTATTTTTAAAAGAAAAATAGAGCAACGAGACAAACAGTCTGATAATCAACGCATCTACACAAATGAGAAAAACGAGTCCTTTTAAAGCGCCCCTCCTCATACCTCAGTCATTCCACTCCTTCACATAAGGAAGTTCCTTGCGTCCATACCATCGCATCCAAACGAATGCCTTGCGCTTGCGCATGTATATAGCATCGCCATGGTGCCCTTTAGCCTCCCAATCGAAAGAGGATTGCGAACGAAAGGCACGCTCCGTCCAATAGAATATATGATAGGAGAAAAATGGGAGCAACATACACATCCATCCCACACATAAAGAGAGGAAGAGAGACGGTAGCAATGCCAACAGGAAACACTCCCAAAACTGACGAGTATGAATACGAATCTCCATCTCATCCCAAACCTCAAGATAACGACTACGAACAAAAACCAAGCCGCAAACCATAAAGAAACACGTTTCATGCCGCAAAAACAAGCGCGCCAAACAATTGTTATAAAAGACCATATCAATACGTTTTTTACTTAGACTCTAATAAAGCACAAGTATCACACTCCATCGACAAAACTATAATCTATTTTTCATCTTAAACACAAATAACAGAAACAGAGCGAAAAAGTTCAGTTTGTCCACTACAGAAACCTCAATACTTAAAACTACTGCCTCCCAGAAATTCCCTTAGCAAGGAAGTCGGGGGAATCTCCTTATCTTGAATGGGTACGAAATACTTGATAAACTTCAGCAACCGATAGGCCTCACTGTACTCCGGACTATTGCGCGGCACTCCCATCAAGACAGGCTCCACATGGAGGCGGAGCGCCGCCAGCTCAAAGAGAAGTGCCGAATTGAACATCACATCGGCATTCTCTTGGAAAGGGAAAATCCACTTCTCTTCACCAGCCCGTACGCTGGGCCAACGCGAGATGGTTTCGGCGGCGGAATAACCACGGTAGCTAAAGTCGCGGATAATGCGGCGCAACAAACGGTTGTCCGTGGTAGGTATCCAGTTATGGTCGTCGAGCGAGATGGTGGTGAGGGCGGAGACGTATATCTTGAACTTCCGACTGTCGGGGATGTGGGGCGTCAGTTCGGGGTTCAAGGCGTGTATCCCTTCGAGAATCAGTATGGTGTGATCGTCGATACGGAGCTTATCGCCCTTGTACTCCTTACACCCCAGCGAGAAGTTGAACCGAGGCAGCTCTACCTCCTCTCCGGCCAACAGTGCTTGCAGCTGACGGTTGAAGAGTTCGAGGTCGAGTGCATAGAGCGACTCGTAATCATAGTTGCCGTTTTCGTCGAGCGGGGTCTGCTCACGGTCCACGAAATAGTTGTCGAGCGAGATGGGGTATGGCTTCAGGCCATTAGTCATCAGTTGTATGGAGAGGCGCTTGCTGAAGGTGGTCTTCCCCGATGAGGAGGGTCCGGCGATGAGCACTAGGCGGGTACGTTCACCATCGGTCTCGCGGTGGAATATGGTGTCGGCTATTTGCGCTATCTTCTTCTCCTGCAAGGCCTCGGCCACGTTGATAAGCCCCGTGGCATGGCCCTCCTGACAGGCCAAGTTGAAATCGCCCACATTGCTCAGCCCCATGATGTCGCTCCAGCGAAGGTACTCCTTGAAGACATCAAGCATCTTCTCCTGCTTCACGATTTCCTCGAGCACCGTGGGATCCTTGCTGTTGGGGATGCGTAGCAGGATGCCGTCATAGTACTTCACCACGTCGAACACACCAAGGTAACCCGTACTGGGCACCAAGTTGCCGTAGTAGTAGTCGACGGTATCGCCCAACGTGTAATAATAGGTATAAAGGGAACCAGAGGTTTCGAGCAGTCTCACCTTGTCGTCCATGCCACGTTCACTAAAAATACGTACGGCCTCGGCCGTGTGGCACTCTACCCGATGGTAGTGAATATCCTGGGCAATGATTTCTTGCATCCGTTGCTTGATGCGGGCCACATCTTCCAGCTCTACGGCCCGACCAATGCATAGATTGCAAAAATAGCCTTTGGAAACAGGATGTTCCATGAAGACCTTCCCTTGGGGAAAGAGTTCTGTTACAGCCTTGAACAGTACGAAGCAGAGCGAACGGACATAAGTGCGCATGCCCGACGAGTCGCGCACGTCAAGGAACTCCACGTCTTTATTGTTGTAGACTCTAAACGTCAGCCCTTCAGACCGATTGTTCACCTTAGCGCTGACGACCTGATAGGGAAAGTCTAACTTAAATCCATCATAAATCTCCAAAAGAGTGCTCCCTATAGGGAAATCTTTAGAAATATTACTATTTTTGCACCAAATTTGTACTGACTGGTCCATGTACGAGTTTGCTTGTTTATTGTTTTAGAGATAACAGCAGGCGAATATACGCCCTTTCTTTTAGAGAACAAACAACTATTATCAATATTATAGATGGAATATTCTTTTTATGATTTTTTAAAGCTCATCGGTTCGTTAGGCCTCTTCCTCTACGGGATGAAGATCATGAGCGAGGGTTTGCAAAAGGTAGCGGGCGACAGGCTACGAAGTATCCTCACGGCCATGACGACCAACCGGGTGACAGGAGTACTCACCGGCGTATTGATTACGGCCCTTATCCAGTCGTCATCGGCCACCACGGTCATGGTCGTCAGTTTTGTAAACGCAGGCCTACTCACACTCACAGAATCAATCAGCGTCATCATGGGTGCCAACATCGGTACCACCGTTACCGCTTGGATTATCTCTATCTTCGGCTTCAAAGTCGACATGGCCTCTTTCTCACTTCCCCTACTGGCCATCGCGCTGCCGCTCATCTTCTCCAACAAAAGCCACCGCAAGTCTATCGGCGAGTTCATCTTCGGATTCTCTTTCCTCTTCATGGGCCTTTCGCTCCTGAAGTCGAACGCCCCCGACCTCAACGCCAACCCCGATATGCTGGCCTTCGTGCAGAACTATACCGACATGGGCTTCTTCTCCATCCTGCTCTTCTTATTCATTGGCACTGTGCTCACCATGATTGTCCAGGCTTCAGCCGCCACCATGGCCATCACGCTCATCATGTGCGCCAACGGATGGATCAGCCTTGAGTTGGGGGCAGCCTTGGTGCTGGGCGAAAACATCGGCACAACCATCACCGCCAACCTGGCCGCCCTGACGGCCAACACGCAAGCCAAGCGAGCTGCCTTGGCACACTTGGTGTTCAATGTGTTCGGCGTTATCTGGGTACTGATTATCTTCCACCCGTTCATGGAATTCGTCAACTGGATTGTAGACACCTTCTTCAGCCCCAGCGACCCGCAGGTAGCCATCTCGTATAAGCTGTCGGCCTTCCACTCCGCCTTCAACATCTGCAACGTCTGCCTGCTGATATGGGGCGTGAAGCTCATTGAGCGCACCGTATGCGCCATCATCCGTCCCAAAGAGGAGGACGAGGAGCCACGCCTGCGCTACATCACCGGCGGTATGCTCTCCACGGCCGAGCTGTCCATCTTGCAGGCCCGCAAGGAGATTCAACTTTTCGCCGAACGCACCCACCGCATGTTCGGCATGGTGCAGGACTTGCTCCATACCGAAAAGGATGACGACTTCAACCGGGTATTCAGCCGGGTGGAGAAGTATGAGAACATCAGCGACAACATGGAGGTAGAGATAGCCAACTATCTGAACCAAGTGTCCGAAGGTCGGCTAAGTTCCGAGAGCAAGCTGCAAATCAGGGGGATGCTACGCGAGGTGACTGAGATAGAGAGCATCGGCGACAGCTGCTACAACCTGGCACGTACCATCAGCCGCAAACGTCAGACCAACTTAGACTTCACCGAGAAGCAGTACAACCACATCCACTTCATGATGAAGCTCACCAACGACGCCCTCTCGCAGATGATTGTCGTAGTAGAGAAGCCGGAGCACCAAAGCGTAGACATCAACAAGTCGTTCAACATTGAGAATGAGATAAACAACTATCGCAACCAGATGAAGAACCAAAACATACTCGATGTAAGCAACAAGGAGTACGACTACCAGATGGGTGTGTACTACATGGACATCATAACTGAATGCGAAAAGCTGGGCGACTACGTAGTGAACGTGGTAGAGGCCAGCAGTGACGTAAAGGAGAAACGTTCCTTGCAGACGGTATAAAACAGCCTCACCTCCCCTCTTGGCTACAAATCGTACTAAAACTTTGCGACAGTTCTTGTTTAGCAGGAATTTAGTTGTATATTTGTAGCCAAGAGGAGAGAAGAGGCTTCGCCTATAAAAGGCACCCATTTATCACCTCAAAGAGAATGCTTATGATGACACTGAACAATTTTTATGATCAAAACGGAGACCCTAAACGGTCGAACGAGAACATAGAGAAGATTATCTCTGTGCTGGCAGCTCATGGCATCGCCTTGTGGGAGTACGACATTCCCACGGGAAGTTGCTTCTTCCCCAACGAATACTTCCAGATACTGGGTATTGACAAATTGGGCATCAGCTTCAGTACCATCGAAGAGTCGTACCCCTTTATCCACCCCGACGACTTAGAAGCCTACATAAACTTCTACCAAAAGGCGCTACGCACCGGAACCCGACAAGCCTCCCTCTCCTATCGCTACATAGGCAAACGTGGTGGCATAGTGTGGGCCGAAGACCACTTTGTGGCACACGAAAAGGACGGGAAGTTGGACGGCCTGATTGTCTATACCATCAACATCACCGAAAGGAAGCAGAAAGAGTTGCAACTCAACATTATCCAGAACAAGAGCAAGCGTATTGTGGAGGCAATGCCCTCACTCATCTTTATCTTCGACCGCAATTTCTTCTTCGTCGACGCAATGGCATCGAGCCATACCAACATCTTCCACTCACCCGACTCGCTCCGCGGGGCAGACGCACGCCTCTTCTACTCGCCCGAAGTGAGCGAGCTATTCATCAGCAACATCGAAGAATGCCTCGACACCGGAGAGCTGCGAGAGATAGAGTATCCGCTGAAGAACGGTGGCAATACCTTCTATTACCAAGCCCGAATAGCCCCTTACTCCCCTAACCAAGTGGTGGCCGTCATCGACGACATCACACTTCGCGTGCTCCGCTCGCAGGAGTTGCTCAAGGCCAAACTAAAAGCCGAGGAGTCCGACCGAATGAAAGACCTCTTCTTGGCCAGCATGAGCCATGAGATTCGTACGCCACTCAATGCCATCGTCGGATTCTCCGAACTGATTCCAATCACCGCCGAACCCGAGGAACGAGACGAGTACCTGAATATCATCCGGAGCAACTGCACGTTGCTGTTGCAACTCATCGACGACGTGCTGGACTTGGCCCGAATCGAAGCAGGCAAGGAGGAACTACACATCCAAAGCCTATCCTTAGACACGCTGATAGACAACATTGCCACGATACACCGTTCGAAGATTCCCCACGGTGTGCACTTCGTTGTGGAGAGGCCGACCAAAAGCTACATCATTGCCACCGATGCCAACCGCATCACACAGGTGATGAACAACTTGCTGTCCAACGCCATCAAGAACACCATGGAAGGGAGCATCACATTGGGGGTTGAGGTGAAAGGAGATACGCCACGGTTCTATGTGACGGACACCGGTTGCGGCATTCCACAGAACAAGTTGGAAAGCATCTTCGAGCGTTTTGAGAAGCTGGATGAGTTTAAACAAGGCACAGGATTGGGCCTCTCCATTTGCCGAGAACTGATGGAACGCATGGGCGGACGTATCGAAGTAAGTTCAACTTTGGGGAAAGGCAGCACATTTAGTGCTTACCTCCCCCACTCCATTGACTTACAGTCGCCCGAAAAAGGTTAGGACGACCGGTTTTCTTATTCGGCGAGTTCGAAATCCTCCTTCCCTACCCCACAGATAGGGCAGACCCAATCTTCGGGGATGTCTTCAAAAGGAGTACCGGCCGGTATGCCCCCATCGGGGTCGCCCAGCTCGGGGTCGTAAACATAGTCGCAGGCAACACAGATGTACTTCTTCATAACACTTTGCTTTACACGGGTTAAACTTCGTTTTATTCTCACACTCCATAAACAAATGCTGGGCAGGCTTTGTTCATATATTGCCGGTGGCATCTTCTTTTTTTATCCGCCTGCCACCGCTTTTCAGTAATCATGTTGTATCTTTGCGCCCAAACCAAGCGTATGTCAGCTAAGTATGAATACGAATAGAAAAGATTTTATCTACTCATCAGGCCTTACGGACGAGGAAGTCCGCCAAAGCAGAGAGGTTCACGGAGCGAACTTGCTTACTCCCCCCAAACGTCCCTCACTCTGGAAGCTCTACCTCGAAAAGTTCGAGGACCCCGTGGTACGCATCCTGCTCGTCGCCGCCCTCTTCTCGCTGGGCATCTCCATCGTGGAGAATGAGTACGCCGAAACCATTGGCATCATCGCGGCCATCCTGCTGGCTACCAGCATCGGCTTCTTCTTCGAATACGACGCCGGCAAGAAGTTCGACCTGCTGAACGCCGTGAATGAGGAGACCCAAGTGAAGGTCATCCGTAATGGACATGTACAAGAGGTGCCACGCAAAGAGATAGTGGTAGGCGACATCGTCCTCCTTGAGACAGGCGAAGAAATTCCTGCCGACGGCGAGCTACTGGAGGCCATTTCGATGCAAGTGAACGAGTCGAACCTGACGGGCGAACCCGTCATCGGCAAGACCATCGTGGAGGCTGACTTCGACGAAGAGGCCACCTACGCCTCCAACCAAGTGATGCGAGGCACCACCGTAGTAGACGGACATGGCACCATGCACGTGCTGCACGTGGGCGATGCCACGGAGATAGGGAAGGTGGCCCGCCAAAGCAGCGAACAAAACCTTGAACCCACTCCCCTCAACATACAGCTCACCAAGCTGGCCAACCTCATCGGCCGGATAGGTTTCACCGTAGCTGGGCTGGCGTTCCTTATCTTCTTCGTGAAAGATGTATTGCTCTATTTCCACTTCGGCGAGTTGAACGGATGGCACGAGTGGCTGCCAGTGCTCGAGCGAACCCTCCAATACTTCATGATGGCCGTCACACTGATTGTAGTGGCTGTACCCGAAGGGTTGCCGATGAGTGTCACCCTCAGCCTGGCACTGAACATGCGCCGTATGCTCTCCACCAACAACTTGGTTCGGAAGATGCATGCCTGCGAGACGATGGGCGCCATCACCGTGATTTGTACCGACAAGACGGGGACGCTGACACAAAACCTGATGCAAGTGCACGAGGCGAACTTCTATACGCTGGGACAAGGCAAGCGGCTGAACGACGGCGAGGCAAGCGGCCTCATCGCCGAGGGCATCAGCTGCAACTCCACCGCCTTCCTCGAAGAGAACGCCGAAAACAGAAAGGCCAAAGGGGTGGGCAACCCTACTGAGGTGGCCCTGCTGCTATGGCTCGACCAACAAGGGCGCAACTACCTCGCCCTACGCGAAGAGGCGCCGATACTCGACCAGCTCACCTTCTCCACCGAACGGAAATTCATGGCCACATTGGTACGCTCCTCCCTCCTTGGCAAAAAGGTGCTCTACGTGAAAGGCGCTCCCGAAATCGTATTGGGCAAGTGCAGCGACGTACTACTCAGCGGAACTCATGCTGAAGCCACCACCTACCGCCCTACAGTAGAAGCACAGCTGACGGCCTACCAAAACATGGCCATGCGTACGTTGGGCTTTGCCTACAAGATAGTGGACGAGAGCGTACCGGACGACTGCACCGCCTTAGTGGCAACGCCCGGCCTCACCTTCCTTGGCGTGGTAGCCATCTCGGACCCTGTCCGCCCCGACGTACCGGCAGCCGTCGCTAAATGCCAGTCGGCTGGCATCGACATCAAGATAGTGACCGGCGACACTCCGGGAACCGCTACGGAGATAGCCCGGCAGATAGGGCTGTGGGACCCTGCCACGGACACCGAACAGAACCGCATCACCGGCACTGCCTTTGCCGCGCTTAGCGACGAAGAGGCTCTCAGCCGGGTGATGGATCTCAAAATCATGTCGCGCGCACGACCCTCGGACAAGCAACGGCTGGTGCAACTGCTCCAGCAAAAAGAAGCTGTAGTGGCCGTCACCGGCGACGGTACCAATGACGCCCCCGCCCTCAACCACGCCCAAGTGGGGCTGTCGATGGGTACCGGCACCTCGGTAGCCAAGGAGGCCAGCGACATCACCCTGCTCGACGACTCGTTCAATAGCATCAGCACCGCCGTGATGTGGGGACGCTCACTCTATAAGAACATTCAACGCTTCATTACCTTCCAGCTTACCATCAACTTCGTGGCGCTACTCATCGTACTCATCGGAGCCGTAGTCGGCACGGAGCTACCACTCACCGTCACACAGATGCTGTGGGTAAACCTCATCATGGACACCTTCGCCGCCTTGGCACTGGCCTCCATCCCCCCCAGCGAGTCGGTGATGCAGGAAAAGCCACGACAGAGTACCGACTTCATCATCACCCGAGGGATGTGGCAGAATATAATAGGTGTAGGGAGCCTCTTCCTCCTCGTCCTGCTGGGCATGATGCTCTACTTCGAACACAGCGGCGAGGGGATGGACGTAGGACGACTCACCATCTTCTTCACCTTCTTCGTGATGTTGCAGTTCTGGAACCTGTTCAATGCCCGGGTGCTCGGCACCAACGACTCGGCCTTCAAAGGTCTCACACGGTCGTATGGCATGGAGTTCATCGTTCTCGCCATCCTCGGGGGACAATTCCTCATCGTACAGTTTGGAGGAGCGGTGTTCCGCACCACGCCCCTCAGCGCCACCACGTGGGCAGTACTGATAGGCAGCTCCTCCGTAGTGCTGTGGGTAGGCGAAATCATCCGCTACGTGGCACGCCACAAAGATAAAAAGAGAAAGAACAAGGAATAACATGCAGATTATACACGATACATCTACGCTCTGTCCCGAACCCTGCGTAGCCACCATTGGCTTCTTCGACGGGGTACATGCCGGACATCGGTACCTCATCCGCCAAGTACAGGAGGCCGCGTCGGCCCGAGGGCTTCGTTCGGCCGTAGTCACCTTTCCCGTCCACCCACGCAAAGTGATGGACATCCACTACACGCCCGGGCTGCTTACCACCTTCGACGAGAAGACCGAGTTGCTGGCCGGGCTGGAGATAGACTACTGCCTGACGCTCCACTTCACCACCGACGTGGCAGACATGAGTGCCCAAGAGTTTATGGCACGGGTACTGAAAGAGCGCTTCGGGGTGAAATGCCTGCTCATCGGTTACGATCACCGCTTCGGGCATAACCGTAGCGAAGGGTTCGACGACTATGTACGCTACGGCCAGGCACTCGGCATAGAGGTTCTGTGTGCCAAGGCTTTCAGCGAACCACTTGCGTCGGAAGCGAATGTCACCGTCAGCTCTTCGGTGATAAGGGAACTACTGCTGAAAGGCGATGTAGTAACCGCCGCCCGCGCCTTGGAATCCCCATACTTACTGGTGGGCACCGTAGTAGACGGCTACCAGGTAGGGCGTACCATAGGCTACCCCACCGCCAACATCCACGTGAACAACCCCGACAAACTCATACCCGGCAATGGCGTGTACGCAGTATGGGTGCAGATGGACGGGCAGACCTATATGGGCATGTTGAGCATTGGCGTACGCCCCACTTTCGGCGAGAACCTCAACCGGACGATAGAGGTGAACATCCTCCACTTCCAGGGCGATGTGTATGGCAAGGAAATCCGCCTGATATTTGTTCAGCGCACACGCTCCGAAAAGAAATATGACTCCCTCGATGCACTGGTGGCACAACTCCACAAAGACGCCGAAGAGACAGAGTCGATTCTTCGTGCAGATAACTCCCTAAAATAAAAGAAGAACATGAAAACCGTCCTTAAACTTATCCTCGTCGACCTTCTCGTCACGCAGATTGTGGCACCGTCCTTGGTAGCCATCCCCACCATCATCTATTCCGTAGCTACCCAAGAGAATTGGGATATGGAAGAGTTTCTTATGCAAGGAGTGGCGCAATCCATCTTGATTCCCGCGCAACTCACCGGACAGCTACTGATGATAGCCTACCTGTGGAAAGGCAAATATTTCGATACCGGCAAAGCCATCTGGTCGCCCGTCTCCGCCACCTATCCCATACTGGCCCTTGTGGCCATCTTCACGGGTGGCTTCCTCGCCTCCGAGCTGACGGACCTGATTCCCGGCATCCCCGACATCATGGAGCGGACCTTCGGCATCCTACAGGCAGGCTGGGTAGGCATCCTAACCATCGTGCTGATTGGTCCGGTCATGGAAGAGTTACTTTTTCGCGGGGCCATCGCACGCCTGTTGCTCCAGCGCTTCCGCCATCCGGCTGTAGGCATCTTGTTGTCGGCATTCCTATTCGGGCTGATGCACCTCAACCCGGCGCAGATGCTCCCGGCATTCCTTATCGGCATCCTCTTGGCATGGGTCTACTACCGTACGAGAAGCCTCACCATCTGCATCCTCATGCATATATTCAATAACGCCTTCTCAGTCTATATAAACGTTACCTTCCCCGAAGTGGAGAAAATCCGCGAGTTCTTCCACACCGACGGAGCCTACACCGCAGCGTTAGCTGTAGCTGTCCTGCTACTGATAACGAGCCTGATAGCCATGAAAAAAGTGCCACGGTCTTCTCGGGGAGGCCATGGCACTCTGTAAGTCGATATCCGACGGAGGGGGAGGCTTATGCCCCCCTCTTGTCCTTCGCCTTGAAGGCCAGCGCATACATACGTATCTGCTTCACCATGGAGAGCAGGCCGTTGCTACGGGTGGGCGACAGGTGTTCCTTCAATCCTATCTTATCGATGAAGTAGAGGTCAGCATTCAGTATCTCGTCAGGGGTATGCCCCGAGAGCACCTTGATGAGCAAAGCGATGATACCTTTCACTATCAGCGCGTCACTCTCTGCCTGGAAGACAATCTTCCCATCCACCTCGTCCGCTTGGAGCCACACACGGCTCTGGCAACCCTCTATCAGGTTCGGCTCCGTCTTATATTTCTCGTCGAGCGGTGCCTGCTCATTTCCCAAATCAATCAACAATTGGTAGCGGTCCATCCAATCGTCGAAGTCGCTGAACTCTGCAATGACTTCGTCTTGTAATTCATTTATTGACATATCCTACGTTCGTTATTTGGGAAGCAAAGATAATAAAAAAAGTGATTAGTGATTAGCGATTAGTGATTAGTTGAACCGCTAATCACTTATCACTAACCACTAATCACTATTCATCGTTTCTTTATCGGTACGTAAGGTACCACATCAAGCACATTCTTGTAAGCTGGGCGGATAATTCGCTTGCCTTCGAAGTTCAGTTCCTCGTTGCGGTGTGCGCACCAGCCTACGATACGGGCCATGGCAAACAGCGGCGTGAAGATTTCTTGCGGCAATCCTATCATCTCGTACACGAAGCCCGAGTAGAAGTCGATGTTGCTCGACACCGTTTTGCCATTGTTCTTTATTCGTCCGAAGGTGGCGATGGCACGTTCCTCAAGCAGTTCGAGGAAGGCGAACTCACGTTCGCGGCCTTTCTCCTTAGCCAGGTCATGAGCCAGCTCTTTCAGCAGCAGGGCACGAGGGTCGGAGATGGTGTACACAGCGTGACCGATGCCGTAGATAAGGCCGGTTTTGTTGTACACCTCCTTGTTCAACATCCGGGTGAAGTAGGCATCTATCTCCTCTACGTTGGTCCAGTCGCGGATGTTCTCCTTCAGGTGGTGGAACATGTCGGCCACTTGTATATTGGCACCGCCATGGAGCGGTCCCTTCAGCGAGCCGATGCCCGCGGCGATAGACGAGTAGGTATCCGTCCCTGTCGACGAGGTGACACGTACCGTGAAGGTAGAGTTGTTACCACCACCGTGTTCGGCTTGGAGGATGAGCAAGAGGTCGAGCGTACGGGCGTCGAGGTCGGTGTAGTCCTTCTTCAGCATATAGAGGAAATTCTGTGCGATAGACAATTTCTCCTGCGGGTGGCGGATGTGGAGCGATCGGCCTAACGTGGCATGGCGGAGCATGTTGTAGGCGTAGGCTATGATGGTGGGAAACTTCGACACAAGGTCGATGCTCTGCCGCATCAGGTTGTCGCGGGAAGTATCATCGGCATTGGGGTCGAAACGATACATCTCCAGCACGCTACGAGCCAAGATGTTCATAATGTTGTTGCCTTCCAGCTCAATGATGTTCATCTTGGTTTTCTGTTCCAGCGGCATATTGTCGTTGATTAGCTCGGTGAACGAAGCCAGTGCCTCCTTATCGGGCAGGCGTCCTGAGAGTAGCAGGTAGGCCACCTCTTCGAAGCCGAAGCGTTTCTCTTTGATGATAGCGTGTACGATGTCTTCCACGTCGTAACCACGGTAGAAGAGCTTCCCGGGGATGGGTTTCAGGCCGCCGCCTTCGATGCGTTCGTACCCTACCACGTTGCCTATCTTGGTCAGTCCTACCAGCACACCGGTGCCG
This sequence comes from Mediterranea sp. (in: CFB group bacteria), assembly GCA_031261805.1. Classification (GTDB taxonomy): domain Bacteria; phylum Bacteroidota; class Bacteroidia; order Bacteroidales; family Bacteroidaceae; genus Bacteroides. The sequence goes on from JAISIX010000231.1 coordinate 14,630, forward strand.
TCTTCGTTGCGCAGTCCACGTTTCACCCCGTACTTGCTGAACAGGTCGTTATCAATTCGTGTAGCCTCCTTCATCTCTTCGGAGAGCTTGTAAATCAAATACTCTTTCTTCATGATTCGTTTGTATTTATCCGTTTAAAGTTAATCTGTCTGCTTCTCTAAAGTATCCGTTCCACGATTTCGCTGGTAAAGGCGGTCGTAGAGAGCGATACTCCCTGGGGCATGAAGCGGGCGAGGTCGTGCGTGGCACGTCCCTCGAGGAAGCTCTGCTCGAGCGCCTGTTCTATCAGCTTAGCCGCCTCTTTCCAACCCAGGTATTCCAGCATCATCACAGCCGAGAGGATGATGGAACAGGGGTTTACCACATCCTTGCCGGCGATGTTGGGTGCCGTGCCATGGGTAGCCTCAAAGATGGCGTGACCGCTCACGTAGTTGATGTTGGCTCCCGGCGCGATGCCGATGCCCCCTACCATAGCCGCCAGCTGGTCGGATACATAGTCGCCGTTGAGGTTCAGCGTGGCTATCACCGAGTATTCTTCGGGGATGAGCAGCGTGTTCTGCAGGAATGCGTCGGCGATGCAGTCTTTGATGGTCAGGCGTCCGTCGGCCAAGGCATCGCCAAACTCCCGTTGCGCCAGCTCGTACCCCCACTTTTTGAATCCCCCCTCGGTGAACTTCATGATGTTGCCCTTGTGCACCAACGTGACGGAGGGCAGCTTATGGTCGAGCGCATACTGGCAGGCCGCACGTACCAAGCGTTCCGTTCCTTCTTTCGACACAGGTTTCACACCAAACGAGGAGGTCTCGGGGAAGCGCACCTTCGTCACGCCCATCTCCTCCTTCAGGAAACGGTAGAACTTCTGTGCCTCCGGAGTACCAGCCTCCCATTCGATGCCGGCGTAGATATCTTCGGTGTTCTCACGGAACACACACATATTCACCTTCTCGGGAGCTTTCACAGGCGACTGCACCCCTTGATACCAGCGCACGGGGCGGAGGCATACGTAGAGGTCGAGCGTCTGGCGCAAGGCTACGTTCAGCGAGCGGATGCCACCTCCCACAGGTGTGGTGAGCGGGCCTTTGATGCCGATAAGGTATTCGCGAAAAGCGTTCATCGTGGCATCAGGCAGCCACGAACCCACCTCGTTGAAAGCGCGTTCGCCCGCCAATACCTCTTTCCATTCTATGTGGCGTTGGCCGTTGTAGGCCTTCTTCACGGCGGCGTCTACTACCGCTTGCATGGCAGGTGTCACTTCCGGACCTACGCCGTCGCCGGTGATATAGGGGATGGTCGGCACGTCGGGTACCAACAGCCTCCCATCGGGTTGCATGGTTATTTTACTCATCTGTTATGGGCGTTTAAGGCAGAGCCGGCACGGAACCAACCAATCTGCTGTTCGTTATAGGTATGCTGTACTTCAAAACTGTCGGAGGTTCCATCTTCGTGGCGCAAGGTCACTGTCAGGCGATGTCCCGGGGCGAAGGTAGTAAGGCCGCCTACCGAGATGAGGTCGTGCTCCTGCACCTTGTCGTAGTCGGCCTTATCTACAAAGGTGAGGGCGAGCATGCCCTGCTTCTTCAAGTTCGTCTCGTGGATGCGGGCGAAGCTCTTGGCCAGGATGACACGTACGTTGAGGAAGCGTGGCTCCATGGCGGCATGCTCACGACTGGAGCCTTCGCCATAGTTTTCTTCGGCCACTACGATGGAGGGGATGCCTTCCGATTTGTAGTGCTTCGCCGTGCCCGACACCGTATCATACTTGCCGGTAGAGCGGTTCCACACCTTATTCGTCTCGCCGTTGAAGGCGTTGACAGCCCCCATCAGCATGTTGTCGGAGATGTTCTCCAGATGTCCGCGGAAGCGGAGCCACGGACCGGCCATAGAGATGTGGTCGGTAGTGCACTTGCCCTGTGTCTTGATGAGTAGCGGCATGTCGGCCAAGTCTTTCCCATCCCAAGCCGGGAAGGGTTTGAGTAGCTGGAGCCGTTGGGAGTCGGGACGTACCTTAATGGCGGTCTTGGCGCCACCCGGGGCAAGATAGCCTTCGTTGCCCTTCGTGAAGCCTTTGGTTGGCAGCTCGTCGCCTACGGGTTCGTCCAACTTCACCAAGTTGCCATCACGGCTCATCAGTCGGTCCTTCAGCGGATTGAAGCAGAGGTCGCCGGCGATGGTCAGCGCCATGGTCAGCTCGGGCGAGGCCACAAAGGCATAGGTGTTCGGGTTTCCGTCGGCCCGCTTAGCGAAGTTGCGGTTGAAGGAAGTGACGATGGAGTTCTTGCGGGTGGGGTCGTCTGTCACCCGCTTCCACTGCCCGATGCAGGGACCGCAGGCGTTGGCCATGATAGTGGCGCCCACCTTCTTAAAGGCATCTATCATGCCGTCGCGTTCGGCAGTGGCGCGTATCTGTTCCGAGCCGGGATTGATAATCAGTGGCGACTCTACCTCGAGGTTCTTCTCTGCCACCTGCTTGGCCAGCGAAGCGGCACGGCTCAAGTCTTGGTAGGAGGAGTTGGTGCACGAGCCTATCAGCCCTACCTCCATCTGGCGAGGATAGTCGTTTCTGCGTACCTTTTCCGCAAACTCGGAGATGGGGGTCGCGGCATCGGGTGTGAAAGGGCCGTTGATGTATGGTTCCAATGCGCTGAGGTCGATATCTATCACCCGGTCGTAGTACTTGCTTGGCTCTTCCAGCACTTCTTCGTCAGCCTTCAGGTCAGCCCTTACCGTTTCCAGCATGTCCACCACCGTCTCGCGTCCGGTGGCTCGCAGGTAGGTGGCCATACGGCGATCAACCGGGAAGAGTGAGGTGGTGGCCCCGACCTCTGCCCCCATGTTGCAGATGGTGGCCTTTCCGGTGGCCGAGAGCGACTCCACACCCGGTCCGAAGTATTCGATGATGGCGTTCGTGCCGCCTTTCACCGTCAGTATGCCGGCCAGCTTGAGGATGATGTCTTTCGGTGCCGTCCAGCCACTCAACTTGCCGGTGAGGCGTACGCCGATAATCTTCGGCATTTTCAGTTCCCACTCCATGCCGGTCATCACGTCCACAGCATCGGCGCCGCCCACGCCGATGGCGACCATACCCAGCCCGCCCGCGTTGGGCGTGTGCGAGTCGGTACCTACCATCATGCCTCCGGGGAAGGCGTAGTTTTCCAATACCACTTGGTGGATGATGCCGGCACCGGGCTGCCAGAAGCCGATGCCATAGCGGGAAGAAACATCACGAAGGAAGTCGTACACCTCCTCGTTGGTCTTCCGGGCGGTGTTGATGTCTTCTTTCGCCCCTTTGTAGGCTTGGATAAGGTGATCGCAATGCACCGTGGAGGGCACAGCCACTTGCTCCTTGCCGGCGTTCATAAACTGGAGCAGGGCCATTTGAGCCGTCGCGTCCTGCATTGCCACGCGGTCGGGGCGGAAGTTCACATAGTCCTCGCCCCGCTTGTAGTCCTTTACATCCGACGCATCATAGAGGTGCGCGTATAATATCTTCTCAGCCAGTGTCAAGGGGCGTTTCAGCACGCCCCTTACATGTTCCAGCTTTCCTTTGTAGGCTTTATAAAAAGCCTCCAACATAGCCACATCGTAAACCATATCTTTTGTCTTTCTTATTAGTATGTTCCTCTTCTATATTGAGAAAACGAACGAGATTTAAGTTATGTTTTACAAGGGGGCCTTTTTTCTTGCTATTTTTCCACTGCGCTCAATAATTTCTTATATTCTTGTGGGTTGGTTAGCACTTTCTCGGCATCTTTCAGGCCATCGTCATCCTTCAGCTGCTCAATGATGTTGCCACGCTGGAAGTAGTATCGTTTCACTATCTCGCCCGCTATCACAGGCTTGATATCCTTGGCGAAATAATCGAGGTCCCGGTCGAGGTTATGCTTCAGTTTCTTCTCCAACTCGGCAAACTCGGGGGCGCTGTCCTTCAGGTAGCCTTCAAACTCGGCTGCTTCCTTGAGCGACTTCAGTATCTTCTCGCTCTGCTGGTCGTACTTGAAGTCCGACTTCTTCACCCACTCCTTAAAGTTGGCGTAGTCGGCATCGGTCAGCTCGAACTTCTCAGGCGAGGCGATGGTGGAGTGTTTCAGGCAGTACTGGGTGGCGTAGTCGAATATCAGGTTATCGCTCACCAGGTAGTAGAGGATGTTGGGCAGTTTCTCCTGCTTCACCTTGATGTCGGGCGTGATGCCTCCTCCGTCGCGCACCTCTCGTCCGGCCGCCGTGTGGAAAATCTTGGTGAGGCTGTCGGGGATAACCCCTACGCTACCGTCTTCATTGCGGTGGGCATAGTCGATGGCTTGCACGCAACGCCCGCTGGGGATGTAATACTTGGAGGTGGTGACCTTCATGGTGCCGCCATAAGGCAGTGAACGAGGCACCTGCACCAAGCCTTTGCCGAAGGTGCGGCTGCCGACGATGACCGCCCTGTCCAAGTCCTGCAGGGAGCCGGAAAGGATTTCGGAGGCCGACGCCGTACCGCTGTTTACCAACACTACGATGGGAATATTCAAGTCGATAGGCTCGCGCAAGGTCTTATAGGTGTTACTGGCCTGCTTTATTTTCCCCTTGGTGGTGACGATGGTCTTTCCACGAGGCAGGAAGTAGTTGGCTATTTCCACAGCCTCATCAAGCAAGCCGCCGCCATTGTTGCGCAGGTCGATGACCAAGGAGGTGGCTCCCTGTTTCTTCAGGTCGAGAAAATTCTTCTTGAACTCCTTGGAGGGGTTACCCGAGAAGGTGCTCAGGTTGATATAGCCGATATGGTTGTCGAGCACGGCGGAATATGGGATGGCAGGTGGCTGGATGGACTGGCGCACCATCGTGAACTCCATCGGTGTGCGCCCCCCTTTCAGGTTCGGACGTTCGATGTTCACCTTGAGCGTGGTGCCAGCCTGTCCTCGCAGCATCTGGCTGACGGCCGCGTTGTCCTTGCCGGCCAAGTCCTGCCCGTCGATAGCCATCAGGATGTCTCCCGCCTTCAGCCCCGCCTTAGCGGCAGGCGTTCCCTCGAAGGGTTCCGAAATCATGGAGCGTTTCAGCTTCGTATTATAAGTAATGTATGAGCCGATGCCTCCAAACGAGCCTTTGATCATCTGCTCCAGCTCGCTCTGGTCGTCTTCCGGGTAGTACACGGTATAGGGGTCCAGCGAGTAGAGCATCCCGTCGATGCCTGTCTGAATCATCTTGTCGGGATTGATGGTATCCACATAGAACATATCCAGTTCCTTCACGATGGAATTGAATATATCCAGATTCTTGGCAATCCGGAAGTTCCGGTCATCGGCATTCTTAAAACCGAAGAAAGCCACGGCAGCAACCGCAACTATCGCAAGGATGGCAGTTCGCCCATTGAAGTATTTTCTCATATACTGTACGTTTTGCGAGTAAAATTAAATCAATTTCCTATTATTCGACCACGATATCCTTTATATTTAACTTAATTTCATCCCAACATCTATCCGAAAGGGTAGTACCAATCACTTGTATTACATTTCTGCTAAGAAGTGTGCCTATCTTCGCGCATTTTTCCAGCGAGTAGCCCCTCGTCAGTCCATAGAGGAACCCGGCGGAGTAGTAGTCGCCGGCTCCCGTGGTGTCGGTCACCTGCTCCACCTTGATGGCCGGCACGCTCACTCGTTCCGTTCCTTTGCCGATGATAGAGCCTTTGCAGCCTACCTTCACCACTACCACACTGCACTTGGGGGCCAGGCATTCGAGCGCCTCTTCGGCCTCCTTTCCGGTGAATGCCTTCGCCTCCTCCTCGTTGGCAAAGAGGATGTCGACATACTTGTCTACCAGCAGGCTGAAGAAGTCGAGGTCGGCAGCCACGATGTTGTAGCTGGCCAGGTCGAGGCATACCAGCAGACCGGCAGCCTTGGCCAGCTCGATGGCGCGCAGAATCATCGCATGGTCCTGTACCAGGTAGCCTTCTACATATAAATAGGTATAACCTTCAAACAGCTCGGGTGTCATCTCCTCCGCCTTCATCGTAGCCGCCGCGCCGAGGTAAGTGCCGAAGGTACGTTCGCCATCGGGCGAGATAAAGGTCGAAGCCACGCCGGAGGGCAGGTTGGGCGAAGTGAAAAGTTTGTCTTCTATATCATGTTTGCGCAGATTCTCCCTGAAAAAGTCGCCGTAACGGTCGTGCCCCACTTTTCCGATGAAACCGGTGGCAGCGCCGAGGCAAGCCAGCGCCATCGTGGTGTTGGCCGCCGACCCACCGGTGGCGAGATGCGTTTCCATCTGAGCGAAGTTGGCGTTAATCTGTTGTAACTTAGCGTCATCGATAAGCTGCATGCTCCCCTTCGGTAGTTCCATTTCACTCAACAATGCGTCATTCTTCAAGGTGGCAAGTACGTCCACGAGGGCGTTGCCCAATCCTACTATTCTATCCATTTCTATTTTTTTTCTGCAAAGGTATTGCATATTCCGAAAAAACCTACTACTTTTGCCGTCGCAATTGAGAAAAACATTCTTCCTTAGCTCAGTCGGTTAGAGCATCTGACTGTTAATCAGAGGGTCCTTGGTTCAAGTCCAAGAGGAAGAGCCACCAACGAAAATTCTCAATTGCCATATTCTTCCTTAGCTCAGTCGGTTAGAGCATCTGACTGTTAATCAGAGGGTCCTTGGTTCAAGTCCAAGAGGAAGAGCAACAAGAAAGCCTCCGTTTCGACGGAGGCTTTTTTTGTTGCCATACGAAGCGAACGACACGGGGGAGACTGCGGAATCAGCCCCTAATTAATTTCCTCCCGCAACTTCTGCATATACAACGTATCAAGCACTGCCCCCTCCCAGTTTATATCCGGTGGGTACTCTTTCCACCCGTCTTTGGGGGGAGAGAGCACCCATGAGGGGACGACGACTTCTATAGGCTCTCCCCGTCCGGGATCTACCATAGAATATTTAATAATGATTGGTAATCCCACAATATGACTAAAGTCGCCAGAGCTTGAAGTCGTATATTCTTTCCCATTTACGATATAAGTGAAACCATAAGACATTCCGGAACTCGGGCCAATAATATAAATTCTATCGTGATATTTACCTATTGTATAGCGGGTGTTTACTCTATTGAAATAATAGCATTTATCTCCAATTATAAGCCATAGCATTTCAATCGCAAAAATAGAGGCAGTCAGATACATCCAATGCTCTTTTAGCCATCTTATTGATTTAGTTATCATTCTATTTGATATTCTGCCTATTTATGGCTTGATTGAAACATCACTATTGTAGGATTCTATTTCACCAAACTTGGTATCCATCCATTCTTTATATAAACCTAATCCTACAATTTCTGAATGTACCGCAACAGCTTCTCCAAATCTAAGACTTCGATAAACGGCTTGCATGGCAGATTCTGTATAATGTGGAATCCTAGTTGCGACATCAAGTCCTATGGAAAAACTAATCTCTTTTGCATGGAAATTAAATGAGGATCTTCCTCCTATTTCCCCAAAAGCGTAATGATACAAACTACTGTTTACCCAGTCGCCGTTGTCAAAGTCTATGTCGTCGTACTTGATTTCCTCGGCGTCTCTCAACTCGACACGAACGTTTTTCCGTTTGTTTGCCTTCAGGAGCCATGGATACAGGGACTTGGGGAGCAACCCCAGATAGGTTATGGTGACCGCCCCACCCACAATCTCGGTCTGGGGTTCACCCTTGTGGCTTACGCCACGGTCGAAAGCGTAGGAGCATCCCTCCACTTCCATCGAATCGGTGTAGAGTGGCGCTCCATTGCCGTCTTGGTCTTGCAGGCCACCGATTTTCATAATAGTCTGATACGCTGCCATGTTTACTTACTTTTCTAAAAGTTATTATTGAATGTTTGTATCGTGCGCTTAGGGAGAATAAGGGAAGGTGAAAAGACATTCTTTTTATTCAACGCTAAGGACAGGGCAAAAATAGGCATTTATTTGAAAAGCGCAAATAGGAAGTGGAAAGAGCCAAGGGTAACTGTGCCAAAATCATCGTACCACAGAAGGTCGAGTTTTCTGCTTTCACCCGTTTCACCGCCTTTCGAAACGCCTTGTAGGAAGGCGATAGCGGGTGAAAGCAAGCCTCAAAAACGGTGGTTTATCATCCTTCATGGTTTCACTCTATTAATGTTTCATAAATCACTCGTATCCTTTCTCCTCAACACCGAAAAATGAGGGATGACAACCTTACTCCAATGTACGGGAGAGTTGCTTCCAATCTACGGGAGGATTGCCCCCCA
>JAISIX010000031.1 GCA_031261805.1 Mediterranea sp. (in: CFB group bacteria)
ACCTTCCACGACTTCGCCGGCTCCACCATCGTACACTCCGTAGGTGGATGGATAGCACTGGTAGGTGCCGCCATCCTCGGCCCACGCATCGGTAAGTACGGCAAGGACGGCAAGTCCAAAGCCATCCCCGGCCACAACCTCACCATCGCCGCCCTCGGCGTGTTCAGCCTCTGGTTTGGCTGGTTCGGCTTCAACCCCGGCTCGCAGCTGGCGGCCGCTACCGAGGGCGATGCCATCGCCATCTCGCACGTGTTCCTCACCACCACCCTCGCCGCCTGTGCCGGAGGCTTCCTGGCCGCCGCCACCAGCTGGCTGAAGTATGGCAAGCCCTCCCTCTCGCTCACCCTCAACGGCGTGCTGGCAGGCTTGGTGGGCATCACCGCCGGATGCGACGCCGTATCGCCCGTAGGAGCCGTAATCATAGGTGCCCTCTGCGGCATCGTGATGATATTCTCGGTCGACTTCATCGACCGCGTGCTGAAGATAGACGACCCCGTGGGCGCCTCCTCCGTACATGGCGTATGCGGCCTGCTCGGCACCCTGCTCACCGGCCTCCTCTCCGTCAGCGAGGGAGTCTTCTACGGACATGGGTTCGGTTTCCTCGGCGCGCAAGCCTTCGGGGGGATTGTAGTAGGGCTATGGGCTGCTGGTGCCGGATTCATCGTCTTCAAGGTGCTCGACAAGATACACGGCCTGCGTGTTCCGGCCCGTATAGAAGAAGAAGGCCTCGACATCTACGAACATGGAGAGTCGGCCTACAACTAATGAACATATCCCGGGCGGGCTTGGCCGCCTTCCCGGGAACAAGAAATAACTTATTAACAACAAATCAAAAAATCAGGAGATTATGTCAAAGCTGAGATTTAGAGTAGTAGAGACAGCTTTCAAGAAGAAAGCGGTGGAAGTGCCCATTCCTGCCAAACGCCCCTCGGAGTATTACGGCATGTATGTGTTCAACAAAGAGAAGATGTTCAAATACCTTCCCAGCAAGGTGTACAACACGCTGGTCGACGCCATCGACAACGGTGCCCCACTAGACCGTAGTATCGCCAACGACGTGGCCAACGGCATGAAGAAATGGGCCATCGAGATGGGCGTCACGCACTACACACACTGGTTCGCGCCGCTCACCGAAGGCACGGCCGAGAAGCACGACGCCTTCATTGAGCACGACGGCAAGGGTGGCGTGATGGAAGAGTTCAGCGGCAAGCTGCTCGTACAGCAGGAACCCGACGCCTCGTCGTTCCCCAGCGGCGGCATCCGCAACACCTTCGAGGCCCGTGGCTACAGTGCCTGGGACCCCTCGTCGCCCGCCTTCATCGTCGATGACACACTCTGCATCCCCACCGTGTTCATCGCCTACACCGGCGAGGCACTCGACTACAAAGCCCCCTTACTCAAGGCCCTCCGTGCCGTCGATAAGGCCGCTACTGACGTATGCCACTACTTCAACCCCGAAGTGAAGAAGGTAGTAGCCTACCTGGGTTGGGAGCAAGAATACTTCTTGGTAGACGAAGGGCTGTATGCCGCACGTCCCGACCTGCTGCTCACCGGCCGCACGCTGATGGGACACGACAGTGCCAAGAACCAACAGCTCGAAGACCACTACTTCGGCGCCATCCCCACCCGCGTAGCCTCCTTCATGAAGGAACTCGAGATTGAAGCCCTCAAGCTCGGCATCCCCGTGAAGACACGCCACAACGAGGTAGCGCCCAACCAGTTTGAGCTGGCACCCATCTTCGAGGAGTGCAACCTGGCCAACGACCATAACCTCCTCATCATGTCGCTCATGCGCAAAATCAGCCGCCGACACGGCTTCCGCGTATTGCTGCACGAGAAACCCTTCAAAGGCATCAACGGCTCGGGCAAGCACAACAACTGGTCGCTCGGGACGGACAACGGCCTCATGCTCATGGCACCCGGCAAGACACCCGAGGAGAACCTCCGCTTCGTCACCTTCGTGGTCAACACCCTCATGGCCGTCTACCACCACAACGGACTCCTCAAGGCCTCCATCTCCAGCGCCACCAACGCGCACCGCTTGGGAGCCAACGAGGCACCGCCCGCCATCATCTCCTCCTTCCTCGGCAAGCAGCTCTCGGCCGTACTCGACCACATCGAGAACAGCACCAAGGACGAACTGATCAACCTCAAAGGCAAGCAAGGCATGAAGCTCGACATCCCCCAGATTCCCGAGCTGCTCATCGACAATACCGACCGCAACCGCACCTCGCCCTTCGCCTTCACCGGCAACCGTTTTGAGTTCCGTGCCGTAGGCTCGGAGGCCAACTGCGCCTCGGCCATGATAGCCCTCAACGCCGCCTTGGCCGACCAGCTCACCAAGTTCAAGCTTAAGGTCGATGCACTCATTGAGAAAGGCGAACCCAAAGTATCGGCCATCCTCGAGGTGATACGCGAGTACATCAAGGAGTGCCAGCCCATACACTTCGACGGTAACGGATACAGCGAAGAGTGGAAAGCCGAGGCAGCCCGCCGCGGGCTGGACTGCGAGACCAGCGTGCCCGTCATCTTCGACAACTACCTCAAGCCCGAGACCATTGCCATGTTCGAGGCCACCGGTGTGCTCTCGGCCAAGGAGCTGGAAGCCCGCAACGAGGTGAAGTGGGACATGTACACCAAGAAGATACAGATAGAAGCCCGCGTGCTGGGCGACCTGGCTATGAACCACATCGTGCCCGTGGCCACGCAGTACCAGACGGACCTCATCGACAACGTCTACAAGATGCAGTCGCTCTTCCCCAAGGAGAAAGCCGCGCAACTGTCGGCCAAGAACCTCGAGTTGATAGAGGAGATAGCCAACCGCACCGCCTTCATCAAGGAGCATGTCGACGCCATGGTCGAAGCCCGCAAGGTGGCCAACAAGATAGAGAGCGAACGTGAGAAGGCCATCGCCTACCACGACAACATCGCCCCCGCACTCGAAGAGATCCGCTACCACATCGACAAGCTCGAGCTTATCGTCGACAACCAGATGTGGACGCTTCCCAAATACAGAGAACTATTATTTGTGAGATAGAGGTTTCGCGCAAGCAGAAACCATCTATTTCTTTTGTTGGTTGTTTTAAGTGTGCAGGAGAGGGCCGCTGGGAAGCGTCCCTCTCTTTTTTTAGAGGGGCACCTTCCAAAACGAAGGCCAACCATATACATATAGCACAGGTAATAATCTATGTAACCCGCTCTTGACTTCGTCAATGCGCCACCCCAATCATTTCATGGGGCATTGGGAATAATCGGTGTTTATACTGCACTTCCCCGTATACTGCTTGACAAGGTGCAACGTAAGTCGCCGGTAATCTCCGTCCTCCTCCCCTCCTCCCAGAATGTTTTTTTTCGTCTTTTACCCTCATACCCTCACTATTCTTAACCAAAATACTACAAATCAACAGATTACACCGTGAGGGTAACCGTGAGGGTAAAGTTACTCTCACGGTGTTCGACCCCAAGGAGGCCGGTGCCCTGATAGCCGACGCCCCCGACTGGATGAAAACGAAGATTGACGGCTACGGTGGCCGCAGCCCCTACGAACGACTGGTACAGCTGGCGCGGGAGGCGCAGCAGGTGGGTGTCATCAAGGGCATCCTGCTGCACCAAGGCGAGTCGAACACCGGCGACCCCGAGTGGCCTGCCAAAGTGAAGCAGGTGTACGGCCACCTATTGAGCGACCTGAACCTGAAAGCCTCCGACGTGCCCCTGCTGGCCGGCGAGGTAGTGGCGGCCGACCAACGTGGACAGTGCGCCGTGATGAACGACATCATCGACCGCCTGCCCCAGACCATCCCCACGGCACACGTCGTCTCCGCCCGTGGCTGCGCCGCCGGCCCGGACCACCTACACTTCAGCACCGCCGGCTATATGGAGTTGGGCAAGCGTTATGCCGCCACCATGCTTGGCCTGCTGAAGGTGCCCAACGACTTGCAACCAGTGTATGCCCCACCCGCAGAATGACGGCAGGGGTCAAAGGAGGGGTATCGTCACCTTCACATTGACGTTGCGCCCTTGGTTGTAGATGCCCTCCGTCTTGTAGCGTGAGAGGTGGTCGTAATAGGTGTCGTTGAAGAGGTTATCGGCCGCCAGGCTAAGTTGTAGCGGTTGCCGGCCCAGCTGGAAGTTGAAGTTCATCCCCAGGTTGAAGAGGTTGTAGGCCGGCGTAGCCGTCTCGTTGGCCGCCACGCAATGCTGTGCGAAGGAGTATCGGTTGTTGGCGTACACCGAAAAACGGCGGAGCGCCTTGCGTGCCGTGAAGGTAGCGCTCACCGTGGCGTTGAGCTTCTGCGACGGCATGAGCGGCAAATCGGCACCTGCCTCACGGGTGCGTCCGAAGGTGTTGCTGTACGAAGCCTCGAGATGCAACCAGTCCAACGGGTGCGGATGCAGGTGGAAGCCCGCCTCTCCGCCGAAAAGATAAGCATCCTCCTGGGCGTAGTTGTACAGGTCGTAGCCATCCACCTGCGTGCCCGCCGGGGCCACGTAGATGAAGTGGCGGATGTAGTTGAAATAAGGGCTGGCGAAGAACGAGAAGTGCGTGGCATGATACTGGTAGGAGGCGTCGAGCTGGTAGCTGTTCTCCGTCTTCAGCCCGCGGTTGCCCCGCTCAAAGCGGTTGGTACCCTCGTGCACGCCGTCGCTCAGTAGCTCAAACATGTTGGGGGTGCGGTAGCCCGAAGAGAGGTTGACGCGCAAGGACGACTTCTCGCCTATCGGCTGGTAGATGCCGGTGGAGAAGTTGAAGGCATAGTAGGTCTTGGCGAACGAGGGGAAATAGCCTTCCTCGCCCTCCGTGCCATGCTGGCTGCTGGCCACGTGCCGCCCGTCGAAGCGCAGGCCTGCCTGCCAGTAGGCCCGGTCGGTGTAGTGCAGGTTGGAGATGACGAAGACCCCGGCGTCGGTAGTGGTGGCGTCGGGAATCAGCGTCTCCTCGCCGTGGTTGCTGTTTTTCTGATACGACCCTTGACTACCGCCGATGAGCGACCATCGGCCTGCCCACTGTGGGGAGTACCACTTCACGTTGTAGGAGAGGGTGCCGAGGTTCATGTCGAGCGCGGCCTGCCTGCTATCCTCAAACTCCTTGCGGTTGTTGAACATGTAGCCCACGTTGGCCGTCAGCCGGCTGTCGTTGTTCAGGTAGATGGTGTTCTCCGAACTGAGGATGTGGGTGTTGAGCCTCTGGTAGGGGAAGGCAGGCCGGCGGCTGTTGTTAGGGATGTCGGTATCCGCCTCGGTAAGTCCGTACTGCTCGTTGAGGTAGCTATACTTCAGGGTGGAGTGCACCTTGGCCCAGTCGTAGCCGATGGCCGTCTTGAAGTTGCCCGTATGGAAGCGGGTGTTGTCCACCCGGTGGTTGTCGCCGTCCTTGTAGTCCTTGTGCGTGGTGTACTCGCCGAAGAGGTTCCAGTGGAACCGGTCGGTAGAGGCTTTCAGCGCACCGGTGGTTCGCCAGCCCTCCCCGTTGGAGTTGTATTCAGTAGCCACGCGCCCGCCCACCGAGCGGGGGTCGGCCCAAGGCTCATCCACGAAGTAGAGCACGCCTCCCAAGGCATCGCTGCCATAGAGCAAGGAGGCGGGGCCTTTGATGACCTCCACGTGGCCGAGGCCGTTCTCGTCCAGCCCCAGCCCGTGCTCCTCGCCCCACTGTTGGTTCTCCATCCGTATGCCTTGCGAGTAGACGGCGATGCGGTTGCCACTCAGCCCCCGTATGACAGGCTTGCCTATGCCTGCGCCAGTGCTCCAGTTGCTCACCCCGGCGATGTTGGAGAGCTTGGCCGCCAGCGAGGAGCCGGCTATCGCCACATTGCCCGCCAGCGACAGTTTGTCGACGTTAATCACCGTCTCGCCCTGCAGGCGGGTGCCGGGAGCCGACACCACCACCTCTTCCAGATGGTGGACGCTGGCCGTATCGACGCGAAGGCTGTCGGCCTGCTGTGCGCCGGCGGCGAAAGGGAAGAGCCAGCACAGCAGCAGCGTGAGCGCCGCCTTGAGGGTCGGGAGGCAGTGGGGGCAATAGCCCGAGATAAGGGTATGGACAGCGGTGGCCCGATAGCCTTCCGGCAGCTTGAAGCGCGGCATGGAAGCCTCCAGACAAGTGATGCGGTGGCACTTGAGGCAACGGAAATGGGCATGGTTGTCGTGGTGGTGCCCCTCGCTGCAGTCAAAACAGAGGGCATAGTACGACTTCCCGCCTTCATCAATGATTTTGTGAACCTTGCCCTCTTCCTGGAAGCCTTGCAGGATACGGTAGATGGTCACCCGGTCTACCTGCCCGCCCAGTTCTCTCTCGATGTCCTCGTGGCAGAGCGCCGAAGACGATTGTTCCAACACGCCCATCACGAGCTGCTTGGTCTTGGTACTTCTTCTTGTCTTTTCCATATAAGAATGATATTACGTCGTTTATTAAACGCCACAAAGTTACAATAGCGAGAGGCGTTAATGCAAGCATGTTGCGTTAATAAAGACTAAGGAGAACCCGGCCTCATCTATTCTTTTCGAACGGCCCTCTCCGACATTCTAATGATATTCTAATGCACCTCTAACGACGTTCTAACGCCCTTATCGGCAGGGATAGGCTACCTTTGCAGGCGGATAACGGAGAACCGGCAAGCCGGAAAAACAGATACAAGAACCCATTAAAACCCGAAGGAAGAGTATGAAGTGGAAGAGAAAGGAAAGCTCGGCAGGGCAGTATGCTTTCAATAGCGAAAAGGTATTCTTGGCGGCTACGCAGCCCGTGAAGGCCGTGTACGCCTACCTGCAAACGTCGCGCATGGGACTGAGCGGCGAAGAGGTGCACCGCCGGCAAATACTCTACGGCAGCAACGAAGTGGTGCACGAGACGCGGAGGAACCCATTCTTCCTCTTTATCCGCGCCTTCATCAACCCCTTTATCGGCGTGCTCACGGGACTGGCGGTCGTCTCGCTGGTGCTCGACGTGCTGACGGCTACCCCCGAGGAGCAGGAGTGGACGGGCATCATCATCATCACCTCCATGGTGATGTGCAGCGTCCTGCTCCGTTTCTGGCAGGAGTGGAAGGCGAGCGAGGCCACAGGGTCGCTCATGAAGCTGGTGAAGAACACCTGCCTCGTGAAGCGGGCCGACGGGCACGAGCAGGAGATTGACATCACCGAGCTGGTGCCGGGCGACATGGTGTACCTAGCCGCCGGCGACATGGTGCCGGCCGACGTGCGCGTCATCGAGTCCAAAGACCTCTTCGTGAGCCAGGCATCACTCACCGGCGAGTCCGTGCCAGTGGAGAAGCTGCCCGAGGTGACGGAGCAGTACCGCAAGGGAAGCGTCATCGAGCTGAACAACATCTGCTTCATGGGGTCCAACGTCATCAGTGGCGCCGCCCGCGGGCTGGTGTTCGCCACGGGCAACAAGACTTACCTCGGCACCATCGCCCGCGGACTGGTAGGGCATCGCGCCACCACCGCCTTCGACCGCGGCATCAGCAAAGTGAGCCTGCTCCTCATCCGGTTCATGCTGGTGATGGTCCCCTTCGTCTTCTTCGTCAACGGATTCACCAAAGGCGACTGGCTCGACGCCTTCATCTTCGCCATCTCCGTGGCCGTGGGCCTGACGCCCGAGATGCTACCCATGATTGTCACCGCCAACCTCTCGAAAGGGGCCGTGGCCATGTCGAAGAAGAAGAGCATCGTGAAGAACCTCAACGCCATACAGAACTTCGGAGCCATGGACGTGCTCTGCACCGACAAGACGGGGACGCTGACCGCCGACAAGATTGTGCTCGAGAAGTACATCAACACCGACGGCAGCGAGGACGCCGACCGCCGCGTGCTACGACACGCCTACTTCAACAGCTACTTCCAGACGGGACTGAAGAACTTGATGGACAAAGCCATCCTCTCGCACGTGAAGGAGCTGGGGCTGGGGCAGGTGAAGGACCGCTACACCAAGATAGACGAGATACCATTCGACTTCAACCGCCGCCGCATGTCGGTGGTGATAGTCGACAAGCAGGGGAAACGGCAAATCATCACCAAGGGAGCGGTGGAAGAGATGCTCGCCGTGTGCCAGTACGCCGAATATGGCGGGGAGGTGCACCGGCTCACCGGCGAGCTACGCGTCAAGGCACAGAGCATCAGCGAGGAGATGAATCGCCAAGGGATGCGTGTGCTGGCCGTGGCACAGAAGAGCTACGTGGAGAAGACGGCCGACTTCGGCGTGGCCGACGAGGCGGAGATGGTGCTCATCGGCTACCTCGCCTTTCTCGACCCTCCCAAGCCCTCGGCCGCCGACGCCATAGAGAAGCTACACAAACATGGCGTGGAGGTGAAGATCCTATCGGGCGACAACGACGTGGTGGTGAAAGCCATCGCCCGCCAAGTAGGCATCGACACCACCCACGCGCTCACCGGGCCGGAGATAGAGGAGATGGACGACCTCGCCCTGCGGCAAGCAGTGCTCACCACCACCCTCTTCTCCAAGCTCACCCCGCTGCAGAAGTCGCAAATCATCGCCCTGCTGCAGGAGGCGAAGAAGACGGTAGGCTTCCTCGGCGACGGCATCAACGACGCGGGCGCCTTGCGACAGTCGGACATCGGCATATCGGTCGACTCCGCCGTCGACATCGCCAAGGAGGCAGCCGACATCATCCTGCTGGAGAAGGACCTGATGGTACTCGAGGACGGCGTGATAGAGGGACGTAAGACCTTCGGCAACATCAACAAATACATCAAGATGACGGCCAGCTCCAACTTCGGCAATATGTTCAGCGTAATGTTCGCCAGTGCCTTCCTACCCTTCCTGCCCATGATGCCCATCCACCTGCTGATACAGAACCTGCTGTACGACATCTCGCAAATCACCATCCCGCTGGACCGCATGGACGGTGAGTTTCTGCGCAAGCCCCGGCGATGGGATGCCTCGGACCTGAGTCGCTTCATGATCTGCATCGGTCCCATCAGCTCCATCTTCGACATCCTGACCTACCTGGTGATGTGGCACGTCTTCGGCTGCAACACGCCCGAGCACCAGACGCTCTTCCAGACCGGCTGGTTCGTGGAAGGGCTACTCTCGCAAACGCTCATCGTGCACATGATACGCACCCGCAAGATTCCCTTCATACAGAGCTGCGCCACTTGGCCGGTGGTGGGCATGACGCTCTTGGTAATGGCCGTGGGCATCCTCATCCCGTTCACCGCCTTCGGTAGCTCCATCGGCCTGCAGCCGCTGCCACTCAGCTACTTCCCATGGCTGGCAGGCATCCTGCTGTGCTACTGCGTGCTGACGCAAATAGTCAAGACATGGTACGTAAGGCGCTTCGTACGCTGGTTGTAAGAGCGGTGAGGAGCGAAGAGTGAGAGTACAACAAAGCCCGCCAAACAAGAAGGATTCCTTCCTGTTTGGCGGGCTTTGTTGTTAGTTTACTTAGAACTTGTAGCCTACACCGATGTAGAAGTTCATGGTACGGGGATTCTTATTATT